>NZ_JAEHBK010000040.1:0-26262 GCF_016483685.1 Bacillus cereus group sp. N8 | reverse complement strand
ATAAACGATAATAAAATACTACGTGAAAAGATCGCATTTTGTATAAAAATATCCCTTAAGTTGATGGGTGTGGGGTAGTGTCACATGCCCATCAACTTAAGAAAACAGATTCACCCCAAAACGAAAAAATGAGCTTAATTCTCATATATAACTGTTAAGAGATAAAATTTTTGTTTTAGTGGTGCTTCAAAATTCAACATAATTTTGATTTTACTTTATTAATTGATGAGGCCCATGGAGTTCTTCCATGGGCTTTTATTTCCGGTATATCAACTTTTTACTATCAAGAGGATAAATAGAAATTTAGAATATAAGTAGTTTACATATTTTCAATGTTTTCCACTAACGTGTATTACCCACTTTTTACTCCTTCAATTAAGTGTTTAATCTTGTTTAAGTGTTCAGAGAAATCATTTTTTCCTAACCAATTTTTATGATATTCAATACTCTCAAAGGTAGTCATCATAATTGCCTTTTTTTATTAATAGAACGATGTCAACGACTGCTAATCCAACCAGGAATACCTTTTCTTAAGTAGTTTTTCAGCTTGGATAGCAACTAATTCATCTAATTTACCTGGTTTGGCAGTAAATACATTAATCCACACTTTGGCTTTACTAGATTTCCTCTAAATAACCTCTTTGAAATAAAAATCGCCTTTCCTACATTGAATAACATAGATATCCGGAAAGTTGATACTGAAATCTAGGGTGTTCATAAATACTTCGTCTATACTTCTAAATCCGTTTTACTTTCATTTTAATGGTGTTTCAAGCCCTTGACTTGATAGTGATGCGTATTCCTGTGAAATCTAATATACAAATAGCATCAATACACTTGTAACAATCCCGACCCAAATGCAGAGAATGAAACAATAACCCATGATATCTTTAATTTTCAATCCCAGCACTCCTAAAAGAGGTAGTGCCCAGAACGGCTGAATCAAATTTGTCCATGCGTCCCCCCAGCCTACCGCCATAGCGATAGTAGCCGGATCTACACCTAACTTCAAGCCTGCCGGGACCTGCAGTGGCCCTTGCAAAGCCCATTGCCCCCCGCCAGATGGCGCTAATAAGTTCACCAATCCCGCTGACCAATATGTAAATATATCAAATGTATCCTTTGACGCAATGGATGCCATCCATTCAATGATTGAGCTTCCCAATCCTGAACTACCTAAAACAGCAATAATCCCCGCATAAAATGGAAACTGTAGGATAATTGGAGAAATGGATTGCGCAGATTCTTTGAATCCTTGTGCAAAGTTGCCAAGAGAACCATGCAGGAGCAAACCAAGTGATAAGAAAAACAAATTAATAATATTTAAATCTAAACTATGACCGTTTATGAATTCATAAACACAATACAACGTGCCGATTGCACCTAATACTATTCCTAGAACCGGTGTCCATTCCAGCTTTTCCGCAGTAGTTAAATTCTTTTGAGGAGGTTTTACAAAAGAATGTGTATCTGTTTCGAGTGCTTTATACCTGATAATCCCGCTTTTTGGAGCCATAAGTACAATAATAATTGGCATCGTGATGAATAGAGTGAAAAAAATAATTAGAGTAGAGTAACCAAAGATTGTTTGTGAGGTAGGAATAATTCCAATCATATCTACAAGAAAATGATCCTTTGTGGCAATTGTCAAGCCAATAGAACTAGAGAGACCAGCGCTATATAAGGCTGTCGGAGCATAAGCAGCTGCTACAAGTAATGGAAAATGTGCATTCGGATTCTTTTTCGCTACTTCCTTCGCAATGATCGCTCCCACAACTACCGCTAATCCCCAATTGATATAGTATGCAATTGCACTGATTAAAAATGTCATCGTATAAGCCTTTTGAGGTGTATCGGCTAACTTTGCAACTGACTGCAAGCCTCTATTAACAAACGGGACAGAAGCTAACGTCATCCCTGTAACCATTAGCAATACCATTTGCATTGTAAACGTTAAATAAGTCCAAAACCCATCCCCCCAGGATTTTACGATTTTGTACGGATTTGAGGGATTCATCAACAAAGCTATTATGAAAGTAAATAAAGTGAGCAGCACAGCAATAACAAAGGCATCCGGGACATATTTCTGAGACCATCTCGAAAATACATTTGCACACCGTGTAAGCAATGATTCTTTCTTTCCTGGATCTGTATTTGTCTCCAATAAGGAATGTTTCATAAATATTCTCCTTTCCAAATTTTCATAAAGTAAATATGAATAACATTCCACAAAAGAAAATAAAATCCTTTTGCACTTGCAAATTCTTCCCCCACTCGACTTAAGGAAACTTTTTATCTTTAGCTGCTATTTCCACCTCATAATTTACTTCTATATTTATACTAGAATAATATAATTTTTATACATTTTTTATACATACCTGTCCTCTAATCTTAAATATTCTTTATGTTTAAATGTAAGTGAAATTATAATTTTCACCCCTTCATCATGACCATAATTATCCAACCTTAATGTTTTCCTTATAATTCTTCAAGTTGTCCCCTAGTTAACTATTAATTTTCAGACTAGTAATATAAATATACAAGGAGGATCGCTGGTTCTGGTGTACACAACGACAGTATTTTTTTGCACCAAAAACTCCTTTTCCATACCGATCCCCCACTTTTTTTAGAATAATACTATCAATATGTCCAAGTTTAAGAGATTACTTGCAATTATCTTGAAGTTTTTGCACCAGAACCAAAAATAAGCCCAAAGAATTAAATAATTCTTTGGGCTTATTTTTAAAGTAATGTGGAAAATGAGGCGCCCACATACATTAACGGCAACGTTTTCTCCTGTAATATTAGGGACAGTTGCATCACTTTATGTTGCCGAAATTAATTGGCTTTTATTTATTGCGATGATGCTTGCATGTTTAGCATTACAAATAGCAACGAATTTATTTAAAGAGTATTATGATTTCAAACGTGGATTAGATACCGCTGATTCTTTTGGTATTGGTGGCGAAATTGTCCGTCATGGTGGGATTTTCATTTTAGAATCTCCTTTATTTATTGGAAAATACTTTAAACTTTCAGGCACAGTAACAGTACTTCAATAATATTTCTTTTAGTTGTATAATTTTTATATAACTAAAATTGTTTATGTATCTATTTGTTTGCACCTGTTCTAAGTTCCCATTAGTTCTTCGTCAAGCTTCCCTAAAAATTGTCGTATCTATAGGGAAGCATGTAGATTCTTGATATAAATATAAGTGTGGCTATAATAAATTTTTGAAGGAGATTCGAAATGGAAAAGACAAGTGACATATTATTATCTAAAATAGATACCTTAAATGATGAAGATCAAAAGGTATTAAAGAAACTTATTAGTAAATTGAAGTCGTTCGCTCATGCTCCACTAAATAGAAAACATTGTTTACGTATGACGCAGTTTATTGAATCTCAAGAGGTAACACGACTTGTAGCAGATGTAATACAAACATATGAATTAAAACTGATGCCGAATAGTAGTTTTAATTCGTATGACGTTATCGGATATTATTATGGTATTTCATTACTTACATGTTGTGTTGTATTTGAGAAAGGTGATTTTAATAAAGCATACGCTGTATTAGAGAATGGGGTCATTAAAGAAAATGCGAAGAATGCTCTTGTAGCTAAACGTGGCGGTGAGAATTACTATATTATGGCACGTATACTTAATATTTTTAAAACGGATAAAGAGAGTATAGATATATTGTATACAAAACTATCAAATTATAACATACATTAACATTTCTCTACTCCAATGAATCAAAAAAAGAATCTACTTTTAAACAGATCTTTTTTGATTCATTTATTTAATCGCTGTAAACTGCAGTTCCATACTTAAAATATGGAGCATAAGCGCTAATGACTTCATTTCTACAGCATTTTTAATAATTAAATAATCTGGCCCAGACCAACCTCACCAATAACCCGGCTGGCGATGACTTTAATCCTGCCTAATCTCCATTCATACATCCATAAATTACACTACCCCCACTTTCACTTCGTTTAGAAGAGGGGGTAGCGTAATATGCCCCTCAAGCTAAGATTTTGAGAACCCCCTTAACAAAAATTTCACCTTTTACAGCTATTTAAGGGTATTAGGGGCACTTTTTCCTTTTGGGGGAACAATTAATTTCTTAACTTGACAGTGATGTATGATGACCCCTATTAGGAAGAACGAAAAATTTTTTTCAGGGTAAAAATCAAGATTACAGCCAAATTTTTGCTAATTGAGAAACTCCTTCTATTATCTTTTTTTCACATAAATTACCCAATCCAAGTTGAATATGGGGATATCGTGGTATGTAGTTCGAGAAATATTTTGAACAAGGATAAACTACAATTCCGTGTTCATATGCCCTTTCAATTAGCATTTTTTCACTCATTTCTGTTTTCACTTCAATAATAACGAAAATTCCGGAGTTACCACCTTTTATTTCAACATGATTCTTAAAATTTTTTAATAATTCCCTATTCAATAGATTCATTTTACGTTTATACAAAGCTTTCATCTTCCTTAAGTGTGAGTACCAATATCCTTCATTCATAAAGGTCGCCAGTGTTCGCTGATGAATAGATGAGGATGTTTGCTCCAGCAAAGGGAGTATCTTTTTATATGCACTTGTTAGCCTCCTAGGCAAAACCATATAACTGACACGGATAGAGGGTAGCAGTGCTTTTGAAAAAGTTCCTAAATAAACCACCCTATCATTAGAATCTAAACTTTGAAGCGATGGTATAGGTTGATGGATGTATCGAAATTCACTATCATAATCATCCTCAATAATATATCCGTCCACCCTTTTTGCCCATTGAATTAACTTTAATCTTTCATTGACGGGGATAGTCACTCCATATGGAAAGTGATGAGTAGGAGTGACATATAAAAGTCTGGAAGGCGATGTTAAAAGGAGATCGACTTGGATGCCTTGTTCTTTTACCGGGATTGGATCAATAATAAATGATTGAAGAACAAAAAGTTCCCTTGCCACATTATATCCAGGGTCTTCTACTGCCAGATAATGATAGTCTTGCTTTAGCAACAGCGACAAAAGTAATAACAAGTGCTGTGTGCTACTGCCAATAATAATTTGTTCTGCAGAAGTATTAACTCCTCTTGATTGAAACAAGTAATCTGTTAGTACCTTCCTTAATTCAATGTCGCCTTGTTTTTCTCCGTATGAAAACATGCTAGAGTCTTTAATGACTTTGTTTGTAAGCATTCTCCATTTTTTCAAAGGGAAGTTTTCTTGATCCACTGTCCCAATCTTAAAGTCAATAGTTTCCGTGGCAGTGCGATTTGTTTCATGATGCTGTTCTCTAATGGGTTCATAATTAAGTGTCTCATCCGATATGGTAGCCGCTACAAAAAATCCCTTTTTGTTCTCACTTCGAATATATCCTTCCGATTGCAGTTGTTCATAGGCTACTTGTGTTGTGTTTCTGCTGACCTCTAATTGGATAGCAAGTTGTCTAATCGATGGCAATTTTGTACCCTTTTCTAATTTACCAGATAAAATCTGAGTACGTATGTATTGATAAACTTGTTGGTACATAGGAGTGTTACTTTCTCGATTGATATTAAATATTAGTTCATTCATCATTGTAATACCTCATCTGTCATTTGTATTTATTGTAAACTGTACCTTTTAGAAATGACAGTATAAATGCATAATGAATTTAGAAAAATATTTATTTGGGAGAAAACTTATGACAATATTTATGTACATATTTTGTTTAATTGTATGGGGACTCAACTTTATTGCAGTAAAAATCCAAGGAACTCCTGTCAGCTTAGAATTATCCTTAACTTATCGTCTAGTTATGACAGCCTTTTTATTTTTGATTCTTGTTTGGTTCCTTCGACCAAGAGGGATGCCAACAAGAAAAGATATCCCATTTGTAATAGTTTTTGGTGTATGTAACTTTGCATTAAGCTATTTATGCCTTTATTACGCCACAATTTTGAGTTCTGCCGCAATCGTAACATTGGTTTTTTCATTAAAAGTGATTTTGACCCCGATTACCCTTCGGATTTTTTTAAAAGAAGAGTTACATTCACGCGTTTTGGTTGGGGGGATTTTTGGTGTATTAGGCGTATGTATTCTCATCTATCCGAATTTGAACAACTTTCAAGGGTCCAATGACATAAAAGGAATTATGTTTGCGATCTTAGGTACGCTTGTTACAGCAATAGGTGATGCCTGCTCGGCACGAAATGCAAGTCACAAGGTGAATCCTATCTATGCAAATGCCATTGGATTTACAGTGGGCAGTTTATTGATGGGAGTAATTGTATTATTTCAAGGACAAGAATTTATATTTCCAACATCGTTTTCATATTTATTTGTGTTGCTATATTTAACTTTCGTTGCTTCATTTGTAGCATGGTTATTCTATTTAAAGCTTGTAGAAAAAATTGGAGGAACTCGAAGTGGCTATATGGTTGCACTTTTCCCGGTAATTGGAGGAATCGCTTCCGTTTTAATCGGTGAGTCCGACTCATCATTGTATTTGTTTGCTGGTTGTTTTTCTAGTTGTATTGGCGCTGCTATCGCATTGGGGTTTAGAACTCGGAAGCAAGTTACGAAGTTTGCTCTAAAAAGAGTTAATTAAGAAGGAATAAGTGTTGTGAACTTGAAAATAGAGCTCATTTATTTGGTATGCAAATCTTGAAAGAACATACACTGAATCTTTAGAAAAAGAAAAAATCTCACCTGAAATTAAACTTATATAACCTTAGCTTGATGGGCATGCGGTAGCACCAACAAAACGCGGATTTCGTACGTTATCAAGACCTAAATTAAAAAAAGATTAATAAATTAAAGGGCATAACATATTAGTCATATATAATATGTTACGCCCTTTGTTATTCGACAAACGCACCCGATAGTATCATAAAATACTAAGCCTATTACTACAAGTCGGAGGGTAACATTCCATATACAATACTATCTGTCCATTCATTTTTATTCCAAAAATCTTGTATGAAATGGGCTTCCTTTCTCATGCCTATTCGTTCACACAATTTTTGTGAAGCTGTATTACGTGCATCAAGATTAGCTTGTATACGATGTACATTTAATTCATTAAATAATTTAAATACCAAACTACTTACTGCTTCTGTTGCCAAACCTCTCCCAGTTACTTCATTTGAAAAACTATAACCAATCTCAACAGTGTCTTTCATATCTGTGTACCATACGGATAAATCACCAACTACTTTAGTCTTGTATATAACTGCCAAACTTAATAGTGATTCTTTAGTGAGTACATTGTTTGCTAGCTTCTTATTAAATCTTTTCTGCATATCTTCGTGAGTCCACTTATTATGTAATAGGAACTTACATGTATCATCATTATTATAAATAGCAAATACATCCTGTAAATCAGTACTCTTAAAAGGTCTAATTATTAATCTTTCGGTTGTGATTTCCAAGTTAGCTCTCCTCCCTTACATTCATACTACAAAACATTTTTTTATAGTATTTAAACCTCCTTCTTAGATTTTATCTTGATTACATTTTTCATCATAGAAAATTAAAATCCTTCTTTTACTAAACTGCATCGTTAGCTGCAAAAAAAAAAGAGCTACAATCGCAGCTCTTAAATTACTATTGCATCAGTTAGTTGAATAACAAATAACATTATCTAATATAGTTTCTCCACTATCTTTTTTATATAAATTATAGCTAACAGGTAGACGGCCAATTATATACTTATTATAAAAAAATCCGACAATATCATCCCTCCCTAATCCTATCGAAACACTCCAGACAAAAATAATCTGAAATATAAAATAAACAACAATACCACATAAGAAAAAAATAGGGTTGATTTAAAAAATAGCTTTAAAGGTATCCTGCCCAAAAACATTCCCTCCCATTTCACCTCGGGATAGCAAGAACAAAACATGAATTTTGTACGCTAAGGAACCGAATTTTTTAGATTGTTGAAATCAATCCCCCGTCAGTGCCATAAGAAAAAGAGTTACCGCAGTAACCCTATTGCTTATAATACACGTCATTGTGAGAAGCTATGGATGAATAAAGTCAATCTATGAAATTTCCCACAATCTTTTAACCTCCACCAATTCCTGTCCATTGAATTCCATTCTATATATATCTGGTTTTGATGTCTGTAGTAAAAAATTCAAATCATACTTACTGTCATAATACCCCATCATCAAAGTCATAACAGCTCCATGAGTGCCTAATACTACTTTCTGTCCTCGATAGGTGTTTAATAATTCTTTTAAGACTTTTATAGCACGTTTCTGACAGTCGACATTAGACTCTCCTCCCATTAAAGCAAAGTCGGGGTCTAAGAATGACTTTTTTATCAAAGGGAATAATTCTTTATCCGACATTCGTTCCTCTTCAGCAATAAAGATTCTCTCTTTTAAGTCCTCAAATACTAAAACTTCTTGTCCTATTTGCTTCGCTAACTGCTGAACAGTTAGAATTGAACGATTGTATGGACTTGAGATAACTACGTCGATTCCCTCATCTTGTAATGCATCTGTTATTCGTTGAACATCTAATTTTCCTTTTTCAGTTAATCCTCTCGTTTGTTCTTTACCAGATTTTGGCGAATCCCCATGTCTCACCATATATATGAAAGTTTTCATAATTACCTCCAACTTTTTAAGTTTCTTTATTCCATATATAGCTTATATTAATTTAAAAAAACTTTCCCGATGACCATAACTAATACTCACTATAAAGCCTTCTACATGCGATATCTTAAATACGTTTCTTTACAATTCCGTGAACGAAAATGTATTATGTAATAAAATAATAGAACACGTAAAAAAGAGTGCTAAAACAGACGCGTTCTGTTCTAGTTCTTTTTTCATTTTTTAATTAATAATTCGTTTGCATATTCACGAGCCCAACGATCGGCGTCTATTACTGTTTCTAAATCTGGATTTGCAATGCTATGATGAGCTTCAAGAGTGGAATAAATTGTCTTTTCAATATCAAAAAATGAAATTTCATTTTGTAAATATAGCGCATTTGCAATTTCATTCGCTGCATTTAATACAGCTGGTGTTGTACCACCAATTTTTCCTGATTCATACGCATAATGTAAGCAAGGGAATTTTTTGAAATTTGGTTTTTCAAAGTTTAGGCTAGCTATCTCTAGTAGGTTTAATTTTTTATAGTTTGATTGTAATCTAGTTGGATAATGGAATGCATATTGAATCGGCATTCTCATGTCAGGGGCACCGAGCTGTGCCATGATAGAGCCGTCTATAAATTCAACTAAAGAATGAATAACACTTTCTTTATGAATTAAAACATCAATTTTCTCATAAGGGATATCAAATAACCAACGTGCTTCCATGACTTCAAAGCCTTTGTTCATTAATGTAGCTGAATCAATGGTTAGTTTTGCTCCCATTAACCAGTTTGGATGCTTTAAGGCATCTTTAGCTTGTAAGATTTCCATTTCTTCGCGCATTTTATCTTGAAATGCACCGCCGGAAGCAGTAACAATAAGCCTCTCGATTTCTTGAGTATTTTCCCCATTTAAACATTGAAAAATGGCAGAGTGTTCACTGTCTACTGGAATTAAGCGGCAGCCGTTTTGTTTCGCTAAATCTGTCACAATATGCCCTGCCGCAACTAATGTTTCTTTGTTAGCAATTGCTATATCTTTTTTCGCTTTTAATGCTTTAATTGTTGGAAGGAGACCAGCGACACCGACAACTGAAGATAATACAAGATTAGAATCAGGGTGAGTTGCAACTTCAATTAATCCATCTGTTCCATTTGTGACTTTTGTGTCCGTAGGAATTCGCTTCCGAAGAGCATCTGCTAATTCTTTTGTACTTACACTTACAATTCGAGGGTGAAATGTATATATTTGTTTTTCGAGAAGGTCAATATTGTGATTTGCTGTTAAACCAATAATTTTAAAATGTTCCGGATGAGAAGTGACTACATCTAATGCAGACGTACCAACTGAACCGGTTGAACCAAGAATTGAAATATATTTTACCATAATAATTCCTCCAAAGTTGTATAATCCCCTTTTACAAATCTATCCTACGATTCTATAGAAAGAATAGCGTATTTTTCATTTTAAGTATTATATTATGATGACATTTTATTCAATCTTTCCTGAGACTGACTATTAGTTCTAACGAACAAGCCATTATATAGGAAAAATGTCCCTATTATTACAATGATACTAATGTAAACAGACATCATCGTAGGAACCAATAATGCACCGACGATAATAGTCATTCTTGCAATTAGATCCGCACCAATATCTGATAGACCCGCAAAAGCTGAATACGATCCTCTTTTATCAGCCGGAATCATATTAGCTTGTTCTGCATTTCTGATTGGGGAGTAGACAAGTTCACCAACAGTGGAAATAAAATTAAAAATAATCAGTACGTACCAAGTGTTTGCAGATGTTACTGTCACATAGCCTACACCATAGAGCACAAGACCTAAAAGTAACGCTTTTTTTCCACTTAGATGATCTGTAAATTTATTTACAATAAACGTTAAACATACTACTAAAAGCATATTTTGTATGTTAAGAATACTTAGCATCCTCACTCCTACTATTTCAAAGTTCCCAATGCTTATTGGATTGAATGTTTCTGAAAGTCGTACACCAATATAACTGTTTAAAGAAAACTCTGCCGCAAATATGCAGGTAGACCCTATTACAACTCTTAAAAATGCCCTATCTCGAATAGCAACTTTATAGTTTTGAATTAGATCAAGTACTATATTTCCCTTCCTTTTTTCTAAGCACTCTTTAACTTCTGCAACTAACCAAATTTTATAAGCAATCGGTAATGTAGCAGAAACAAAAGTCAGTAATATAAACAACTCTTTTTGGTGATTAATGTATAAAAAGCCACCTAATGCTGCACCAATTGCCATAGAAAGATTCATAAGCCAATAGTCAATTGTATAAACAGCTTTTCGATTTTCTGGTGTAGTTGAGTCTATGATGATAGCTTGCATGGATGGGCGCCCAAGACTGCTAGTTATTATAAAACCTACATAAGCGATTGCAAATACCCAAATCATCTTATCTGTAGGATATAAGCTTAAAGTCATGAATAAAAACATCAAAGTACTAGAAAAAGAAGTTAACAATAAGATTTTCTTTCGTTGAAAGCGATCTGAAATGTAACCTCCAATTAAATTTGAAAAAAAACTTAAAATAACTGTTAAGATTAAAAATAACCCGGCCCATACTTTATTTATTTCTTGAGCAAAAAACAATGCCATGAAAGGCATTACTGCTGATGTAACAGCACGATTAAAAAACGATGTAATTAAGCGTACTTTTATATTTTGCTCAAAGTCTTTCCAATTCATCGTATCTCCTCCCTTTGTCTAATGTTATATTAAACTAGACTTATCAAACTAAAAATGGACATATTAAGAAAAACATGTCCACTTATAAAAGGAGATAGGAAAATGGATAAAAATTTACTGAATCTATGGCAATCATTTTCTTCAGGAAATATAAAAATACAAGACCTAGCAGATTTTTTAAATTTAAGTACAAAGCAAACAGTACGTTACTTACATAAATGGATGGATGAAGGTTGGCTGACTTTCATTTCTGGAAAAGGTAGAGGAAATTCCTCCTCTCTCCAATGGTTGAAAAATATAGAACAAATCTATGAGTCACAAGTAATGGAATTTATGGATCAACAACCTGTTGAAAAAAGTAGTAAATATTTACTATATAATTGGTCTCCAAACAGTAAACTACGCTTGATGACTAAGTTTCATTCAAAATTTGGCTATATACATAATTCGGATGATAAATTAATTATTCCAAGAAGAAAGCCCTTTTTAACAACACACCCGCTAGAGGCTACCGATGTACATAGTGCACATATTGTCGCGAACGTTTTCAATCGACTTGTTTATATGGATGAAAAGGGGAACATATTCCCTGAAATAGTTCACAGTTGGGATTTAACTCAATCTAAGCTTAGACTATATTTAAAAAAGTCTATAAAATTTCATGATGGATCCATCTTAACAGCGGCTGACGTGAAACTATGTCTCTCAAAACTACGTAGTCATAAATACTATAAAGACTTATGGGCACCCATAGACAAAATAGAGATTGTATCACCATTAATTATTGATATACATTATCCAGATAGTTGTAGTTATTGTTTACAAATGTTATGCATGATAAATACAAGCATTTATAAAGAAAATAACGGCCAAATCATAGGAACCGGTGGTTTTTATATAGGGGAGAATAACCTGGAGAAAACATCATTGATAGCATTTCATGATTATTTTCAAGAAAGACCATTGCTAGATACAGTAGAATTCATTCAGGTCCCTCTAGAATTTGATACTATTTATCAATCTTCCAAACACCATAAATGTAATTCTACCTTTCAAGTAGAAAGGAATTCAGGTTTCGGTGTTATAATTATGAATGCTTGGCGTAATTCCTCAATTCAACACATAGATGTTCGTAATTACTTACATTCTATTATCGCTAACAATATGAATCATATTCATGAATATGACTCTCAAAAAATCTCAAATATTAAAAGCTGTTTGAAAGACATAGATCATCAAGTCAATATTCCAAAAAGAAAACGTCCCGAATTTAAAGAACCACTTATTATAAAAGCTACTCAGTATACAGAAGCGACAACAAAATGGTTAATGAATATCTTAGAAAAAGAAAATATACCTTTTCAAGTTAAATGGGTTCCATTTGAAAACTATCTTAGGGATGAAAAACTTAATGAACAAGTCGATCTCTTTATTCATGGTGAAGTATTCGAGATGAATCAAGAGATATCGTTTTATTATTTTTTAACAGCTAGATATTCACCATTGGCTAAGGTTTTAAAAACAAATAAATCACTAAGAAACCACCTTTCTAAATACAAACATACACATTTTGAGGAGTGGGCTTCATTAAATAAGAATCTTGAAAAAGAACTGATAGAATCCTCTATTATGATTCCCTTATACTATGATACACGTCAAATTCCTTTTTCATCAGATTTAACGAATATTAAGATGAAATATTTTGGATATGTGGATTTTTCTCAACTTTGGATAAGACCTTTAATTTAAAATTCACAAGAAACCTAATCCACTTGTAATAATTATCACCCTATTTAATTTCCCTGATGCCAAAGGTGAATTTTTTAGGAGTACGGATTCATCGCTATCAGGTCAACTAAATTGGTATTTTAGAGTCATCAACTTAAACAATAAATAACACCATCTCCAGTTTTCAATATTTTGAAGGACTCACAAAACAAAATTATTATCTCTCCACAGTTATCTATGAGAGGTTAGCTCGTTTTTTCGTTTTGGGGAACCATCGATTTCTAAGCTTGATGACGATGTGGCGAGACTTATTAATATAACACCAATTTATCAGTAGTCGTATCTAGAAACCTAAAAAAGTCCATTTAGAAGATCTAAAGGGACTTTTCACTCATATAATCCTATCTATAGTTAAACAAATAAGATTGAATAAATTCAAAGGCCTTTGGACCGATACCCTGTTAACATAATATTTGTACTGTTCTCTTATATCAATGCCTGCGCATGAGAATTTACCTGAAATATATACCAAAATTCTTTTAAGGAATACAAATGTGTTAATCCTTTCCGAGCATGAATTCGAACAGGTACTCCATGCAATGTATCATGAAAATATAAAGGATCATCACTTGGCTCATTTGGAAAACCAAGTGTAAATAAATACAGCGACATAAAACCACTTTGGCCCTAAATCACCTTCTTGTATAATTAGTTGCATGAAACTTTCTCCTAAAAGAAGGTTTATTTTTCGAATATTCAGTTGACGATTATGACATATCCACTTTACAATTTAATGGTGATGATTTTCTCACAATTAAACTACTTAGAATCTACTTTACATATGTAAAAACAATTAAAAATAGGGGTGTTAAAATGAAGAACCGAGTAAATGCAGATTTATTACCAGGTTTAGAAAAGTTTCCTGATCTCGATTTACGCCCAGAGAACATACAAACAATCAGAGAAGGAATATCGCAAATGAGACCACCTACTGTTGTTGATGAATCCCTTTCATTAACAGATGAAGTCATTGTTGGACCTGACGCTAATCCATTACCATTAAGAATTTATCGTCCTAAATTAAATAATGGATCCTTACCTGTCCTGTTATGGATACATGGTGGTGGTTATATCTTAGGGTCTATAGATGATAATGATGATACTTGTATGAGGTTTGCAAAAGAAGCTGGCTGTGTGGTCGTGTCTGTAGACTACCGTTTAGCTCCAGAGCATCCTTATCCAGCACCAATTGAGGATTGTTATGCAGCATTAAAATGGATTGCTGATAACGCAGAGCCATTAAACATTGATTCGAATCGAATTGGTGTTGCAGGAGCGAGCGCTGGCGGTGGACTAACAGCAGCATTGACATTATTAGCTCGCGATCGAAAATATCCTTCTATTTGTTTTCAAATGCCACTTTATCCAATGATTGATGACCGAAATAATACACCTTCTACGAATGAAATTAAAGAAGGATTTGTTTGGAATCAAAAGACAAATGAAGCTGGCTGGAAAATGTATTTAGGAGAAATATTTGGGACGGATAATATTCCTGCCTATGCAGCCCCTGCTCGAGCAGAGGATTATAGTAATCTGCCATACACCTACACGTTTGTTGGTCAATTAGATCCATTCCGCAGCGAAACATTAACCTATGTAACCAAACTTGCGCAAGCTGGTGTTGATGTCGAATTTCATTTATATCCTAGGTCCTATCACTGGTTCGAAGGATTAAATCCAAATGCCGAAGTATCTATTTATGCTGTGAATGAAATGATACAAGCAGTAAAGACTGGTTTCGAAAGAGTAGCTAAGGTAGAGGCTTAATCTCTTTACATATTCTATTATCTTAACAACAAACACACTCTCTTATTAAAAAGAGAGTGTGTTTGTTGTTGTACATTTTTTAGTGCTTTCATTCCGTTTTATTTAAAGTTGCGGAATTGAAATAAGATGTTTAGACGATATGTTTACTTCCTCTGCAAGTTCTTTGATTTTCATCATAATTTGATTCATTTCTTCTGTTGTCGTCCTTGGGTTGATGGAACAAAGTCGAATTACCATTTTTTCTTTTAATTTGGTCGTACTTAGCATAGCGAATCCTCTATGATTAATCTCTTCCACCAGTTTTTTGTTTATTTCATGAATTGTATCTGTAGATGTTAGTCCACAAGGAATATAACGAAAAGTAACAATCCCTAACTGGGCAGGTGTTACCACTTCCCAATCTTTTTCTTTCCTTAAAAACTCTTCAACTTGTTCAGCTAACATAATGCCATGATCAATTGCCTCGCGAAAAGCTGTGACTCCAAATACTTTAAAAGAAAGCCATACCTTTAATGCCCTAAATCTACGAGAAAGTTCAATTCCACGCTCCCCCAAATTCACTTTTTCTTCTATATTAGTTTCCGTATCCTTAATATACTCTGGGATCATACGGAACGTTTTGCTTAAGTATTGGCTGTTTCGAATGAGTACACAACCAACATCATAAGGTTGAAAAAGCCATTTGTGCGGGTCTAACGTCAAAGAATCGACACGATGAATTCCTCTTAACAACTCACTTCCTTTTTCACTGAGAATTGCTGCAGCCCCATAAGCCCCATCCGCGTGCAGCCATACATCTTCATCATTACAGAGATCCGCCAATTCATTGAGGGAATCAACCGCTCCGCAATTAGTTGTCCCTGCATTAGCAATAACACAGAATGGTTTTTTCCCTTTTAATCGATCTTCTTTTATTTGCTTTTTTAAAGTACTAACTGAAATTCTTAAATCTTCATCTGTTTCAATTCGGCAAATTTGATGATGTTTAAACCCTAATACTTTAAGTGCTCGATCTACAGAAAAATGAGTTTGGTTAGAGAAATACACAACTGCATTTTCTATGTCATTATTCAGCTTGACCTGTCTCGCTACAGTAAGTGCAGTCAAATTAGCCATGGAACCTCCACTTACAAATATCCCTTCGGCTGAATCAGGGAATCCTAGCATTGATTTTAACCAGTTGATTGTCGTTAATTCGATTTGTTCAGCACCAGCACCTACTATCCAAGCTGTAGGAAATACATTGAACCCACTTGCTAAAAAATCTGCTACTACACCAACATAATTATTAGGACCGGGCACAAAAGCCATAAAATGAGGATGATCCACATGAGTAATTTGATTAAACACATTGCTATTAAGAAAATTAAGTAATTCTTTCGGGTTGGATCCGTTTTCTGGAATTGTTTCAGTTAGCTTGTCTCTAAAAATATTAATATCAATCGTTTCAGATACTGGTTTACTTTTTAAATGATTCATATGATCAACAATCAAATCAACCGCTTGATATCCTAACTGACGCATCTCTTCGGCTGATAACTGCAGGTTTTTCGTCATTTTGTTTACTCCTATTCTATTTAAAAAGGCGAGTTCTTACTCGCCTTTTCATTTTTTATAATTTGTAATCACCGATTGCCTGTGTTGGATTTTGCAGAATTATGTTGATTAACTGATGGATATGATTCAATATTCCCTGTATTTTCTCCGCTTCATATACAGTTTGATCATATCCAAACTTTATTGTAAGTTGCTCTTCAGGGAAGCACATAATTCCATACTTTACATGTGGCTCATCAACGACTTGGTAATCTGTGATGGCAAAATTTCTGTTTTCATTTGAAGAAAAAATAGCCTGGTTAGTTGGATAGTTTTCAAAAACCCAAAGATGGTCGGTAAGCTGATTCATCATTTCACTTTGTTTTTGTATCTCAACAAATGAATAGTATGCATACTCATTACATTTCAATGTTTCTAGTTGTACTTTTTGCATAAAGTCCACAAAAGATTGCGTTTCTGTCCATGCTAGTCGGATAGGCAAAACATTTGTGAACAGACCAAACATATTTTCAATTCCTTCTACTTCGTGAGGTCTGACAGATACTAGATTAGGTAATACTACTTCTCTCATTCCGTTGTATTTGCCAAGCAATATTCCCCATACAGCTAGTAATGCCGAATTCATAGTTGTATTGTTTTTATTCACAAATGTCTGTAACTGATTAGTCAAACCCTTATCTAATGTTAAATCCATAAATGTGAAATTTAAGCCTTCACTTTGAGTTGGTAATTTCTTTTTAGGAATACTAATTTTTTGATTGTATCCTGATAAATAATCCCGCCAAAAATGACGTGCTTTTTCATGATCTTGTGCTAAAGTCCAGTCTATGAATGTTTCAAAAGGTTTTACCATAGGTAACTCCACTGTAGTTCCCGCATTTATTGTTTCGTAGAGTTGGAATAATTCGTCTATCAAAATGCTGACGCTCCAACCATCACATAATAGATGATGGGAACTCCAAACCACCTTATGCTCGTCATTCCCTAGTTGGAATATACAGAGACGGGTCATTAGTTCATCGGTTTTGAATCCTCGACTTAAATTTTCATTTATCCACTGGTCTAGGAATTCTTGCTGCTCTTGTTTCGTCATCTCGATCAAGCTTTTTGTCTCTGAAATCATTTGAACATCATGTAGAACAGCTTGCCAAGGTTGTGCTTGTTCATCTTGCACAATAATCGTTCTTAAAGAATCATGACGATTAACTAATTGTTGGAAACACTGAATAAAGAGATCAATATCCAGCTCCCCCTTTAGTGTCCAAATTGTTTGTTCAAAATATGCATTTGTATCAGGTTCAGTGGCAGCATGTTCATAAATAACTTCCTGGAAAGGTGCCAATGGGTAAATTCGTTCTATTTTTATACCCGGTATTTTTTCTTGTATTTTGGTAAGTGTATGCTGATTAAGTTGTTTATCTTTAACCTTTAGTAATGTAACTTTATTTTCGTTCAATTTCTTTACATCATTTGTTTGTGAACTTGAAAGATGGTCTAGCTTTTTAACAAATTGAACCATGTCTCCTAATACAGGAAATGAAAATAGATTTTTTGGCTCTAGCTCAAATCCTTGTCTATACAGTCTGACGGAAACTTGAATCGCTTTTATCGAATCTCCACCTAAGGCAAAGAAATGATCATTTACTCCAATCCGATCTACTTTGAGTACTTCTTGCCAAACATTAGTTAATATTTTTTCCATTTCAGTTTTTGGAGCAATAAATACTTCATTTTTTTGTTTCTCCGGAGCAGGGAGCGCTTTTCTATCTAATTTCCCGTTTGGAGTCAAGGGCAGTTGTTCCAAATAAACAAAATAAGAAGGAATCATGTAATCTGGCAAGTAGTCTCGCAAATGCTTTCGTAGTTCTGTTGTACTAATATTTTGCTCAGTTACCACATATGCGACTAAAAATTTTATTCCATTCTCATCTGTCTGATCAATCACTACAGCATGTTCGACTTGTTTGTAAGTGAGAAGACAATGGGCGATTTCTTCTAACTCTACTCGATATCCTTGAATTTTGACTTGATGATCTTGGCGTCCTAAAAATTCAATATACCCTTCAGGATGCATTTTGCCACAGTCTCCTGTCTTGTAAATAAGACCAAAATCTGGATGTGACACAAATGCTTCATTCGTTTTCTGTTCATCATTTAAATATCCTTTAGCAAGGCCCACTCCCCCAATATATAAATCCCCAATTACACCAACAGGGCACATTTTCTTTTCATAGTTCAACACATAATACGTTTGGTTTGCCAAAGGCATCCCATATGGAATACTATTCCATTGTGATTCCACCTGTTTGACAGGATAATAAATTGACCAAATCGATGCTTCTGTTGCTCCTCCTAGTGAAACTACTTCCGCAATCGGAAAATGTCGTTTTATTTTTTCTGGTAAAGAGAGTGGAATCCAATCTCCACTATGTAAAACTAAACGCAAGGAAGAATGTTCAAAATGAGAACCTACTTGCTCCAATGCCAAATCCATGATTGCAGGTACTGTATTCCAAATTGTAATTCCTCTACGTTCGACGGTACGGATTAATTCTTGCATGTCTCTTGGATCACGAATCATTACCAACATTGCACCTGTGCTTAACGTTCCGAAAATATCGTATACAGATAGGTCAAAACACATGGAAGAGATACCAATAATACGATCATCTTCATTTACCTGATATTTTTGATTAATATCTTGAATGGTATTTGCAACCGCTTGGTGAGTAATAATTACTCCTTTTGGCTTTCCTGTACTTCCTGAAGTGTAGATAATATAGGCAAGATCTTCCGGACCAGCAATGGCAGGAATATCTACTGTTGTATATAATGACAAGTGATTTTCTTCATAAAGACTAGGTTCTAATAAAAGTTTACATGAGCTATTTTCTAAAATATATGTTTGGCGATCTAAAGGATGGTCGGGATCAATCGGTACATAAGCGGCACCTGCTTTTAAAATCCCTATCATATTAGCAATTGTGTTAACTCGTCTCTGCGCCAAAATCCCAACTTTGTCACCTAGACCAATTCCTTGTTTTTGCAAGTAGTGCGCAACTTGATTGGAGCGCTTATGAAGCTCCGAGTAAGTTAACCATTCTTGTTCAAAGACCACTGCTACTTCATCTGGTGTACGCTTTACTTGGTCTGTAAATAATTGATACAGAGTAGTTGAAGGTATTTTTTCTGTTGTCTGATTGTATTGCTCAATTAAAGTTTGATCCGATTCTTTCATTTGCAAAGAGGTTACGTCACTTTGTTTCACCAATTGTTCCAACAAGTCAACAAATTGGGAAAACATTGCTTCTATTACATCAACATCAAACAATTCTTCTACATAGTTCCAGCTAATTAATAACTCTCCATTTTTTTCAATTACCACATTATCCAAATACACTTGTGGAGTCCGAGCATGAATATGGCGAAGAGAACCAAGTTGTTCCCAAGCAAAAGCACCCGCACCTGCTAGCATCGAGGTGAAAACAATTGGCATAACTGCTTTTGGCGTCATTTGGTGATATCGAGTGAAATCTCGAATAAAGTTAACTCCATCGTAATGCCGATGTTCAAGGCCATCTAATAAAGTAGATTGCGTTTGTTTTACTCTAGTAAAAAAAGATTGCTCTGGTTTTACATCAACATCCAACAAGATGAGCGAAGTGAAATCTCCCACAATCTGCTCTACTTCTTCATGAACAGGATAACGGTTAAATACAGTCAAGTTAATAGCCAATTTACGTTGGTTACTCCAATATGCCAACACATCTCCATATATCGTACATAGTAGAGCGGAAGGAGTTACTTCTTTCTCTTGTGCTAACTTCCGTAACTTTGTCCATTTTTCATTGTCCAGGATCTTAGTAAGTGATTGGAATTTAGGAGTAGCAATCTCTGCCGGATCCTTTTTTAATAGCAAAGAAGGTGCGAACGGAAAGTCAGGAAGCTTACTTGTCCAATAATCTATTGCTGTTTTATATTCTTTGCTTTGCTCCATTTCATCATAGATAAACATGTAATCTTGAAAATCAAAAGATAGAGATTCTAATCTTTCCTCTGGTTTGTAATAATAATGAAACAAATCATGTCCAACGATGTTCATGCTTGCTCCGTCCATTAACAAAGCATCGTATCGAAAACATAACAAATACGTGTCTTCTTTTAAAAGAAAGGCTTTTAATTCAAACAAAGGCCATTGCCCCAAAGGGAATACATGGTTAGTCATTCGAGAGCGTTCTTCTTGCAAGTGAGCGTTTTGTTCCCCATCATCTAAATCAATGAGACTTTCTATTTCAATCTCGTAATCAGGAACGCTTTGTAAGATTTGTTGTTTTCCCTCTGGCAAGATCATAGCTCGTAACATTGGATGACGATGAATTACCTTTTGAAAACTTTTCGAAAGACGATTGATATCCAATTTTGTTTCATATTCAAAATAAGTTTGAGGTGAAATACCACTTAATTCAAACTGTGAATTCCGTCCTAACATGTAAGCTGTTTGAACCTCTGTTAAGGGAAATGGCTTAGACAAATCTTTAACGCGAGTTGGTATATTTTCAAAGTTTTCCTCTGTATGCTCTACCTCTACACAAGAACTAAGCTGAGCAATCGTAGGATGTTTGAAAAAATCTGTTGTACTTATTTTCAAACAGTCTTTTCTTAATAAATTAATTATCTGTAGTGCCTTAATCGATTCTCCTTTTAAAGCAAAAAAATTATCATGAATACCGATTCCCTCAATCTCTATAACTTTTTCCCATGCATGCACCAATTTTTGTTCAATTTCATTGCGCGGGGCAACGTATGGAATTGATAAATACTCCGTTTGCGTTATATCCAATAATCTTTTCCGATCTACTTTCCCATTTGGATTCAACGGAACCTCTTCCACCTGAATCATTTTTTCAGGAATCATAAACTCAGGTAATTTATTGCTTAAATATTTTCTAAGCTCACCAAAAGGGACCTTATTATCCGATACATAGTAAGCGGCTAATAATTTCCTGTTTCCATATACCTGATCAACAACGATAGCTTGGTTTATCTCTGGATATTCCCTTAACTGAGTTTCGATTTCTCTTAATTCAATCCGATACCCTCGAATTTTCACTTGATGATCCATTCGACCTAGATATTCAAATTCGCCATTAGGCAACCAACGAACGAGATCACCCGTATGATACATCATTTCTCCTGTCGCAAAAGGATTCGGTACAAATTTTTCATCTGTCAGTTTAGGTTTACCAAGATACCCTCGGGCTACCGCAACGCCAGCAATGCAGAGCTCACCCGGTATCCCAAATGGCTTTAATTGACCATACTTATTCAATATATAGGAACGATAATTTGGATTGGGATTTCCAATCGTCACTTCTTTGGCAGAGCTCAAATCTTTTACTGCTGCACAAATGGTCGTTTCTGTAGGACCATAGATATTTAAAATTGTCGCTTCACTGATACATCGAATTTTCCCTACCAAATCAATGGAAAACGCTTCTCCTGCTAACAAAATGGATTTTAAATCTTTTAGAAAATTTGCCCCTTCTGGATCACTCAAAATCACTTCCATTCGCGATGGCGTTGATTCCCATAAATCCACTTTATGTTCTTTGACCAAATGAGCCAATTCTTTTGTTGCAAACTGGTCCTCTGTAGCAATGACTACTTTCGAACCTTGCGTTAAAGGCAGACATATTTCTAACAAGGAAATATCAAAAGAAATACTAGCAAGAAACAAGAACGACTGATTATCTTTTACTTTGTCTCTCATAACACTTAAAAAATGGACAAGAGATTTCTGTTCCACCATTACGCCTTTTGGATTACCTGTTGATCCTGATGTGTAAATAACATAAGCTAAATCATTAGGATCACTTTCTCGAACTAAATTGCATTCTTCACCTTGGAAGTGATGTTCTTCATCAAGATATAGCACTTCACCAGCAAATTGCGGTAATTCTACCTCTGTTCGCTTGCTCAGTAAACATTTTGCTTGACTATCTTGTAACATATATTCAATTCGTTCACTTGGATAGTGAGGGTCGATTGGTAGATAAGCTGCCCCTGATTTTAAAATTCCCATCATGCCAATGATCATTTCCAATGACCGATCTACCATAACCCCAATAATACTTTCTTTCGATACACCTTTACTTTGAAGAATAGAAGCCAATTGATGTGCTTTCTTATTCAATTCTCTATATGTCAAAGATTGATCATTACAAACAACAGCAATTTGATCTGGGGTTTTTAACACTTGCTCTTCAAATAAATCTTGAAATGTTTGAGACAAGTCTATGCCCGTCTGACCTTGATTCAATTCTTCTAGCAACTCTTTCTCTTCTTCTGAAATAATACAAATATCTTTCACCGCCAGATTCGGATTTTTTGATACTTGCTTTAGAACATAAAGATAAGAATTTGCAAACTGTTGCAAAGAAGAGAATGAATGAGACTTGAAAGAGATTTGAAATTCAAATTCATTATGTATTTCATTCCATTTTCTCCGTATCCAGATGGATAAATTATTCTCTGCATATTCTTCTAGCGAATTTTTATTATGCAATCCTTCCATCCCAATAACGATTTGAAAAGGAGTTAAATGGTGTTTTGCTAATAATTCAGAGAGTGGATAACTCTGATTGTCATACCCAAATAAAGTCGTTTGTTCAACTTGATCTACCACTTGCTTAAAAGAGTGATTCGGTTGGATTTCACTTCCTATAGGAAGAAAATTATTATGATTTTTCCTTTGTTCATCATTTTTTCCAATTACAGGAACCCCAATTGTAATCCTTTCTTGATCTGTATAATGTGCCAAGCAAACCCTTAAAGTTGTCTGTAACCAGCTAAATAAAAGTATATCCTGAGACTTACTTTCTTTTTGTATAATTTGACTAAGCTCTGAATCCATAATGACTTGAATATGGTCGCACGGATTGTCTTTATTCAATTGATAACCACTATTAAATAAAGAAAAATCGAGAACCTCGGAAGATAATTGCTCCTTCCAAAACGTTTCTATCCTTTTATTCTCATGAATTGAAGTTCGATCTTTAATGTGCATTTTTATCTTTAGCCCCCTAATATTCATTTCATCTATTCGTTAACTTTTAAGCCAACTTCAAGCCCATGGAGAAATACTTGATGGTTATCTAAACTTAAAAAGCGCTGAATCTCTTCAAATTTCATATGACCAACGGAACAAACTCCTAAATTTAATGTCTCAGCTACCATATTTAAGGTAGCAGTGATGATGCCTGACTCAATACAAGCAAATAAATATCCATCTGAACCGTATTTCGGTATGGAAGCGCTCGCATTATATACTAAATAAACTGAAAAGGCAGACTGAGTAAATAACTCCTGGTTAATTAACTCATGATCACTTTTGATTACTTGATCAATATTGTTTACAATCACAAGACTATTCTTTGATGGGTTAAAATAATAAAAACCAGCTTTCATACCTTCTATACGTTTTGGTTTTATATAAACAAAGATATCAATAGGATAGAGCCCGCCTGCACTTGCGTAATGATAGTTTATTTTTTCTTCTTTAACCTGTTTTAGAGTGGATATGAATTGGGAAAATTCTGAAAAACTAATATGTTTTTTCATATCAAATTGGCGACAAGACCTACGCTCCTTGATTATAGTGGGTAACTCATTTGTTGTTTCAAGTTGAATTTCGGCTGACCGCGCAGCATGGTGCGTTCGATTTAATTGTTCACTAATATACTTATCTAAGTCCTCTTTAGAAAAGCGAATCTTATTGCTATATGGATTCGGAAAAATTTTTTCTTGTGTGGAAAATACTTCTCTTGGATGTAATATGTTACTTACTAACACACGATTTTTGATCATAAGTTCTATTATTTTTTGTGTCTCTTCTTCATTTCCTAACGAAAAACGATCTACTAGCTCGTTAATCGTCACACCTTTTTGAGTCAAAAAATAAAACTCAGGAAACCACTCAGATAAAACGCCTGTAAATCTCGTTTCTCCTATCAAAACTTCATTATGCAACTTCTCCCAATGCTTAATAGGAGACCAGTAATAAATTTGCTCGCTCATATTCCCCTCCATAAATGATTAACTTATTTTACTTCCAATCCACAAAATTTTAGATTGTATTTCTTGTCCCATAGCAACTATGAATGCATGTACTTCAAGACCGCCTGAGGATAATAAAATAACTTTTTTTCTTTAAAATCTTTTATTTCATCATAAAACACTATTTTTTATTGAGCATTTCACATCCTTTTCCTGAGTAATCCCATAAAATATAAACCTTTTAAAACATTGGGAATATTCATGTATTTTCAATGTGAAATTATTGTAATGGATTGGAAAGCAGATGAATATAGTTATTAAACAAAATAATATTGAGAAAGTTTTATTTGTTATAGCAATAAAGCTTTAAAATGAGATTTATTACATATAAATTAAGAGGTTCTGTTGCAAATTTTTCTAAATGAGACTACACTCTACAAAAAGAGTAAGGCGAAACACAAGTGCGATGAAAACAGTTCAAGAAAGATATTATTTTGGTAGCCGTCGGCTACTACTGTCGTTTTTCTTTAAGTTATCGTGATGTCTCTGAAATTTTAAAAGAACGTGATTATCAGGCTGCTTATAGATTTATGAAAAGATTAGTGAAAACATTTGGCGAACCAACGGCTCTAATAACAGACAAAGCGCCGGCATTACTTTGCGCATTTAAGAAATTAAGAAAACAAGGTTTTTATTCAAATAAAACGCATTGTACAATCAAACATTTGAACAATCTCATCGAACAGGATCATAGGCATGTCAAGAGGCGTTTTGCCAAATCCGCAGGATTTCAAAACCTTCGGCATGCTTCACGTACGATAAAAGGAATCGAAACCATTCATGCTCTATATAAAAGAAACCGAAGTCTTGGCTCAGACTTCGGTTTTTCAGCGTATAATGAATTACACAAATTATTAATCACTGCCTAAATGGTTCCACCATTTATCAACACCTGTTTATGCTGTTGAAACTTTGCAACAGAACCCTTTTCACTCATATGATCCTATCTATAGTTAAACAAATAAGATTGAATAAATTTAATTTTTCTTGTTTTATCTAATAAATTGTTTAGGCATTTCTTTAACGTGCTTATCATCATCACGCCAATCATAGGTTTCTTTCTGTGAAATATCTAAAGTTTGATCTCCAATTCTAACAATATTCTTATTTACCCATTGAATATATGGATCCGTATCTGGATAGTTCCAATATATATTTTTCTCTGAATCTGTATCAAGGTTAACTAATTCACCCCTAACAGCATCCGCACTTAATGATCCTGCATTATGAAAATAAGTCTTAATGAGATATTTTCCATCTGGAGATTTCACTGTTCGGATTAATTCACCTTTTGGAACACCTTGCAAACTAAAAAATTTCCAATATCCAAATCCAATTATAATTACTAACATAGTAAGTATAGTTATTAATACTTTTCTTTTTGTTTTTTTAATTTTAACTTTTGGATTTATAATACTCACTCATTCAACTCCGGTCCATAGAATACAAACCATATTATACCATTAAATAAATGGTATAATATATCCAAAAATAAAAATCCTAACTTAATAGTTTTTATAAAAAGGGCATATTTCACATACTTCTCGATATAGGAAGTAACCATTCTATCCTTTTAACTGTTGTTAACAGTACAAATTAATTTTTCTAATACTTGAGCTACACCATCTTTATCATTGGTATCGGTAATAAAATATGCAGCATCCTTCAATTTAGGTATTGCATT
>NZ_JAEHBK010000004.1:0-313404 GCF_016483685.1 Bacillus cereus group sp. N8 | reverse complement strand
AACTGGAACTTCAGTTTTAAAGATCTACCAAAGTACGATGGACAAGGAAATGAGTTCAAGTACACAGTAAATGAAGTGAAAGTGAAAGACTACGAAACAAAAGTAGAAGGAACAACAATCACGAACACTTACAAGAATACGGAAACAACAGAAGTAAGTGGTAAGAAAATCTGGGAAGATTACAACAACAAGTTCAACACACGTCCAGAAAGCATCACAGTTCAATTGCTTCAAAATGGTAAAGAGTTCAAAACAGAAGAAGTGAAAGCTGATAAAGAAGGCAACTGGACTTTCAGCTTTAAAGATCTACCAAAGTACGATGGACAAGGAAATGCGTACACGTACACAGTAAATGAAGTAAAAGTTGATGGCTACGAAACAAAAGTAGAAGGAACAACGATTACGAATACTTACAAAAATACAGAAACAACAGAACTGAGTGGTAAGAAAGTCTGGGAAGATTACAACAACAAGTTCAACACACGTCCAGAAAGTATTACGGTTCAATTACTTCAAAATGGAACAGAGTTCCAAACAAAAGAAGTGAAAGTTGATACAGCTGATAAAGAAGGCAACTGGACTTTCAGTTTTAAAGATTTACCAAAGTACGATGAACAAGGAAATGAATACACGTACACAGTAAGTGAAGTAAAAGTAAATGGATATGAAATAAAAGTAGAAGGAACAACAATTACGAACACTTACAAAAATACAGAAACAACAGAAATCAGTGGTAAGAAAGTCTGGGATGATAACAACGCAATAGATCGTCCAAGCACAATCAAAGTAGACTTACTACAAAACGGTCAAGTAATTGACACGAAAGAAGTAAGCGTGGCAACAAATTGGAAGTACACGTTTGAAAACCTGCAAGCATACGATGCAAACGGAGTAGCGTACAAGTATGAAGTGAAAGAACAGCCAGTAGCTGGATACAAATCCGAAGTAAATGGTTATGACATCACAAATACAAAAATCAAGGACGAACCAAATGTAGATCCAAAAGATCCAAGTACAGATCGAAAAGATCCAAGCACAAATCCAGACAAAAATAGCGATTCAAAAGTTCCACCTACTACAGAAAATGATAAGCCAACATTACTTCCTAACACAGGAGGAACATCAGCAGAAATGAGTTCAATTCTTGGAGGTATTGTATTATTCCTTTTAGGTGGAATTCTACTCGCTCGTCAGCGAATAAAATAATAAAAAAAATTTAGATTATTGATTACACTGTAATCTGAGTAGCAGACAAATTAAAAGTTTACTATTGATATTACGCCCTTTAGGTAAGTATTCAAAAACACTTCACGATAAAGTGAAGGGAAGAATACAACCTGAAGGGTTTTTTTATAGAAAAAAGAGAACAGTTTCAAGGTGGAATCAATCTGCAACCCAATAATATGGTCAGCTTTCATAGAGAGATAGGCGGCTCTAAAACGATAATAAAACAAGCCTATTATCCATTGGATCATAAGCTTAGAGTGTGGTATCTCATTTAATTTAAGATCAATGCCATGTTCCATTAAGTTTTGGATGACTGCATGGTCATTTGTATGGCGGATTTAAATTTGGTCTCATTTTGGTTCTGGTGCAAAAACTTTGAAGTATATGAAAATGGTCTATCAAACTTGTAGATACTGATAGTATTACTCTAAAAAGATGTGCGATTGGTATATGGGTGTAACCCCATATCCATCAACTTAAGAATTTTATAACACCCAAAAAATAATAACTTTGTATATTTGCACTTAGAGATGTAAAATGTCTCATTTTTGGATACTTTTTATTTGTCAACTTGATGTCAATGGGGCGGGATCCCCTACACGCTTTTATGAAGAACCTTTATTTACATTAAAGATTGGAATCTTATTGTCGCCTGAAAATGTAGATAGGGGAAAATAATGTAAAAAAACTATTGTATATTCAAAAACCTTATGTTACATTTGTGTTACAGAAGAGTTACAAATCGTAACTTATATTACGGTTTGTTTTCTTTTGTCTTTCGGTATGTTACGGATTATGGATTGTATTTCAAACCAACTGAGAATATATAAAGTTGAAGAAATAGCAAGCTATAAACGAAAAATGATTTTTCTATGTGTATAAGAGTGTGTGTAGTAAAGAGCCTGAGTGAGAGCTTTGTGCATATTATTAAAATTCCTTTCTGTCTTAAAAAAGAAGAATACCAACTATTTAGGAGTTTTAAGTAATGATAGTAAATGAAATGTACTTCCTTTCCCACACACAATGTAGTACATATTTACTTTCGGTCTAATTACTACACAGACTTTTATACATATGACGTTATTATTTTAGGGAAATATAGGGGGAGAGAAAATGAAGAAGTTATTAACGGTAATTGGACTTATGTTTTTAATGCTAGCTGGGTGTAGTAATGGGAATTTTGACAAAGCAATGGATGAAGGGAAGACCGCGTTAACGAATAAAGAATATAAAACAGCCTTGTCATCATTTGAAAAAGCACTAGATGAGAAAAAAGATGATTCAGATGTAAAAGTGCTTGTAGAACAAACGAAAGTAATGATTGAAGCAGTGAAGTTAAAAGAAGAAACAAAGGTAGAAGAATCTGTTAAATCGTTTGAAAAAGTAGAAAGCGTGAAGAATGGTAGCACTACGCTTGTAAAACAAGCAAAGGAAGAACGAACAGCGTTACTAGCTATTTTAGAAACAAAAAAGAAATATAGTGAACAACTGGTGAAAAGCGAAGAGTTAATCGGCAAGAAAAATTATTCAGAAGCGAAAGAGTTATTAACGAAGCTAGTTTCAGAAACAAAAGATAACAAGAACCTTGAAGAATATAATAAAAAAGCCGCAGGATTAATCACGAAAATTGGTGAAGAAGAAAAAAATGCAAAGAATGTAGCGGTAGCAACGAAAACAGAAAAAACGAATACAGCACCGGCTCAAAAGGTAGCGACAGAGAATAATAAAAAGGTAGAAGCAGACAAGACTCAAAAAGTAGCAACAGAGAATAATAAAAAGGTAGAAGTAGACAAGACTCAAAAAGTAGAAGCAGACAAGACTCAAAACGTAACGACAGAAAATAATAAAAAAGTAGAGGCAGATAAGACTCAAAACGTAACGACAGAAAATAATAAAAAGGTAGAGACAGGAAAGAATCAAGATGCGTTTACTTTTGAGAAGGCTAAAGAATATATCAAAAATGAATATAAAGAAGAATATGATTATACGCTAGAAGATACGCAAGTAGAAAATGGAAAGAAATATTATAAAATTAGAGTGCGTACGACATATAAAATAGAAGGCGCAGCTGGATCAGGATTTACTGGAGTATTCAAAGTATTCGAAGATGGTACAATTATTGAACTGCACTAAATCGATGGAAAAGGTACCCTCAAACTATTTGAGGGTACCTTTTTTAGCATAAAAAAAGGCATCTAGCAAAAGTACTAGATGCAAATAAAAACACAAGGGAAGACAAAATTCTTCCCGTTTCCCGTAAGTAATTATATCAAAAAATATATAAAAAACTAGCTTTATTTTTAATATAATGAATGTGTGAAGCTATGAAAGCAAAAGATTACACTATTTTCATAGTGTTTTATTGAAAAAGGAGTTGTATAAATGATTAATTTCAAACCAGAAAATTTAAACCAACTACTAAAAGTGACGTTAATTAGTGCGAATAAGTCTTATGACGCGATTAAAGATTATGAATTTACGGGAGAAGCAGTAGCATTTCGTATAGATTTTGAGTATATAGATGTTGCGCTTATGGTTACGGATATGTTAGGAAGATCAGCTTCTAATTTTAACATTTTGCCATATGCCCGTCCTAATACGAATGAAATAGATTATATTCAGTTTCAGGTGTATTCCATTAATGAGGGGAATTTTAAAGAAATGCTCGATACGATGTGATAACTATAATTTTACAAAACTGTATATAACAACTAATATATAATTAATAAATTCATATAATTGGAGTGATGAGATGCAGCCGTTAGAAAGGGAGATTCATTCTAATATGCTGAAAGTGTGGAGAATTCACGCTTTAATTGGGGCGGCAGTTATACTAGCAGTCGTAATTGCGTATTTCTTTTTTATGATCAATTTTAACTGGTGGGGCTGGTTGTTTGGATTATTAGTAACAGGCGCTATTACCTTTATACCACTTGATTATTTTGTGTTTCCAAATTTACGTCAACGTTATTATAGTTACAGATTAAATGAAGAAGAGATTGAGATTCAAAAGGGAATGTTCGTTATAAAACGCGTACTTATTCCGATGATTCGCGTGCAGCACGTAACGATTGAGCAAGGACCAATTATGAGAAAGTATAATTTAGCAGAATTACATATTTCAACAGCGGCAACTTCTCATAGTATTCCAGGTTTAACGAGAGAAGAAGCAGAGCAGTTGAAAAGACAAATTGGAGAGCTTGCGAAAGTGAGTGATGAGGATGTATAAGAGGCAACATCCGATCACGATATTATTAGGTATTCGAATTGCAGGCTTGTTGCCTTTTATTTTTCTTGTTTTATTTCGATCAGAGGGTGAAGTAAAAGCTTGGTATGCATTGCATCTTGTGCTTTTGTTTGTATTATTTATTATGGCTATTTTTTCAGCTGTAAAATGGTATTTCAAAGTGTACTGGGTTGAGAATAATATTTTACATATTAAGCACGGTGTGTTCGTTAAGAAGGAAAGTTACTTAAATAAAGAACGTGTGCAAAATATTAGTACGTCTTCTAACATCATTTATCAGGTGCTTGGACTGACGAAATTAAACATAGAAGTAGCCGGCGGCGGTAGTGAGCCGGAAGTGATGTTAGCTGGTATTAGAGAAGATGAAGCGAAGGAACTGATTGCCTTATTAAATAAAAAAAGAAGCGCTGCGAGTGAAGAAGTACCCATGGCAGAAGAAAGTAAGACGATTTATCAGTTAACGATGAAAGAGATTTTAGTAGCTTCCATTACGTCTGGTAGATTCGGATTAGTGTTTTCTGGATTACTTCTTATTTACACAGAGTTTAATGAATTTCTTCCAAAATGGCTCATCAGTAAAGTGGAAGCGTATGTGATGGATAACGGTGTATATGAATTAATCGTTATGGCTGCGATTTTAATGGCGGTTTCATGGGTCGTTTCGACAGCTGGCTATGCATTAAAATATGCGAACTTTAAAATCGAGCGAACCGGAAATGAAATTCGCATCGTTCAAGGGTTATTTGATAAGAAAGAGTTTGTTTTAAAACTACACCGTATTCAAGCTATTACGGTGAAAGAAGGAATTCTTCGCCAGCCTTTCGGTTATTGTTCTGTCGAAGTGGAAGTTATTCAAAGTATAGAAGCGGCTGGAAATGAAGTAATGCTACATCCCTTTATGAAAAAGAAAGATGTCCAGCAGTTACTTACGTATTTGCAGTTGCCGTATGAAACGGAAGAAGAAATCGTTCATTTACCGAAGGCCGCATTACGCCGTTACATCATAATGGGCTGGATTACAAGTGCCATACTCGCTGTGCCGATCGTCGGTGCGAGTATTTATTTTAAACAAAATAGTGCGTTGTTCACTTTAATACCACTATTTATCATATTTACCTTACTTGCATATGCTCGGTATAAAAGTGGTGGATATATGATACGGGAAAATCAATTAGTCATGGTATACCGTGGCCTTGCAAAATATACAGGAATCATGCGGAGAAGGCATGTTCAAGCAGTAGGATACAATCAATCGTATTTTCAAAAGAAAGACGAGCTATGTACAGCTGTTGTATCGGTAGCCGGGAATAGATATAAAGTGAAGCATATGCGAAAAGAAGATGCACTCCGTATATATAATTGGTACAAAGAAAAAGGAAACACCGGTGTATAATGGTGTTTCCTTTTTTTGTGTCGTGATTTGTCGATAAGTCGATATATTCGAAAAATCGCTGATATATTTTGAGTTGCGCCGATATATTCGAAAAATCGCTAATATAATTTCATGCACTGCCGGTGTTGTACTACTTTTTAATTAAACTAAAACATCAAAAGTAGTCACAAATGACGGACGAGAGAAAATACTTTTTTGCCCTTCCGCATGTGGATGCGCCGGAGCTTGTCCCTCTGCTTGTGCAGGGCGTTTTTTATGAGCGTTTTCGAATGAACGTGATTCTGTCCAGTCTTTAAAGTTTTGCTCAGTTTCCCACATCGTTAAGATGACATATGTATCGTTACTTAATGGGCGAAGAACGCGGATTGCTTGGAAACCAGGTTCGTTTTCGATAAGGCCTGCGCGGTTTTTAAAGCGGTTTTCAAATACAGGGCGACCTTCGTCTGTTACAGAAATGTTGTTACAAACGATGTAGCCAGGTTGTCCTTTAAATTCTCCAACAGCGTCTAATACGTCATACTGAAGTGCTGATTCTACAGATTCTTCAGTATTTTCTTTATAAAACATATCTTTTTCGTTATTTTTTGCAGTGAAATGTGCTTGTTCTAGAGGTGTTTCGTATGAAATAATGGCCTTCATTTTAATGCCCCCTTTATGGTTTGTCTCTATTATATCAATTCTCTTAAAAAACTTCGAAGATTATATACATAAAGATACTTCTTTTTCAAATAATAAATGTACCATCATTTGGAAAGAAGGCCGATGTATGAAGAAAGCAAAGTGGACTTTATTGGGCGGGTTAGCAACGTTTGTAGTAGCAATTGTACTTTATAAACTTATTGTGTTAGCTGGTGGCTATATGATGGATGAAAAGCAGCTTGTTTTCCACTCTTCATCACGTATCGTTGACCAGAAAGGAAAAGAAATTACGAAATTATATGTAGAAAATAGAGAGCTCGTGCCGATCGAAGAAATTCCAAAGTATGTGCAGCAAGCATTTATTGCGGTGGAAGATTCTCGTTTTTATGAGCATCAAGGAATTGATTACCCTTCTATATTTCGGGCGCTTTATAAAGATACGTTAGCTGGAGAGAAGGTAGAAGGCGGTAGTACGATTACACAGCAATTAGCTAAAAATGTCTTTTTAACTCGTGAAAAAACATTTACGCGCAAATTGAAAGAAGTCGCAATCTCTCTTCAATTAGAGCAAAAATATACGAAGCAGCAAATTCTTGAAATGTATATGAACCATATTTATTTTGGCCACGGGGCATATGGAATTCAAGCGGCAGCAAAGTTGTATTTTAATAAAAATGTAGAAGATTTAACAGTAGAAGAGGGGGCTATGCTTGCAGGGCTTCCGAAAGCGCCAAATGGCTATTCACCGTACTTATCCCCTGAGAAGAGTAAGGAACGCCGTGATCTTGTTTTGTCACTTATGCATAAACAAGGCTATTTAACAGCGGAAGATAGTGTTCGTTATCAAGGGAAAACAATCGCTCTTTATAAAAATTCAGATGAACGTGAACTCGCATATATGCCGTATATCGATATGGTTATAGATGAAGCAGCACGTTTATACGGTTTGTCTCATCAAGAAGTGCTTCGCGGAGGGTATACGTTTGTCGTACCGATGGATGAAAAAATTCAAAAGGTAGCATATAACCAGTTTCAAGATGCGAGAAATTTCCCAGGTAAAGAAAACGGGGCGCAAGGTGCATTTTTATTAATGGATAACCAAACTGGCGGAATTAAAGCAGCAATTGGCGGAAGAGAGTACGTTCCAAGAGGGCTTAATCGTGTTTTTGCAAAAAGGCAGCCTGGTTCTGTTTTAAAGCCGCTTATCGTATATGGACCTGCACTTGAGACGAAAAAATATAATCCATATTCTTTATTAACGAATGAAAAAAATTCGTTTGAAGGCTATGAACCTCGAAATTATAATCATGAGTATACGAAAGAGATGACGATGTACGATGCGGTATTAGAATCAGCAAATGTGCCAGCTGTCTCTTTATTAAATGAATTAGGGGTAGATGAGGGAAAGCAATACTTAGAGAAAGGAAATATTCATATTGCGGACTCAGGTTTAAGCACGGCACTTGGCGGGCTTAAAAATGGTGTTTCTCCATTTGATCTTGTTAAAATGTACCGCTCTTTTTTAGCGAACGGGAATATTATTGAACCGCACGTTATTGATAAAGTATTAAATAGACACGGTGCAGTTATTGGAGAATCATCAAAAGCTGAAACGAAAGTCTTTTCAAAGCAAACGGCATGGTACATGACAAAGATGCTGGAAGGAGTTGTGAAAGAAGGTACGGCGAAAGCTGGTGTATATAATGGAGCTTTGGCTGGAAAGACTGGAACAACTTCATTGCCGAATGATGACCATGGTGCGCGCGATATGTGGTTTGTTGGATATACACCGAATTTAGTAGGGGCAGTTTGGATTGGCTATGATCGTACTGATAAAGAGCATCAATTACAAGATGGAAATGCATCTGCAACGATGTTGTTTAAAAAGATTTTAACGAAAGCAAACATACAAGATAAAGCGAGTTTTCATAGGCCAAAAGGTGTCGAAACAATTGGACTGCCAATTCGTTTAGATAAGATTCAAAACGTGGAAGCAAAACTAGTATTTAGTCCTTTCGGTTTATTTGCGATGAAACTAAGCTGGACGCCGCTTCCTGATGAGCGAATTATGTACCGGATTTATAAAGTTGAAAAAGGAATTCATACTCACGTTGGGACGGTAAAAGGAGCTGAGAAATATGAGGAAAAGTTTATTAACATATTCTCAAAACCGAGTTTTTACGTTGTGCCATTTAACACACAAACGAACCGTGAAGGAGAAAAGTCAAAAGTAGCTAAACCGTAGTTTTTCTCTGTGCTATAATAAGAATGTTGTGAAAATAGTAAGCGGTTTTACGAACATTTGTGTCAATTTCATGAACAACGTACATAATGTTATGCATTTTGTTTTTACAAGCTGTATAGTAAAAAAAGATAAATATCGGAATAGAACGTATTTAAAGCAAAAGCATTGGTAGGGAAGGGAGCAAGGGTCTTGGTAAGAACTATAAATGAGACATTTTTAAAAGCATGTAGGGGGGAACGTACAGAGTATGTACCAGCATGGTATATGCGTCAAGCAGGTCGTTCGCAGCCGGAATATAGAAAGATAAAAGAGAAATATTCTTTATTTGAAATTACACATAATCCAGAATTATGCGCTTATGTTACAAAGTTGCCAGTTGATCAATATAACGTAGACGCAGCAATTCTTTATAAAGATATTATGTCACCACTACCTGCAATTGGTGTTGATGTGGAAATTAAATCTGGTATTGGCCCAGTAATTGATAATCCAATCCGTTCTTTACAAGATGTAGAAAAATTAGGGGAAATCAATCCAGAAGATGACGTACCTTACATACTAGATACAATTCGTTTATTAACGACAGAAATGTTAGATGTACCGTTAATCGGTTTTTCAGGAGCTCCATTTACGTTAGCGAGCTATATGATTGAAGGCGGTCCTTCTCGTAACTACCATAATACGAAAGCGTTCATGTATGCAGAGCCGAAAGCTTGGTTCGCATTAATGGATAAGCTTGCAGATATGGTTATTACATATTTAAAAGCGCAAATTAACGCAGGAGCAAAAGCTGTTCAAATTTTCGATTCTTGGGTTGGAACAGTAAATGTAGCGGATTACCGTATATTTATTAAACCAGCGATGGAGCGTATTTTTGCAGAAGTTCGCACGATGGGTGTACCAATGATTATGCACGGCGTTGGCGCTGCACACTTAGTAAATGAGTGGCACGACTTACCTCTTGATGTAGTCGGTTTAGACTGGCGTTTACCGATCGAAGAAGCACGTGCACGCGGCGTTCATAAGGCGGTACAAGGAAATATGGACCCTTCATTCTTACTTGCGCCATGGTCTGTTATTGAAGAACATGTAAAAGGTATTTTAGATCAAGGAATGAAAGAGCCAGGTTATATCTTTAACTTAGGTCACGGTGTATTCCCAGAAGTAAATCCAGATACATTAAAACGTTTAACTACATTTATTCATGAGTACTCTAAAGAACAGTTAGCGAAGTAAAGGAGATTGGCTGTATGAAAAAGAAAATTGGTTTGCTTGTAATGGCATACGGAACGCCATATAAAGAAGAAGATATTGAACGTTACTATACACATATTCGCAGAGGAAGAAAGCCAAGTCCTGAAATGCTAGAAGATTTAACAGAGCGTTACCGTGCAATTGGTGGTATTTCTCCTTTAGCTACTATTACATTAGAGCAAGCTAAAAAGTTAGAGACGCGTTTAAATGAAGTGCAAGATGAAGTAGAGTATCACATGTATCTTGGCTTAAAACATATCGAACCGTTCATTGAAGATGCGGTACAAGCTATGCATAAAGATGGAATAGAAGATGCAATTGCACTCGTTCTTGCCCCTCATTATTCTACTTTTAGTGTGAAGTCGTATGTAGGACGAGCGCAAGAAGAAGCAGAAAAACTTGGAAACTTAACAATTCACGGCATCGATAGCTGGTATAAAGAACCGAAATTTATTCAGTATTGGGTCGATGCAGTGAAAGGTATATATAACGGTATGTCAGAAGCAGAACGTGAAAAAGCTGTGTTAATCGTATCAGCACATAGCTTACCAGAAAAAATCATCGCACTAGGCGATCCATATCCAGATCAACTAAATGAAACAGCTGACTATATCGCAAGAGGCGCTGAAGTAGCAAACTATGCAGTAGGTTGGCAAAGTGCCGGAAATACGCCAGATCCTTGGATTGGTCCAGATGTACAAGATTTAACGAGAGAACTAAATGAAAAGTACGGCTATACTTCATTCGTATATGCACCAGTTGGATTTGTTGCGGAACATTTAGAAGTTTTATATGACAATGACTTTGAGTGTAAAGTTGTAACGGATGAAATTGGCGCGAAATATTATCGTCCAGAAATGCCAAATGCATCGGACGCATTTATTGATTGCTTAACAGATGTTGTAGTAAAGAAAAAAGAATCTGTAATGTAAGTAGAAAGGGGGAGCTTACTTGAGGAAAAAAGTTGTGATCATCGGCGGTGGCATCACAGGATTAACAACAATGTATAACTTACAAAAAGAAATTCGTGAAAAAAACTTGCCGATAGATGCATTGCTTATAGAAGCGTCTGGTAAACTTGGCGGGAAAATTCAGACCGTTCAAAAAGATGGATTTACAATTGAACGTGGCCCTGATTCTTTCTTAGCAAGAAAAGAGAGTGCAGCTAAATTAGTGAAAGAATTAGGACTTGGCGATGAACTTGTAAATAATAAGGCAGGTCAATCATTTATCCTTGTAAATAATCGGTTACATAAAATGCCGAGCGGATCAATGATGGGAATTCCAACGCAAATTACGCCGTTTCTATTTTCCGAATTGTTCTCCCCAATTGGTAAATTAAGAGCTGGTTTTGACTTATTAATGCCAAGGTCAAAACCAGTTTCTGACCAATCACTCGGGCAGTTTTTCAGACATCGCCTCGGGAATGAAGTCGTTGAAAATTTAATTGAGCCATTATTATCTGGTATTTATGCAGGGGATATTGATGAAATGAGTTTAATGTCAACATTCCCTCAAATTTATCAAATCGAACAGGAGCACCGTAGTATTTCACTCGGTATGCGTACGCTCGCTCCGAAAGAAGAGAAGGCTGAAGTGAAAAAAGGAATCTTTAAAACTGTGAAAACCGGTTTAGAATCTATAGTAGAATCTCTTGAAGTGAAGACTCCTAATGATATGGTAATAAAAGGAACGCGTATTGAGAAAGTTGCAAAACTTGGTGATGGCTATACGATTACTCTTAGTAACGGAAAAGAACTAGAAGCAGATGCGATTGTAGTCGCAGCTCCGCATAAAGTGTTACCATCTATGTTTGCGCAGTACAAGCAGTTTCGTTTCTTCCGTAACATTCCATCTACATCAGTTGCGAATGTGGCACTTGCTTTCCCGAAGTCTGCCATTCAGCGTGATATTGACGGTACCGGATTTGTCGTATCAAGAAATAGTGATTACACGATTACGGCGTGTACGTGGACACATAAAAAATGGCCACATACAACGCCAGAAGGAAAAACGCTTCTTCGTTGTTACGTCGGACGACCTGGTGATGAAGCGGTTGTAGAACAAACCGATGAGGAAATTGTACAGCTCGTCTTAGAGGACTTACAAAAGACAATGGATATTACAGAGGATCCAGAGTTTACAATTGTAAGCCGCTGGAAAGAAGCGATGCCTCAATATACAGTAGGTCATAAAGAACGAATGAAGAAGCTCACAACATTTATGGAAAGTGAGTTGCCAGGTGTGTATTTGGCAGGTAGTTCTTACGCTGGTTCTGGTCTTCCGGACTGTATTGAACAAGGTGAGAGAGCTGCAAAGTGTGTGCTAATTCATTTAGAGAAAGTAATGGAGACTGAATTAGTCGCAAATTAAAATATTTCAAACAAACCGCCTTCAATTAGATTGAAGGCGGTTTGTTTATTGAATAAAATAGCTGTTAGTTAATAAACCTATATAAGTTATTTTGTATTATAGTTTGAAAACTTGTAAATTAAATAAATTTTGTGTAAAACTTGTCGAAATATAGTTCTATATAACGAATCATTTGATATGATAGACATGCTGAGAAAATATGAATTAGGGAGAGGAAAATGACTGTGAAGAAACTGTTAAGTGTCTTTTTATCATTCATACTATTGCTTTCATTTACTGGAACTTTAGCGCAGGCGGAAGAAAATACTTCTATGTCGGTAGAAAAAGCAATTCAAGTATTCAAGCAGCAAGGGAAAACGAAGGAGATAGTGGAAGGATATATCGTTGGATATACGCAAAGTCCTTCTAAATACACGAAGGATCCGGCTAAGTTTGACGACACAAATGTGGCAATTGCCGATTCGCCAAACGAAACGAATCCAGACAAAATCATGCCTGTTCAGTTGCCAAAAGGCGATGTGAGATCGGCTGTAAACGTGAAAGATCACCCTGAAAATATCGGAAAGAAAGTTCAGCTAACAGGGACGCTTGAATTATATTTTAGTAGCCCAGGCTTAAAATCAGTAACAGCTCATAAGTTTCCAGGGGAAGAACAGAACCGTGTTAGCGATGTAGTAGCTTCGCCTGGTGGCGGGGAAGTTGCTAAAGGAACAGCGGTAACATTAACAACGAGCACAGAAGGAGCAACAATCTACTATACGTTAGATGGTTCTAATCCTACAAACAAAAGTGTTCGTTATAACGGACAAATTGTAGTGAATGAAAATAGTGTAGTGAAAGCAATCGCAGAGAAAGAAGGGTTTACTTCTTCGGCGATTTCAACATTTTCATTTATTATCGTAAACAATGAACCAGTTCGTATTCATGATATTCAAGGAAAATCACATATTTCTCCTTACAATGGGAAGAAAGTATACAATGTGGAAGGCGTTGTAACAGCGCTTGATAAAAATGGCTTTTATATAGAAGACAATCAGCCAGATAATGATCCAGCTACTTCAGAAGGTATGTACGTATACAAAAAAGATGCGAATGTAGCAGTAGGAGATCTTATTCAAGTTGATGGAGAAGTAGAAGAATATGTTGGACCTGGATATGCAGAGCGATTTGAAACAGACTTAACGACGACGGAAATTAAGGCGAGTCGCGTTGCTGTAATCGCAAAAGATCAACCTTTACCAGCGCCGATTGTATTAGGAGAAAACGGTGTGAAAATCCCTGATCAAATTATCGATAATGATGCATTCGGTTTATTTGATCCAAATGAAGATGCAATCGATTTTTATGAAAGTGTAGAAGGCATGCGCGTTACGATGCCAACGCCAAAAATTATCGCTCCGCAGAAAAACGGTAATTTATATGTAACAGTAAAAAATGGCGGAGATAAAGTAGTAACGAAGTATGGTACACCTTTATTAGATAAAGAGCAATTAAATCCAGAGCGTCTTTCTGTAAAAGTACCTCGTGATTATGTCGCGAAAGTAGGAGATACGTTCACTGGAGATATAACAGGAGTAGTAGGATATGACTACGGTTCGTTCCGCATTTCGCCAGTAACGGAATTACCATCTGTAGTGGACGGCGGATTTAAGCAAGTAGGGGCAAATATTCAGCCGCGTCTTGATAAGTTAACAGTTGCTACATATAATATTGAAAACTTCTCAGCGAACAAAAAAGAAACAACGGACGAAAAAGTAAAAGCGTTAGCTTATTCTATTAAATATAATTTAAAAATGCCAGATATTATCGGTGTAGAGGAAATGCAAGATAATAATGGAGCAATAAATGACGGTACGACAGATGCTTCATTAAGCGCAAAACGTATTATTGATGCAGTTCTAGAAATTCGCGGACCGAAGTATGAGTATGTAGAAATTGCGCCGAATAACAATCAAGATGGAGGAGCACCAGGAGCGAATATTCGCGTCGGTTTCTTCTATAACCCATCACGTGTGAAATTAGCGACAGTACCGAAGTTACTAGATAAAAATGTTGTTCGTATAGGGGACGAAAATCCTTTATTTGAAAGTACACGTAAACCGTTAGCGGCAGAATTTACGTTCCAAGGACAAAACGTTGTTGTCATCGCAAATCACTTAAACTCAAAACTAGGAGATGCAACACCATTTGGAAAAGTGCAGCCGCTCGTATTAAAGAGTGAAGAAAAACGAGTTCAATTAGCACAAGAAGTGAATCAATTCGTACAAGGTATTCAGAAAAAGAATACGAATGCACCAGTTGTTGTATTAGGTGATATGAACGATTTCGAGTTCTCTAAACCACTAGAAGCACTGCAAGGAACGATATTAAAAGATATGTTAAACACAGTGCCGAAAGAGAATCGCTACACGTACATTCATGAAGGTAACGCACAAGTGTTAGATCATATTTTAGTAACAAATAACATCGCGCCGCACACAATTGTAGACCCAGTACACTTAAACTCAAACATTATGAAAGAACATGGGCGTGTAAGTGACCACGATCCAGTACTTGCTCAAATTGATTTGAAGAAGGCTTCTTAAAATAGGGGAACGCTTAGGTATCTAAGCGTTCTTTTTAGGTTGCATAATGAAATATCTCCAATTGCTAATGTTATATGCTTATTTAGTAAAAAGGTAGCCAAATAAGAGAATGGAGCTAATAAGTAAAATATTCAAAAGAGTGACCACTAAAGCTATAATAGGTAATACTTTCTTTTCAGAAGGACTACTAAATGAAATGATAGCCATTATTATAGATAAAATGGTTCCGCATAATATTGCGTACGTCATAGGAGTAACTGTATTTGGACCAAATCGATCTAAGACAGGAACAAGTGAAAACATTAAAATAGTACTGAATAGGCTAAAGGTTAAAAACATATAACTTTTCCAAGTATGAATTTTAGGTTGCATGATCAAAACGCCCCTTTCCGAGGTAATGTGGACTATTTATGTTTATCCATATGAAAATCATAATTAGAAAATAATATTTTTGCAATATTGTAAATTTTTAACTTGATTTAAATTGTTGATTTTCTATGGCTTTAGCAGTGAGCATTTTATTTAAAAAGAGAATATAACTAATCACTCGAGATTATATATAGATCCCCTTTTTATAAAATTCATGATAAAATTAATTGAATATTTAGTTTTTTAAAAAGGGAGGTCAACGATGCAAGCACAAATAAATGGAAAATTAATGAATCAGCTTGCGATTTTTTTTAGTACGATCGTCATGCTTCAATTTGTGGCTGAGGTAACAGGACTTACTCAAAATTTGGACATTACGTATAACTTAATAAATATAGCAACTTCCTATGTAACGTTTAGTTTGGCGGTTATTTTTACTTTAATAGGTGCGAGAAGAGAATTAAGTAAATATGCAATTATTTCATTATGTTTAGTGGTAGCTATTAAAGCAATTTATTTTGCGGCGGTTGTTATTTTGTGGGGATTGGCTGGTACGCCGTAAAAGAAGAGTAGTGAACGTATGCATTTGATACATGTAAACGATAATAAGAGCGTAATTCCCATCTTACATAGGGAATTACGCTCTTATTCGTTTTAATTACTTAGTCTGAAATTACTTGAAAAGCTTTTCTACATCGATCTCGTTTTTGAAGTCTTCTCATATATCTTTTTTTGTCCCGTTGTAATCCTTTTATGTACATGAATAAGCTGACAAGGAAGAAAAATGTACATTGTAAAATGTACGGTGACATCCTGTGTAATGGTTGTTTCGGATCATATAAGTGAATAGGTGCTCCGCCTACTGTAGGGAATAGTGTATTTAGTAGGACGAAAGGAATGGAAGTAACTACAAATGGAAATAGAAGTGCCATGTAATCCTTTTGTGACCATGTGGACGCTGCTAAACCTAAGAGGGCCATTAAACCAGCGAATAAAAAATTAATCCCTATATATAGAGAAATATAAGTGATGGGAGAAGAGAAATATAACTCTGCGAACATTCCGTTGCCATTTATCATGCTAGTACCAACGGTGGGAACTCCATTTGGAATCGTTAATTTGCAAAGTAATAAAGAAAGAATGAACGGTAAAGTATAAAGAAATCCACCGCAGAAAAATGTAACGATATACTTCGTAAAGGAATACGAGAATAGGGAAATTTCCTTACTTATAAAAGCTTTGAAACCATCAGATTTATCGGAATTATAACTTGTACTAAATGGTAAACTTGCAATAACAGGCAGTAATAATAAATAAACATCCATTTCATTATCACGAAAACCAATCCATTTAAAAGCAGTTGCCATAGTCCCGTTCGTTGCGTCTCCTAAATAACGAATTACATAATAATAATGATAAATAGAAATAAGAACTAATCCACTAAACATAATAATTAAAGAAACACGATTACAAAAAGCTTGCTTTATATTTAAACGAAGTGCACGCATCATGACTGAAAAAGCCTCCACTATTTTTATAAATCTGTCTACTTTCTATATTACTATTAATTGTAAGGATTTTCTTGTTTTTTTATGTGGTTATTAGAAAAAGAGGAATTTTGTTGTTGCTAAGTAAGGTTTAACTGTAGAAGAAGATTGTTAGAGTGAAAGGAAAAGAGAGGGCATATGGAATTCTAGTTTAGACAAAATTACGCTTTCTACGCTGAAATAAGAAAAAGGTGTTCATAAAAATTATATCTGAAGAACATCTTTTCCTTTCTCCTTTTTTTCTGATACACTATGACAGTATTATATACATTGACTGGAATGTTTTTATACTGGGAATAACTAAAAAGAGAACTTGTATAGAATGTAAGCGTGTGGTAATATCAAAGATGTACTAATTGACCATATTATCCAATTGGTCATTTTTGGAGGTGATGATGTGGCGATAGATCGAAAACGTTCTATTATTGAAGCTGCAACAAAGTCTTTTTCAGCATTCGGTTATAAGGCGACGACGATGGATCAAGTTGCGAAGTTAGCGAATGTAGGAAAAGGAACAATTTATACTTTTTTCAAAAATAAAGAAGAACTATTTGGCGAAATTATTTCTAATTTAATTACAGAAATGAGGCAAGTTGCAAAAGATGCAATTCGTTCAGATATTTCATTTTTTGAAAATGTACATAGAGCATTATATAGTATATTAGAATTTAGAAAAGAACATCAGCTCATGATTAAATTAATTCAAGAAGAGCGCGATATGGGAACGAAAGAAGTACAAGAAGTGATGCAACAAGTAGATGTGGAAATCGTTTCTGTCATTCAATCTTATTTAGAGATTGCAATTGAAAAAGGTGAAATTAGCAAATGTGATCCAGAAATTACAGCGTTTATTATGCTTCGCCTATATGTATCGCTTATTTTTGATTGGGAAAAAAATCATGAACCGTTAGAAAAAGAAAAAATATCGGAATTATTCGAACTGTATTTACTAAAAGGATTGTCAAATTAAGATAATCCTTTTAATATTATAAAAAATGACTAATTAAACAAAATGGTCATAAGTTTAATTAAAGGGGGGAATAGAGAAAGAAATTTCATAATGAGGAATAGTTGCATAGTATAAATTCGGGGATGAGGCATATGTATGAACAGAATATAGCCTTTTTATTTGCATAAAAATGACCGGATATTAATTTTGGTCATTTTTAAAAAGGGGGATAAATTATGAAATGGCGTAAGTTGCTTAGCAAAGAATTTGCAGAGATTATAAAAAGTAAAAAAATATTAATCCCAATCATTGCGGTTTTATTTGTACCGATTTTATATGCAGGTATGTTTTTATGGGCTTTTTGGGATCCGTATGAGCAGCTAGATGACTTACCAGTTGCGGTAGTCAATTTAGATAAAGGTGCAGAACTTGATGGGAAACCAATTGAGGTCGGGAAAGGGCTCGTTGATAACTTAAAAGATAATAAAAGTTTTAAATGGGAATTTGTAAGTGAAAAAGAAGCGAAAGAGGGAATGAAAGGCAGAAAGTATTACATGTTAGTACGTATTCCAGATGACTTCTCAAGTAACGCTACAACAGTATTAAAAGACGATCCGAAACCATTGAACTTAGAATATATTCCGAATGAAAGTTTGAACTTCTTATCTTCACAAATTGGCGGAACAGCCATTGAAAAAATTAAAAGTGAAGTATCAAGCACGTTAACGAAAACATATGCAGAGAAAATGTTTGATTCTATTAAAGACGTCTCAAAAGGATTAGCAGATGGAGCGGACGGGGCAAATAAGTTACATGACGGTACCGGTGAGTTGCATGACGGTTCGAGTAAAGTGACGGATGGGCTTTATACGTTGCAAGGAAAGTCTGGTGAGATGAAGGATGGAGTTCAGAAATTAGCAGATGGATCTAGTAAATTATTAGATGGGTCCGGAAAAGTAACAGATGGTTTAAATACATTAAATAGTAAAACAGGCGAAATACAAACGGGTATAGGGAAATTACAAGATGGATCAGAGAAAGTAACTGGTGGTTTGAATACGTTAGTAAATAAATCAGGTGAATTAAAAACAGGAACGAATGAATTAGCAAATGGTATGGAAAAACTTGTTGGAGGACAAAGTCAATTAGAGGGAGCTTCCCAAAAAATTGAAAAGGGTTTGCAAGAGTTAAATAGTACAGTGAAAAATTCTGTTGCAGGTTTAGAGGGAATGCGGTCGAAAGTTCCTTCTATATTAAATACGGTAAATGAGAAAATAGATGGAGCTGTGGAAAATGTAAATCAGTTAAATGAATTTACTCAATCAACAGCAGGGGATGCAAAAACGGCAGCACAAGATGTAGCGAATTTGCAAAAGCAAATCGAGAGTTTACCAAAAGAATATCAAGAGCAGCTACAACCATATATAGCAAATGCGGCAAAAAGTACAGCAACAGTTCAGCAGAAAGCCATTGGAGTAGCAGGTGGAACAAATAAATTAAATGAAGAAGTAAAACAATTAAAAGGTGAAATAAATCAAACGACAAGTGAAATGCAAAACAAACTACCGAATTCAGAAGGGGTCAAAACTTTAACGGATGGTATTGAGAAATTAATGAATGCGCAAAACGAATTTGTAAGTAAATTTCATGGATTTGGTGAAGGATTAAGTAATGCCAAAGTAGGTGTAGATAAATTAAATAACGGGTCAGGTCAATTAATTGATGGAGTAACGCAATTAGCGGATGGCTCAAGTAAAGTAACTGGCGGTTTAGGCTCATTATCTGTAGGAGCAAACCAAATGACAGGCGGAATAACCCAATTAGCAGATGGCTCAAATCAAGTAACAACTGGCTTAGGTACTCTAAATGGTGGCCTAAATAAAATGTCCACTGGCTCAACTCAGCTAATCGACGGAGTAAATAAACTAACAGACGGATCCGGAAAAGTGACAGATGGACTTGTGAAAGTAACCGATGGTTCAGGTACACTGGCTGAGAAACTTGGTGAAGGTGCAGAAAAAACAGGAGAAGTAAAAGGTACGGATAAAACGTATGATATGTTTGCAAGTCCTGTAAAAGTGAAGACGGAGAAAATGGCGGAAGTTCCAAACTACGGAACTGGATTTACACCATATTTCTTATCACTCGGTTTATTCGTTGGGGCATTACTACTATCTATTGTATACCCATTACGCGATACAGTCGGTGTTCCGAAATCAGGGTTCAGCTGGTTTATTAGTAAGTTTGGTGTTTTACTATCAGTCGGTATTATTCAAGCGATAGTAGCAGATGTCATATTACTGTTCTGGTTAGGTGTAGAAGTACAAAGTATTCCATACTTCATACTCTTTAGTATTGTTACGAGTTTAGCGTTTATTTCATTAATTCAATGTTTAGTAACAGCATTCGGTGATGCAGGGCGTTTCATCGCCATCATCACATTAATTATTCAGCTTACAACAAGTGCTGGAACATTCCCACTAGAGTTGATTCCGAAGTATTTACAACCATTTAATGCTTGGCTACCAATGACATACTCTGTATCAGGATTTAAAGCAGTCGTATCAAGCGGAGATTTTAACTTCATGTGGCAAAATATTGGAATACTCATGATCTTTATCGTTGTATTATCAATTGGAACAATCGCTTCATTAACTTTGATGCACAAACGACAATTTAAAAATATTGCTGAAAATCAATCGATTGAAGCTTAGAAAAAAGCACCTTTTTGGTGCTTTTTTTATTTTAGTGCAGGGTATCTTTTCTGTAGTTCGTATACAAATGTTTTCCAAATCTCTAGAAATGAAGGAAAAGGAATTACAACAATTTACAGAGAAACATAGAATAGAGGAGTTGATATGATGAAAGGCAATCTTACTTACTATTTTATCTTATATCCGCTAATCTTCTTTCTTGTTTATGCCCTTTGACCTATCTTGTTTGATAAAGAAGAATATACAAGTATGAAAGATATATTGGGAATGATTGTAACGTATTACATTCTAATTAGTGGATATTACTTTATTGATTGTTTAAGTGAAAGAATAAAGAAAAACGGTAAAGAAAAACAGTAAAGTTTCATTATTTAAAAGCTGATGGAGGATAACAAAATGACCGAAAGTGAAATGAAATTTAGAGATACGACCATTCGTAACTTTTTCGATAAAGAGGACCGCTTAAAATCGATTCCAGGTCAAAAGAAGAAAAAACTAGTATTGTTAGAGCATTTAGTTAGCAAGTTAAACGCTGAAAATCAATATACAGAAAAAGAAATTAATACATTCATAAAACAATATCATGATGATTTTTGTACGATTAGACGCGAGTTTATCGTGCATGGATTTATGGATCGTGAGGATAATATGTACCATATAAACGGGAGAGAAGTGTGGACGAAGTGGGAGGAGCTAAAGTAATGAATCAGCGGGGAGATCCCCACTGATTCAGAATTTAAGCTAGTTGTGCATTTTTTTGTAGTAAGTCTAAGAACCCTTCAATATTTGAACTTGTAATGTATCCCAACGTTATATATTCATCTTCATAGTAAAATATTATTTTTTTATCAAAGATTCTTCTCTTCGTTTCTATAGATACAATTTTTTTATACTCAAATTCGGCAATGAATGTATTTTTACATTGTCCATAAAAGAGAAGCCTTCTATTAGTAGCCAGTAGCATGCCTGGATACGGGACTTTATGCGTATTCATATAGTCAGTAAGTGAACATTTTAAAGTAGATATAATAACTTCTTCTTTATGTAATAGTTGTTTTGCAGCTGTTAAGATTAGATTCATTATATGTCTTCCTTTTTTTATTTAGATGTATGAATATTGTATCAAAAGTGGAAAGATTCTCAATATGTAATGATGCATATTGAGAGTTTTGGTTGGATGGCTTTTTAAAGAAAAAGGTACGAGGTGATTTAGTGATACGATTAGCAAAAGAGGCTGATGCGGAAGCAATTATAGATATTAGAAAAGAAATTATATTATCGGAAACTACTACAAAGTTTTTCATAGTATCTCCAAATAAATTACCAAATGACATTGATGCAGAAAGAGAAAAGATACGGAAAAGCAATGAAAAAGGTAATCTTTATATAGTTTATGAAGTAGATAGTAAGGTGGTTGGCTTTTTACTTTTCAATCGATATGAACTAGAACGCTTACGACATGCAGGCACAATGGGAATGGGAATTAGGGAGGCGTACTGTAATCAAGGCATTGGTACGAAGCTAATTGAATTTCTTATTAGTTGGGCTAAAAGGCAGAAAGGTTTAGAGAAAATTTGCTTAGGCGTAGTTTCTATTAATGATAGGGCGATTAAGGTGTATAAACGTATGGGATTTGTAGAAGAAGGAAGACAGAGAAAGCAAATTAAATATGAAGATGGATCGTATGGAGATGACGTATTGATGGGGTTTTATATTGAATAAAAAAGAGAAGTCTTCCATTAGTAGCAGGCTGGAATACGGGATTTTATGAGTAATCGTATAGTCAGTGAACATTTTAGTGAAGAGACCGCCAATATTGGCAGTCTCTTTTTAGTGGCAATGTTTACACTTAACAAACCGTAAGTTCCAGTCGATTTTTCTGACGAAGATGATGTGAAAAGTGCATAGAAATAAGCTGGAACCATTCTGTTGCATTTAAGTAACCAAGCCCAGGGTGTTCGACTTTACAATTATTTGAAATAGAAGTAAGTGTTGCTTCGGTATTTTTTACAATTGTAATTAATTCTAGAAATTGTTTCTGCACTTCTTCTTTGTTAGTTGGGTTTTCAGGTGTATATCCTGGATGACCTGGCACTTTGATTTGTATGTCCGGGAAAGCCCCCAGTATATATACTTTTTCACCCATATCCGTTTTTTTGTTAGCTACAGATGGTGTTTCAGTTTTACATTTATCGATTGCATTTAATTGCATGTATGTGGAGGCAACTAAATGATTATACATTTGACCGAGGGACCATTCCTCACGAGAAGGCTTCGTCCTAAATTGTTCTATAGAGTATTTTTCTAATTCCTCTATGTAATACGTTGCTAAACTTTCGAATTTCTCTAACATAACAGTACTGTTCATATTGTTATCCCCTTTTTATGAAAATGTATTTGTTAATATCTACTATAAAGGAGGGCTGCTGACAACATTATGTCAGTAGTGAAATGGAAAAATTAAAGTTTTAACATTTTTTTTACTTCATCATATATTTTCTCAGAAAGAATTTTTGGCTCTAGTACTTGCACTTGGCTTCCCCAGCTTGATACCCATTGAAATACTTCGTCTATGCTTCTTGATTTCAAAAAGACGTGAAAACCATTATCTTTATGCTCGTATGAATCTATAAAAAAGTATCGTGATTCAATAATTTTATGCGCAATGTGGGCTGGGAATAATAAATGGATTGTAACAGTACGATTGTTTTCAGGTTGATAGTCTTGTAAGGAAAAGTCTTTCGGTTTTGTAAAAAATTCTTGTTCTTGCTGTAATGTATCCATACGGTCTAAGCGAAAATTACGTATTTGTTTTCGCAGTAAACAATGAGCAACGATGTACCAAATTCCTGAAATGTTGACTAAACCGTAAGGATGAACGGTACGTTTTGTTTTTGTAGTTTCTCTCGGTTTACGATATGAAAAAGAGATAGATTGCTCTCTTTGAATAGCTTCTTGTAATAAGAAAAGTTGGCTCTCTAGTTTTTCTTGCTCGGCTTGCTGGTTTGAAAATATAGGAGAAAGGAAACGGAAAGTTCCTCGCAATTCCTCAATTTTCTTTTGTTGATCAGTAGGGAGGACTATCTCAAGTTTCTCTTTTGCCGATTGCGCATGTACAGAAAAAGAAGAGGTGAAAGCTTTCTCAATATAATCACCGCCCAATAAAAGAGTAACGGCCTCTTCTGGCGTAAGCTGAATGGGTGGTAAGAAATAACCATCCATTAATGAATAGCCGTGACCAGGCATTGAAAAAATGGGAACGCCGGATTCGCTGAGTGCGTCCATATCTCGATAAATAGTGCGTATACTTGTCTCAAATTTTTCAGCTAAGCTTTGTGCTGTGACAGTTTGTTTTCTTTGTAATTCAATTAATATAGCTAATAAACGATCCGTCCGATTCATGAAATATCATCCTTTATTTTATAAATATTCTTATTGTAAAATTCTAAAAGTAGTGTGTGATTTCCTTCCATTAACAGACTTTTCCCTATGTATAATATTAATATAGTAAAATCATAACAACCTATATTGCAGTTTCCAATAATATACTATATAATCAGGATAAGAAAACGTTTTCATGCAAAGGGGGAAAATTTCGTGTCGACTATCGAGGACGTGGCGAAATTAGCGGGGTTATCAAGGACAACGGTTTCTAGGGTGATTAATAATCATCCATATGTTTCAGATGAGAAGAAAAAAAGGGTTCAATTAGCAATGAAGCATTTAGGCTTCGTTCCTAATTCTGCGGCGAGAAGGCTTCGTAAACAAAAAACGGAAACAATTGCGGTGCTAGTTCCAAGGATTACAAATCCTTTCTTCAGTAGATTTATTGAAGCAATCGAGATTGCTGCTTCTGAACATAAATATAAACTGATTATTTGTCAAACAAGATATTTACCGGAAAAAGAGATGGAGTATTTACAATTATTATCTACGAAACAAGTAGATGGGATTATTCTATGTTCACTAGAAAATCCGTGGGAAGATGTAGAGCCATACTTACAACACGGTCCAATCGTGTTATGTAATGAATATATTGAGGAAGCAAATGTTCCAACAGTGAAGTTTGATCATGCGCAAGGAGCATACATAGCTGCCAATCATGTATTAGAACAAGGCTATCGTAATCTTATTTTTTGCCGTGGTAACGAAACCAAAGTTGTTAGCCAGCAGCGAAAAATGGGCTTTTTACGCGCTATTACTGAAAAGAGTAGAGAAGTGGAAGCGATCGATTTTCTTGAAAACGCTTTCTCTTGGGATGATGGAAAAAGAATATTCCATGAAGTATTAAAGGACAAAAAAAATCCTACCGCGATTTTGGCAGGAGGCGACGAGGTTGCAGCTGGAATTATCTCAGAGGCGAAACGCCATAATTGGAGTATCCCAGAGGATCTCGCTGTTATCGGTTTTGATAATCAAATTTTATCACAGATTACAGAGCCAGGTATTACGACAATTGAACAGCCAATCGATGAGATGGCTCGAAAAGTTGTCGACTTAATGATGGATAAAATCCATACGAAAAATTATCGAAAAAAAGAATTGTATGAGTTTGAACTGGAGCTCTTGGTGAAAGGTTCAACGATGAAGGATACGATGTTATTAGCCTAGTAGACTATGTCTGCTAGGTTTTTTTATGTTCACAAACTACTATTCTTCGTGAACGCAATCGTCACATTTGTTATGGTATGCTTCGTGCTGCTCATCAATTTCTTTCCCGCAGTGTGCACAAGTTTTCGTCGGTAAATTTCTGAAAAACTCCATTGGTTGATCGATCATGTCAATCCCTCCATTTCCATTTCTTACTATCATTGTATTAGTACAAAAAACAAAAGTCAACAACTGTTTTATAACAAAATTGAAAATTAATGAAAAAGTTTAGGAAATGGATTATAGTTAACAATGTAGGATGTACGTAAAACATGCATTCCTACTCGGTTTTAGAAAGGATGGATACATATGAAAATGACTGTTGTCGGCTTTTGGGGCGGCTTTCCAGAAGCGGGAGAAGCAACGTCGGGGTATTTGTTTGAACACGATGGTTTTCGTTTACTTGTAGACTGTGGCAGTGGTGTATTAGCACAGCTTCAAAAATATATAACACCATCTGATATAGATGCAGTTGTACTGTCGCACTATCATCACGATCATGTTGCAGACATTGGGGTATTGCAATATGCGAGATTAATTACGAGTGCCACAAAAGGACAACTACCGGAGTTACCAATATACGGTCATTCGTTTGATGAGAACGGATTTAATTCTTTAACGCATGCACCGCATACGAAAGGAATCGCGTACAATCCAGAAGAAACACTTCAAGTTGGACCGTTTTCCATTTCATTCTTAAAAACTGTTCCATCCTGTTACATGCTTTGCGATGCGCATTGCAGCGGGTGATGACGCTGTAGTATATAGCGCAGATTCAAGTTATATTCCTGAATTTATTCCGTTCACAAAAGATGCTGATCTTTTCATTTGTGAATGTAATATGTATGCACATCAAGAAGCAGCGAAAGCAGGGCACATGAATAGTACAGAAGTAGCAAGTATTGCGAAAACTGCAAATGTAAAAGAACTTTTATTAACGCACTTACCGCATACAGGCAATCCATCTGATTTAGTAACAGAAGCAAAACAAACTTTCAGTGGCCACATTACGCTTGCGCATAGTGGTTACATCTGGAATTCATGAGGTGATATGATGTTATTTATTGATAATAAAGGGATTACAGATCCTAGAATAAACTTAGCGATTGAAGAATATTGTGTGAAGAATTTAGATATTAACGAAACATATTTATTGTTCTACATTAACGAACCTTCAATTATCATTGGTAAAAACCAAAACACAGTAGAAGAAATTAATGCAGATTACGTAAAAGAAAAAGGTATTCATGTCGTTCGTCGTCTATCAGGCGGAGGCGCAGTATATCACGATTTAGGAAACTTAAACTTCAGCTTTATTACGAAAGATGATGGAGATAGTTTCAGCAACTTCAAAAAATTCACAGAGCCTGTAACGAAAGCGCTTAGTAAATTAGGCGTAAATGCAGAGCTAAGTGGTCGTAACGACATTTTAGCTGAAGGTAGAAAAATTTCAGGTAACGCGCAGTTCTCAACGAAAGGTCGTATGTTCAGTCATGGTACGTTACTATTTGACTCTGAAATCGATCACGTCGTATCAGCGTTAAAAGTAAAAATGGATAAGATCCAATCAAAAGGAATTAAATCAATACGTAGCCGAGTTGCGAACATTACAGAGTTCTTAAACGAAAAAATGACGACAGAAGAGTTTAGACAACTTCTTCTAGAAACAATTTTCGAAGGAGAAACAGAAATCCCAACGTACGAATTAACAGAGAATGATTGGAAAGAGATCCATAAACTTTCTGAAGAGCGTTATCAAAATTGGGACTGGAACTACGGAAAATCACCGAAGTTCAACTTACAACATTCACACCGTTTCCCAGTTGGACAAGTTGACGTTCGCCTTGAAGTGAAAAAAGGAACAGTAACAGAATGTAAAATTTACGGTGATTTCTTCGGATCACTAGATGTTCATGACATTGAAGAACGTCTAACAGGCATACAATTTGATAAAGATGCATTCGCTGTAGCTTTAGAAGGCGTAGATATAGTGCGCTACTTTGGTAATATTACAACAGAAGATTTCTTACATTTATTCTTCTAAAAATGAGAGAGGTTGTCATAAAAGGGCAACCTCTTTCTTTTTGTTTAGGTTGTCAGGATTTGTCGGTAAATCGATATATCTGGAAAATCGCCGATAAAAATGGAGTTGCGCTGATATATCTGGAAAATCGCCCATATAATTTTATTTACCACAAAACATAAAATCACAGGACATCTGCCCCTTACAAAGGAATATATATATTCAAAAGGAGGCACGGATCGAAATGAAAAGGGTAATGTCCGTTGTATTATTGCTCAGCTTAGTCATCGGCATGACAGCTTGTAACGATGAAACGTCCTCAAGTCGCACACTTTTATCTATTGGAAAACCAGCGAAAGATAATGTTATATATTTTACGCATACAGATAACAGACGAAAGATACAGGAAATACAAAACATGTTTCAAAATAAGAAGTGGAAAAGAAATGAAACATTCAGCACTGTTAATAAAACACCAGATGTCGTCTTTTCAATAGATGAAGACAATACAGGGTTACCGACATTATATGTTACGGTTTATTTTCATGAAGATGGAGCGGACGCTCTTAACTTGCACGGGGAGCATACGACGTTAAATAAAGAGGAACTTAATAAACTTAGAGAAAAGATGAATGCATATTATCCTAAAATGATTTCTGTACTAGTTTAATAATTTGCTGGTAAGTGGAATTCCCTTATCCTTCCAAAGAAATTCAACAGAAGATGCTCCGTGTATATGCAGTTAATAGAATATCACTTGCCACTTTAATTTTCTTTTAATATAATTAATTTAGAATTTTTAAATATTCTAAATTTTATAAAGGTGGGATTTGTGTGAATCTCGTTCAATCTTTGGCTGAAACGGCAAAAAATAAGGGGGATAAACCGGCGTACATATTTATGGATCAGTCGGTCTCATATGACCAATTAAACAAAGTGGTCACTAGGTTTTCTAGCAATTTAGCAAAAATGGGCATTGGAAAAGGGGACAATGTCGCATTAGCTGTAGGCAATTCACCACATTTTTTAGTCGGTTTATACGGAACGATGAAAGCCGGAGCAACTGTCATTCCGATTAATCCAATTTATACAGCAGATGAAATACATTATATTTTACAAAATGGAGATGTAAAAACAATCATTGTACTCGACGTCCTTCTACCTGTTATACAATCTCTTACAACAAGACTTCCTTCACTTGAAAACATCATCATATGCGAAACCTCATCAGATTTTACTCATATAGAAACCGAAAAAATGAAAACGTTTACTAGTCTTATAGGAACTGGAGATATAACTTACGCAGGTCCTGAACTAGATGAAGAAGATGTAGCTGTTATTTTATACACTTCAGGTACAACTGGAAAGCCAAAAGGCGCTATGTTAACTCATAAAAATTTATATAGTAATGCTAGCGATGTTGCGTCATATTTACAATATACTGCGGACGATCGCGTCGTTGCAGCATTGCCGATGTTCCATGTGTTCTGTTTAACTGTTGCGGTAAATGCGCCGATTGTGAACGGGGCAACGATTTTAATGGTACCGAGGTTCAGTCCGAAAGAAGTATTCCGTATTTGTCGTACGTATGAACCAACGATTTTTGCTGGTGTACCGACGATGTACAATTATTTATATTTATTTGAAGAAGCAAGCGCAGAAGATGTGAAGACGCTTCGTCTCTGTATTTCAGGTGGTGCATCAATGCCTGTTGCCCTTCTGAAAAACTTTGAACAACGTTTTGATGTTATCGTTTCAGAAGGATACGGATTATCAGAAGCATCACCAGTTACTTGTTTTAATCCGTTAGATCGTCCTCGTAAACCAGGTTCGATTGGTACAAATATTTGGCATGTAGAAAATAAAATTGTAAATGAACTTGGGGAAGAAGTACCTGTCGGTGCAGTTGGGGAGTTAATTGTTCGCGGACCTAACGTTATGAAGGGTTACTATAATGCGCCAGAAGATACAGCTGCGACACTTAAAGATGGCTGGCTATATACAGGTGACTTAGCGAAAATGGATGAAGAAGGTTACTTCTATATCGTCGATCGCAAAAAAGATATTGTTTTAGTTGGTGGTTATAACGTATACCCTCGTGAAGTAGAAGAAGTATTATATACTCACGATTCGGTAGCTGAAGTTGTTGTAATTGGCGTTCCTGATGAAAACTTAGGAGAAGCAGTTCGAGCTTACGTCGTTCTGAAACAAACGAACGTAACAGAAGAAGAACTGATGCATTACTGTACGCTACATTTAGCGAAATATAAAGTACCAAAGAGCATTGAGTTTTTAACAGAATTGCCGAAGAATACAACTGGTAAATTGTTAAGAAGAGCTTTGAGAGAGAAGGCATTGCAAGTATAAAAATAAAGGTATTCATCTCTATGACTAAGTGTTATAGAGGTGGATATCTTTTTGTTTTTTAGAATTGACTAAGCTATAAGCCCATATATTTAAAACGTAATATGACTAATACGGAGGGGATATGTATGGAGCAGAAGGAATTACGATTACGGAAAGTGCAATATCTCATTTGTGACATTATGGATGAAATGAATATGGAGAGTGAGAAGAAGAACTTAGAAACATTGCAAAAGGTAATTGATCACCTTTCAGGAGCGATTGGGGATTTAGTTGATCCATCGAGTACGTATTCGTTGGACTATTTAGAGAGAAAAGTGCATACTGCTCATTATTTATTGTTTAAAAATGATCGGAAAGCATATTTGTGTAATAAATAGGTATTATTCGTTTAATTTTTTTATTTGACGTTGATAATCATTATCAATATGATAGGGATGTTGGGTATATTCATATAAAGAGAGAGGTCATGTTGATAATGATTAAAAAAAAATATATTAATGCATTCGTTATAGCAACAACTTTAGTAGTTCCATTTAGCGGTATTATGGCACCGATTGCGAAAGCTGATGCAGCGGTTGAAATGAAGGTAAATAGTAAACTTGCAGATGGTACATACGATGTTATTTTTAAAACTTATAAAGATCAAACAAATGAAACATCGGTTGCTTCAACATATTTAAAAAATGCAAAAGTAACAATTCAAGGTGACAAAAAAATCGTTACGTTAACAGTGCAAGATAGTAGCTATTTCCAGTATCTTAGAGTAGAAGATACTAATAAAGTAGGGACATTCCATGATGTGAAAGTGATCTCTGAAGATAAAACAAATAATGGTACGAAGGTTGTTCAATTTGAAATCGATGAGTTCTCGAAAAAATATAATATGCAAATGCATATATTAATTCCAGCAATTAAATATGATCATAAATATCAAGTGCAGTTTGAAATCGATGCAAGTACAATTGAAAAGAAATCTAAGTTCTCAGATGTACCGACTTGGGCACAAGAGTCAGTGCAATATTTAGTAGACAAAGAGGCAGTACACGGTAAGCCAGATGGTACATTTGCCCCCGCTGAAAATATCGATCGTGGTTCAGCAGCAAAAATATTAGCTACTGTTTTAGGGTTAGAAATTAATAAAGATGCGAAGCCATCATTCCGCGATGCTCAAAATCATTGGGCTACACCTTACATCGCAGCAGTTGAAAAAGCTGGTATTGTAAAAGGTGATGATAAGGGTAACTTTAATCCGAGCGGGCTAATTAACCGTGCATCAATGGCTTCTATGCTTGTAAATGCATATAAATTAGAAAGAAATGAAAATATTAAACTACCAAAAGAATTTGCTGATTTAAAAGATCATTGGGGAGCGAAGTATGCCAATGTTTTAATTCAAGAAAACATTTCAGTTGGAACAGATAATGGCTGGGCTCCTGATAAAGCAGTAAGCCGTGCGGAAGCAGCACAATTTATTGCAAAGACAGATAAATTGAAGAAATAAAATGAAATGAAAATCAGTGAGGGACTATCCTCGCTGATTTTCATTTATTAAGAAAAAACAAATTCCAAGTTGACACATATGAATTACGGAATTAAAATGAAAAGAAATCAAACAGAATACAATAGAAGCTCATCAGAGAAACTGAAGGCGCACAATGTTCACTTTTGTGAAGAAATTGTGTGCCTTTTTCTATTGTACAAACTAAGGGGGCTTTATATATGAAACAGTGGGGTAAGACAGCATTTATGAAAAGTACAGGTGTTTTATTATCAGCATTTGTTCTTTTATCAGGGTGTGGTTCGGCAACATCCACTAGTAATTCTGAAGGAGGCGGGGATAAAAAGACGGTTGAGCTTTTAAATGTTTCATATGACCCGACTCGTGAGTTGTATCAAGACTTTAATAAAGACTTTGCGAAGTATTGGAAAGAGAAGCATGGTCAAACAGTAAATGTAAAACAATCACACGGGGGATCTGGAAGTCAGGCACGCTCCGTTATTGACGGTTTAGAAGCGGATGTTGTAACGCTCGCACTCGCTTATGATATTGATGCAATTAGTAAGAAGAAACAATTAGCAGAAGATTGGCAGAAGCGACTTGCGGATAATTCTACTCCGTACACATCAACAATTGTATTTCTTGTGAGAAAAGGAAACCCGAAAGGAATTAAAGATTGGGATGATTTAACGAAAAAAGGTGTGTCTGTCATTACACCGAATCCAAAAACATCTGGAGGAGCACGTTGGAACTATTTAGGTGCATGGGGATATGCGCTGAAGAAGTATGACAATAGTGAAGACAAGGCGAAAGAGTTTGTCGGCCAAATTTATAAAAATGTAGAAGTATTAGATTCAGGGGCGCGGGGGGCAACAACAACTTTCGTTGAAAAAGGAATTGGTGATGTGTTAATCGCTTGGGAAAATGAAGCGTTATTATCACAAAAGGAACTTGGAAAAGATAAATTTGAAATTGTAACACCTTCGATTAGTATACTTGCCGAGCCACCAGTAGCAGTTGTAGACAAAGTCGTTGATAAAAAAGGAACGAAAAAAGTAGCAGAAGGATATCTTGAATATTTGTATTCAGAAAAAGGGCAGGAAATTGCGGCGAAAAACTTTTATCGCCCTCGTAACGAGAAAGTAGCAGAAAAGTACGCATCACAATTTCCGAAAGTTCAATTATTTACAGTAGATGAACTATTTGGCGGCTGGAAAAAAGCACAAGAAAAACATTTTAATGATGGCGGCGTATTCGATCAAATGTATAAAAAATAAGGGGGGATGAGGTGACGTTATATGAGGAAAAAGCGAGTCTTACCAGGGTTTGGATTATCTCTCGGATTTACAATGCTGTATATGAGTTTATTCGTACTTATACCACTTTCTATCGTATTTATTCAAACTTCGCAGCTAGGCTGGAAGAAATTTGCTGGGGTTATAACGAGTGAGCGCGTGTTGCATTCCTATCAAGTAAGTCTCACAACCTCACTTGTAGCGGCAATCGTAAATGCCATTTTCGGTTTATTAATTGCTTGGGTACTCGTTCGCTACACATTTCCAGGGAAGCGGTTATTAGACGGACTAATCGATTTACCATTCGCTCTTCCGACTGCAGTAGCTGGTATTACACTTACGACGCTTTATGCGGAAAATGGCTGGGTTGGAAAAATATTTAGTGTGTTTCATATAAAAGTAGCTTTTACCCAGCTCGGCATTATTGTGGCGCTTACGTTTATTGGCTTACCATTTGTCGTCCGAATGGTGCAGCCAGTACTGCAAAGTATTGATAAAGAAGTAGAAGAAGCAGCTTCTAGTTTAGGGGCGTCACGCTTCCAAATATTTGTGAAAATCATTTTGCCAGAAATATTCCCGGCTCTACTTGCTGGTTTTTCACTCGCCTTTGCGCGGGCGTTAGGGGAATATGGATCTGTCGTGTTCATTGCAGGTAATATGCCAATGAAAACAGAAATCGCACCGCTTATGATTATGACAAAACTAGAACAATATGATTATGCAGGTGCAACAGCTGTAACGGCTGTGATGCTTATTATTTCTCTTCTTTTCCTACTACTTATTAATATGATTCAAACTTGGAGTAGAAGGCATGAACTGAAAAGCGAATAGGAGGGGAGAAAATGGAACCAACATTATTAGAAAAGAAACTAGTAAAAAGCGTATCAGCTAAAAAAGAATCTAAGTTTGTACCAATTCTATTCATTACGATAACAATTTTATTTTTATCTCTCTTTCTATTACTGCCGCTCGTGACAATTTTTATGAAAGCATTCGAACGAGGAATTGATGTATATATTGCCGCTGTAACAGATCAAGAAGCATTTTTGGCAATCAGGTTAACACTTCTCGTTGCATTAATTGTTGTACCACTGAATACGATATTCGGAATAGCAGCGGCTTGGCTTATTACAAAGTTTCAGTTTAAAGGAAAGCAACTATTATTATCTCTTATTGAACTGCCGTTTGCAGTATCACCAGTTATCGCGGGGTTAGTGTTCGTTTTACTTTTTACACCTCGTGCTGCTTTTGGCGGATGGTTATTGGAACACGGGATAAAATTCATCTTCTCTGTCCCTGGCATTATCATTGCGACGATATTTGTTACGTTCCCGTTCGTTGCGCGTGAATTAATCCCGGTTATGCAGGCGCAAGGGAAAAGTGAAGAAGAAGCAGCTCTATCACTTGGCGCAAGCGGCTGGAAAATGTTTTGGCGAGTGACATTACCTAATATAAAATGGGGCCTTTTATACGGCATGATTCTATGTAATGCCCGCGCTATCGGTGAGTTCGGAGCAGTTTCCGTTGTGTCTGGTCACGTACGCGGCGTTACAAATACGATGCCGCTTCATATTGAAATTTTGTACAATGAATATCAATTTTCAGCAGCGTTCGCTGTGGCGACTTTAATGTCACTCATCGCAGTTTTTACGCTCGTTATAAAAAACTGGATTGAATGGAGAATGGAAAAACGACAATAAGGGGTGAGTGCGGTGAGTATTCAAATTCAAAATGTATCAAAACAATACGGTACATTTCAAGCGCTGACAGACATTCATTTGGATATTCCAAAAGGTGAACTGGTCGCTTTATTAGGCCCATCAGGTTCTGGGAAAACGACGTTATTACGAATTATTGCAGGACTAGAAGAAGCGGATCAAGGTGCCATTTCATTTGATGGAGAAGATTTAACAAATATTCATGTGAAAAACCGGCAAGTCGGTTTCGTCTTCCAGCATTATGCACTTTTTAAACATATGAATGTGTTTGAAAATGTCGCTTTTGGTTTAAAAGTAAGAAAGAAAAGTGTAAGGCCCTCAGCAGAAGTAATAGAAGAAAAAGTAACAGAACTATTGAAACTAGTAAAAATGGATGGTTTCGCAAAACGTTACCCGGCGCAATTATCTGGTGGACAACGACAGCGTATCGCACTAGCTCGGGCACTTGCAGTAGAACCGAAAATTTTATTACTTGATGAACCGTTTGGTGCACTTGATGCGAAAGTACGAAAAGAATTGCGAAGGTGGCTCCGAAAACTACATGACGAATTTCAAATTACGAGCGTATTCGTAACGCATGATCAAGAAGAAGCGTTAGACGTTGCGGACCGCATTGTCGTGATGAATGAAGGGCGCATTGAACAAATGGGAACGCCGGAAGAAGTGTATGAAAAACCAGCAAGTCCATTCGTATATGACTTTTTAGGAAATGTAAACTTATTTCACGGTCGCGTTCATAAAGGTAAGCTAAATGTAGGATCGGTGGAACTAGAAGCACCAGAGCATAAGCACGTTTCAAACGTAGACGGAGTGGGATACGTAAGGCCACATCACCTTTCAATCGCTCGTACGAAAGAAAAAGTGGATGCCATTCCGGCGAAAGTAACATACTCACACGCAGTTGGCCCTGTCGTATATGTAGAATTGAAGCGCGACGGAACAGATGAATATTTAGAAGCAGAAATTAGTAAAGAGCAGTTCAGAAAGCTCAACATTCAAACGGGTGAGTTTGTATATGTACATCCGAGAGAAGTGAAAGTGTTTATTCCGGAGGATTTTGTGATTTAAGAGAGCGAAAATTAACTTGGATTAACAGCAATCTATTAATAAGAGGAGGTCTCCTAAGATATATTTGGGAGGACTTCCTCTTTGTTTGTTGCGATAACTTTTTTTATATGAAATGTAGTGGGAAGTTTGTTATAGATATATGGAAACACAACAGAGAAATCTATCATGTTTGGCGGTAAAACACAAACACACAAATATGAATATGATGTAGATAATAAAAATACAGTGTATATCGATGCGTTAAATCGCCGTATTGAACACACATATGATGAAAATGCAAACAAGATTAAAACAAAAATGCCAAATGGCTCGATTTTAGAGTCTGTATATGATACAGCAGATCGCGTCGTTGGAGAAAAACGCAATGGAAAAGATTCATTTACATATGAACGTGATCAAAATGGACAAGTTACGAAAGTCAAAGACCATGTTAACGGTGTAGAACGCACAAAAACATACGATAAGGCAGACCGCGCGACAAGTGCAACGGATAGCCGAGGTGGAAAAATTGACTGGGCGTATCATGACAAAGCAAACAGTAAGACAGAAAAACTAAAAGAACAAACAGTAACGCAAGGCGGATACACAAATAAAGTATCGTATGACTACAACACGTTAGATCAAAACATTCGTGTGACAGATGGTTCTCAAACGTATCGCTTTGATTATGACGATCAAGGAAATGTTCGTACGTATACAGCCGGAAATGGTTCGGGTTCTACTCTCAACTATGACCATGCGAACAAAATTAAAGATTTAGTAGTAGGTACGTCAAATAGTATTCTACTTTCTGAACGATATGAATATGACCAATCGGGTAACCGTAAGAAGATAAAGCATGAAAGTACAGGCGGAAAAGTAACAGAAACAAATTTTGTATATGACCCGATTAACCAACTATTAAACGAGGCATTACCAAACGGGACAAGTAAATCATACACATATGATGGATTTGGAAACCGTACGAGTGTTAAAGTTGTAGAGAACGGAAAAGAAACAAAATCTATAGCGGCAACATTCAATGAAGGAAACCAGCTTGTAAAGTTCGGAAACGAATCGTTAACATATGATGCGAATGGAAATCGTACATCTGATGGGAAGTACAAGTATACATGGAATGAACATGACCAGATTGTAGCTATCACAAAACAAGGTGAAAGCAATGCATTCGCAACTTATAAATATGATGATGATAATCGTCGTATTGAAAAGAGTGTAAATGGTCAAGTAACACGTTACTTCTATGAGGGAGATAGTATTAATCCGTTGTACGAGACGGATGGTAGCGGAAATGTACTTCGTCAATATGTATACTCAACAAGTGGCGCGCGTCTAGCAATGAAGTCAAAAGGACAAATGTTATACTACCACTCTAATCCTCGTGGTGATGTTGTTGCGATGACAGATCAAAATAAAGAAGTTGTAGCAACGTATGAATATGATGCATGAGGTAACGTATTAAAGAGTGATACGAAAGATATCGCAGCAGACAATCCATTTGGATATGCGGGATACATGTATGATAAAGAGATTGGCATGTATTACTTGATTGCTCGTTACTATAATCCAGAGCATGGTGTGTTCTTATCGGTGGATCCTGGCCCGGGTGATGAGGGATGATCTGATTACGATGAATGGGTATACGTATGCGGATAATAATTCGGTAATGAAGGTTGATCCTGATGGGCATGTAGCTTGGTGGGTTGGTAGTGCAGCAATTGGTGCTGGTTTTGGAGTAGCTAAATATTTATACCAAAACAGGAATACTGGATATACTTGGAAAGGTGGTTTGGAAGCTGCAGGGAAAGGTGCTTTAAGTGGCTTGATTTCTGGTGGTGTAGGGAGAGTGTTTGGGTTTATAACTCCTATGCAAGGGGGGATAAGAGTAGTGAAAAAAACTATTCAAGGAAGGGGGCGAATCCCGTTTAAACAAGCAGGACGTAACGTGTCTCGTTTTATTGGAAACCCGAAAAAACACTTTGAAAGGCTTCCAGGTGCACGATTAGAAAGGCTAGCTAAAGCGAAGAAGAATTCTACAAAAGCAAAGTTAATGCGTATTTCTAATGCGATAGGAAAGCGTAAATAAATTTAAGAAGGAGAATTTAGGATTGGTAGAGCTTTTAGAATATTTATTAATTTTGGGTTTGAATATGCTAGTAGCATCTATCGTATTTTTACAAGAGTACTGCATAGGTAGTATAAGACTGTTTCATTATAAGAGAATCTTTGCCATGATTCTAGTAATACGTTCATTGTTGAGCATATGGATCATTTACCCTACGGCAGCTCCCCTGTTAGGGACGCTAAATATCTTAGTGATTCAATCAATTATATTACTTTGCCTTTGGGGGATTATGCAGTGTGTAAAGAAGTACGAGGGAAAGTGGTATATTACAATGATTGCACTTATTATTTATGGTCTTAGCTGTTATTTTCATATTATGTATGCGAAAACTGTATAGATAATTAGAGGGTATTTATAGTGGGACATGTGATAGTTATGATGGATGGGAAACGCAAGTTGTAGAGTGATAATAAAGAAGGACTATTCTAAATTGAATTTTAGATAGTCTTTTTTATTGTGAAAATAGGGGTTTGAAATATTGCTAGTGAAAGTTAATATAAAATGGAATAGCTGAGATCCTACTCATTTGTACAAGTAATAATTTTTTATTTAAAAATATAATGCATAAAAATGATGATTGAGGAAGATTTGATGAACTTAAAATATAAAAATGGTTTTTATGTAAAAGAAGATGTGCATGGGGAAACTGTATTAGTATCTCAAAAAAATTTAGGTGAATGTATAGAATATATTAATATGTTTAATATTTCTGGAGTACAAATATGTGATATGTACTATGAATTAGAAGATATAAACTTTTTAAATGAGTGTGAGAATATTACACATTTAATGTTAGATAACATGTTTTTAAAAGATGTATCGGGTATATATGATTTAAATAAACTTCAAGATATATCAGTAATGGAGTCTAATTATAAATTAGAGTTAAATAAATTAACAAACTTAGAGAGCTTGACGATGTACTGTGATAAAAAGATAACAGGCTTACAGGAACTAACGAATTTAAAATCACTTTCTTTATGGAAATACAGTCCTAAAAATAGAGATTTGACTGAATTGAAACATTTACGAAATTTAGAAGATATAAGGATTACACAATCTAAAATAGATTCAATCAATGGTATTGAAAATTTTAAGAAATTGCAGTCGTTACAATTAAATTATTTACGTACATTAAAAACGATAGAGCATTTAAAGTATGGGAGTAGAAAATTACTTAATTTAGAAATGGAAGTATGCAAAAATATTGAAGATTTTTCTGTTATTCAATGTTTAGAGTCTTTAGAGGTTTTGCACCTTTTCAATTGTGGGGATATACCGACAATAAGTTGTATACAAACATTAGATCATTTAAAACGTTTTTCTTTTTGGGGAAGTAATGTTGTAGATGGTGATGTTAGTTTCTGTGAGGGGATAGAATTTGTTAGTTTTACAGACAAAAAGCATTACTCTCATAAAAATAAGGATTTTAATGATATATAAGAGATAAGAGGGCATTATAATGAGGTTTCCAAAAGATGAAGATGGGCAAGTACTGAATAAATAAAAAGAGTGTCTAATTACTTTCAAGGAGAAAATATGGATATATATATTGAAATGCACAAGCCCGCAACTGAAAAAAATGAATATTTTCTTGTGCTAGATGAAAATGATAACTTTGAAAATGATAAAAATTTAAATTTATTATCATCGGTTAATAGATATATAGTTGATGTTGATACAGGCATGGAACGATTTATGGAAACAATGATATCGAGATTTCATTTATATATTTTAGTGAATTGTGAAGGGGTTCAAGAAGAATTAACAAAGGTGCAAAATTACATTTGGGAAAAAGAATTAAAAGAGTTAAACTGGAAAAAATCCACTGTAAAGAGCATGATTTTAACGAATCAGTATGATAATACAACTAATATTTTCGATGTGATTTCTCCTGTATGTATGGAGGGAAGTCTTATGTTCCTTTTCTCTGAGAAGGCAGTAAGCGAAGAAGAGTTAGAAAATATAATAAAATATATGAAATTTGATCGGACAAGAATATATTTTAATAAAGAAACAATTGAACTAGCAGGGAAAATGGGTTATATAGTAGGGCATTTTACAGATGAATATTATATAGTATCTTTACGTTTGGAAAAGCAAGTATTTGTTTGTTATGGGGAAGAACGTGTTATGGGGTAGAATAGAGATACAAAACATGAAATTGCTACGTTGAGAATGAAAATGCATCTAAATTAAGGGTGTATTTTTTTTACAATCTGTATGTATTTCATCTCATCAATTTTTTATTTACTGGTGTAGTTGCATGTAACTTTTTCTGAAATGATAATGTGCTGTTATTTTTATAATGGAGATCGTATTCACCCGTTATACGGGACGGATAGTAAGGGATGATTAAACGTGAAGTATACTTATTATTCGGAATTTCATTTAGTTCAAATGAAAGATAAAAAGGCTAAAGGTATGCCTCTTAGCCTTTTGTTTAATCAATACTTCTCAGTTTTATATTCATTTGGAAGCTATTTGAGTTAATTTACGAATAAATTCCACTGCACTGTTTTTATTACCTGCCAATTCTATAGGTACAGAGATGTAGAGTGCAGTATATAATTGTTTCGCCATATACCTCCTAAGGTGTTTTTAACAAGGTGATGGGTTATTTTTCATTGTGATATTCTTCTAAAGTGATACCTTTCTCGTATATTTCTGTTGCAATGTCACCTACGTATCGAATATGCCATGGTTCATATGAATAACCTGTAATGTGCTCTTTTCCTTTTAAATAACGTATAATAAAGCCAGCACGATGAGCATTGTTTTTAAGCCATTTTCCTTCAGTAGTATTCGCGAATTGAGTTTCTAGTGTATTATTGACACTATTCGCAGAAACATCCATCGTTAAACCTGTTTGATGTTCGCTATGACCTGGCTGTGCAGAAACTTTATCAGCTTGGACTTGACCTTGTTTCGCTACATTTCGTCTATAAACAGTTTGTTGATATTCTTCCGAACGAAATCCGGATATAGCATGTAGTACTATTCCATCTTGTTTCGCTAAAGCAAATAATTTTTCCAAAGCGATAGCAGCTTCTTTTCGTAAATGACTTTTTTCTTGAATCCCATCGAATGCAAAAGTAACTTTAGGTACAACTAAATCGTCAGGTCTATAATTACTTGGAAGTTTCCTATTTTTATTAACTACTACATCCACACTATTGGGGAATCCAATAGTTACAGATCCATCATTATTTTGTATATCGTCCTTGCCTTTAGCGATGTCAGTTATACTAGGGAAAAAAATATATATGCATAGGAAGAGAAGAACAGCTCCCCCTACTAAGCGGCCTATTAATTTTCTAATCATTTTATTTACTCCTTATAGCAATCTATTTTAAAATTTACGTTTCTATGTAATTTCGTATTATCTATTTATCATAATTTAAAGATTAATGCTACCAATTCAAAAAAGTCGAGCTAATTTTATTAAATCCATATGAAAATAATTTTTTTGTTTCTATAAATCTCTTAGTATCTTCGTTAGTTCCCGCAACAACAGAAATCAGCCTGTTTTTACCTTGTTTTGCTGTGCCTGTAAAACAGTATCCTGCTTCATCTGTAAATCCAGTTTTCAAACCATCAATTCCTTGAAAATACAATTCATCATTAGATGTATCGAGCATCTTATTTGTAGTTATTATAGTTGCACCATTATACGATAATGTATAGTTTGTTAGCTTGGTTATATCTAAAACTTCGGGATATATTTTTAACAAATGTTGCGCGAGCGTTGCGACATCTAAAACAGTCATTTTTGACTCTTTATTTTGAGCATTTGGTAGTCCTGTAGCATTAACAAAATGAGTCGCATTAGATAAATTTAATTGCTTTCATATTCATAAGCTTTGTAAAATTCTCTTCACTTTTAGAAATATGCTCAGCTAAAGCAACAGCAGCATTATTGGCTGATGATATTACCATCGCATGAAATAAATCTCTAACAGTTAAACGATTACCAACTCGTATATTGATCTTAGCCCCAATACTATTTACAGCATTTGGACCAATTCTGACGGAATCGCTCCATTTTAATGTACCGTTATGAATTTTTTCTAGTACAATATACTCGGTCATCATCTTTGACATACTTGCTGGAGCAAGGGGCACATTTTCATTCTTACCATAAACAACTTTTCCTGATTGTGCATCCATTAGTATAGCAGCGTTAGCTTCTATAACGGGTTCTTTTGTAAAAGCTAAATAAGTATATAAGGTCACAAAAATAGCAATAAATACTATAAGCATGTTCCTACTTCTCTTTGCTATTTTCATTTTCTATTCTCCTTCATCATTGTTACTAGCAAAGTGTATGTTTCAGGTTTTGTTGCAAAGTTTCCGAAGACATAAAGAGCTGAGGAATATTGCAACAGAATCTGATTTTTATTATTACATTGCAATAGTAAATAAACTATCTAATAACCTTACGTAAAGGTGACAAACTTGTAAGGTTTCATAAGTAGAAAATGAATGTAACAAAAGGATCCTATTAATTTAGACCTCTAATCGTTAGATGCAAATCTAACAATTAGAGATCTTTACTGTGATGAACAAGGTGCTTAATATTTACGTTTAACGTGCATAACAAGTTATAATAGAAGAAATTAATAAGGAGGCTGGCTGTGAAGAATCTTCGTTATTTCAATATATTTACTATGTTACTTGTATACACACTACTTATGTTTTACATAGGCTGGAACGGATGGGTTTGGCTCAGTGCGGTATTTGGCTGGGAATCTTGGGGGTATTACGCTTTCGTAGTTGGATTTATTTCATATGCGTATATTCTCGTGCAAGTGTTTAAGTTTTTGCCATTTCTGCGAACGATTGGTTCGATTTGGTTTGCGGTCATACAATATGCGCTTATGTTGTTGCCACTTGCTGATATTACAGTTTTCCTTTTTCAATTTGGGGTGGAGAAAGAAACAGCAATTATTTGGACAGGGGCGGCTGTGATAGCTGCATTTATCTTTATCTTTGCGTATGGGGTATTTAATGCGTATAGCCCCGTAGTAAGAAAATATGAGGTACACATACCGAAAAAGGTAGAAGGGCGTAAAAGTTTACGCATTGCGATGGCTTCTGATATGCATTTCGGTAAATTGTCTGGTGTTGCTCATTTGAAGAGACTTGTCCGTCATGTAAATGAAATGGAGCCCGATATTATTTTACTGCCAGGTGATATTATCGATGATCATCCAGGAGTATTTATTCAAAAAAACATGGGTCATATTATGAAACAAATGAAAGCTCCATTAGGCGTATATGGTGTGTTAGGAAACCATGAATATTACGGCCGAGCTGTTCCTGAGTTTTTACAAGAGATGGATAAGATTGATATTCGTATTCTTTTAGATGAAGTCATTACAATTGAAGATGATTTTTATCTCGTCGGAAGAAGGGATAAAACAGAGCGTGATCGTCAAAGCTTTGAAAATCTAATGAGTACGGTAGATAAATCGCTTCCTGTTATCGCAATGGATCACCAACCATTTGAATTAAAACAAGCAGCGGACGCTGGCGTTGATTTATTATTATCCGGTCACACGCATCGCGGACAAATGGCGCCGAACCATATTGTGACGAGAAGAATGTACGAACTAGACTGGGGATACGCACAAAAAGGTGCATTCCACGCAATTGTTTCTTCTGGATTTGGATTCTGGGGACCACCGCTTAGACTTGGAAGTAGATCTGAGATTGTGCAGGTGGAGGTTACGTTTGAATAGATTTATGAAATAGAGGGCTGATGGCTCTCTATTTTTAAAAATAAAAAAGGCTCCACATAAGGAGCACTCAATAAAAGTATAGTAAATGAATTAAAACAAATAACAGACATTTATAATATATACAAAAACAAATTTAATATCAATATATATTTAAAAATAGATATAAAATAAATCAGAACATTCATGTTTGTATTGTTAAATATTGTATTTACTCGCCTTTGAAAATGAGATACTATAAGAAGACTCTGCTTGAAAAGGGGGATTTTAAGTGATCATATCAGATGCCATATACGGTGAGTTTAAAGTAGATAAAGTGTTAGAAGAATTAATTTTAAGTAAGTCTGTGCAAAGATTAAAAGGTATTCACCAAAATGGCGCAAGCTACTTAATAAATGAGAAATGGAATGTAACGCGCTTTGATCATTCAGTTGGTGTTATGTTGTTAATTAAGAAACTAGGTGGTTCAGTAGAGGAACAAATTGCAGGTTTACTGCACGACGTATCGCATACTGCTTTTTCTCATGTAATCGATTACGTTTTTGATAACAAAAATGAAAGTTATCATGAAGAGATATTTAGTTCTGTCGTGAAAAACTCAGAAATTCCAGCGATTCTTTCAAAGTATGGTTATAACTATGAAGATATTTTGTTAGATGACTCAAAGTGGACATTGCTGGAAAGATCAGCACCAGAATTATGTGCAGACCGAGTGGATTATACATTACGAGATATGTATACATATGGGTATATTTCTTTAGAAGAAGCTCAAAATTTTTTAGATGATTTAATCGAAGTTAATGGGAGAATGGTTCTTCAAAATATTGAAATTGCAGAATGGTTTACGAAGACGTATTACAAAGAAGTAATCGATTTCTTTATGAAACCACTTAATATTTATGGAAATGATATGTTAGCTAAAACGTTAAAGTTAGCTCTTCATAAAAAGGTTATTCATGCAGATGACTTTCTTCTTGAAGATCATGAGCTTATATCGAAATTGCAGCTATGTAACGATCCAGAAGTACATGTTTTATTAAGAAAAATTCATCCAAGTATAGAAGTAAAAGAAGATAGAAATGAGTATGATCTACATCAGAAAAATAAAGTGCGTCTTATTGATCCGCCGTTACTTCGTGCAGGTGAGGTTATTCAATCGTCTGTTGTGTCAGAAAACATAAGGAAGATGAGTGAGATCGCTTATGAAAAAGCGGTGAGAGGGATGTATGTGAAAGTGATTGCGAATTAAAAAAGAAGTAGCGCATCATTTCTAATGCGTTACTTCTTTTTATTAATTATCAAACCAATTCCAAACCTCAATATCTCCAAGAGTCGCATAACGTACGTGCGGTGAGTTTTGTAATTTTAATAACTCTTTTGACGGTCCAGTAATGACAATGCCATATACTTTTACTCCGTTATCTTTTACATATTTATAACGTTTATCTAAGTTTAGTTCACTTTCAGGAAGCATAGCAACTGTACTTACAGTTTTTTTATGTGTAGAAAGAATGCGCATCATTTCAATAACTTTATCCTCTTGCGTTTTCAGATTTTCTGTTTCATCATCAAGGAATCCTATATGTTCTGGAAATCCTATAAAGTCGCTCCCAGATAGGATGAAATCTTCTTCGTTTATTCTTTCTTGCCCCGTATCTAAAGCGTACCATACAGGGGTTGGAGGGAGTTCTTGTGCTTCAAATACACTATATAAAAGTGGTTCTAACTCTTGTAAAGTGTAGGATTTATCAAAAGAAATTGCTACTTCTGCAACGGTTCCCTCATGTACCTTTGCAAGTGTATCCCAAACCTTTTTAGATGCTTCTTTCAAATAATCACCTTGTTTTATTTTTGGATGAACAAAGTGGATGTTCGGTTGATAGTGCATATTCACCCAAGATTTATTTGTGATATTTAAAGAAGATAAAAAGCTGCTCGTTTCTATTGTACCGAGTGGCATTTCTTTTTTACCAATCGTTTTGACTAAATCAAATTGGCTGTTTGTTCGAAAGAAAGCTTCTACACTTGTTCCGCCCCCCATGACGCGGCTATTTGGGATAGTTGCTTCAAGTGCAAGAGAGGGAACATCTCTTATTTCTTTTAGCTTTTTATCATTATTAGCTTGAAAATAAAAGGCAGACAATACCCCGCCAATCATATATATAACGATACAAATTGCTAGTATAAAACCAAACATCTGTAAACGATGTTTCCACTTAATTCTCCAAAAAGGAACTTTAAGTTCTTTTGGAGGTAATTTTTTCTTTACGGGTTCACTCTTCGTAAGCAATTCATCTAAATGAGCTTCACATTCTGCACAAGTTTCTATATGACTTTCTAACTGTTCTTGCTCATCACGTGTGAGCGTACCTTTTTCATATTTCTCCCAAAGTTTTTTAAACTCTGCACAACCCATCTGTATCACTCCTTTATGCTTCTTGCTTCTTTTCGTCCGCGGTGTAATTCAATTTTCACTTTCGCTAATGAGAGACCGGTCATTTCTGCTATTTCCTTATAGGTGAATCCGTAGTAATCTCGTAGTAGTAGCATATTTCGTCTTTCGAGCGGAAGTGAGGATAAACTGTCTAACCAACTAGCAATCTCATGTTTTACAAAATATGCATGTTCTGTACTTGGCACGTTTGGTAAATGGAATTCTTCAACTGTCGTTGTTTTATATTTTTTTTCTTTTCGATACCAATCGATAAAGGCGTTGTAGGCAATCGTAAACAACCACGGCCTAATTTCTTCTCCTTTATAATAATCAATGTGGACTAGCATTCGGTAAAAGGTTTCTTGCATAAGATCTTCCGCGTAGTGAGAATCTCCGGTTAGGGAGAGAAGATAGCGAAATAAATCTTGCATATGCTCTGAGTAAATCTCTTCTAATGATTGTTTGCGTTTCACTAATTTCCCTCCCTTCATACATAACAACGAAATACATATAAAAAAGTTACATTTGTTTTTAGAATTATAGTAAAAAACGTCAAGAATCAGATATGATTCTCTTTTATCATAATACATATAAGGCGGGTGAACAGAGATGGAAAGCTATGAAACACAAGTTCAAAGGTCAATTGATTATATTGAGGAAGATGTAATGGAAAAACAAACGCTGCGTAATTTGGCGCGTATTGCAGGTTTTTCTGAGTCGCATTTTCATCGTGTATTTCAGGCGTTAGTAGGTGATACAGTAATGGAGTATGTTCGAAAGAGGAGGTTAGCCCGGGCAGCTTATCAACTTTCTCATACGGATGAAAAAGTTATTGATATCGCATTTGAGCATGGCTTTCAATCTCACGAAACGTTCACGAGAGCCTTTAAAAAATTATTTCAAATGACACCAAGTGAATATCGAAAACAAGAAATCGAAACACCGATGTATTACAGAGTGAATGTAAAGCAAAGAAAATTAAATCCGTATTTAGGAGGCATACAAATGGAATATCGTATTGTAAATAAACCAGAATTTTTAGTGGCGGGTTATGAACTGAAGACGACAAGTAAAGAAGGAAAAAATCATCAAGACATTCCAGCATTTTGGCAAGAATATTTACAAAAAGATCTTGGAACAACGATTCCGAATCGTAAAGATACGAGTCAATGGGTAGAGCTAGGATTATGTACTGATTTTAATTTAGAAACAGGGGACTTCACTTATATAATTGGAATGGAAGTTACAGACTTTGAAAATGCACCAAATGCAGTTGCAAAGCGTACATTCCCAGCAGCGACATATGCAGTATTTACAACGCCGAAAGTTCCTCATGAAGAAATGATATCGTCTATTCATCAAACGTGGAATGCAGTATTCTCAGAATGGTTCCCGCACTCAGGATATGAACATTGCGGAGTTACAGAATTTGAGCTATACGATGAGCGTTCCCATGCAGATAAAAGTGAGTTTGCTCAAATTGAACTTTGGCTACCAGTGAAGAAGAAATAATAAGAGGAAAAGTGAACCACTCAGTGGTTCGCTTTTTTATCATATAGGTTGCTACATTTGACGATTTTTGTCGGTAAATCGATATATCTTGAGTTGCGCCGATATAATGAAAAAATCGCCGGTATAATTTCATATACTGTAGAACTATTAAGAAAACCACTTCATAATTTCATTCACCGAAAAAATTCCTCAAAAAAAAGACGCCCTACAGCGTCTTTCCTATGAACTAAACGGAAACATAAGTATAATCGTCGTTCCTTTTTCAAGTTCACTATCAATGGAGATCGTTCCGTTATGAGCATGAACGAGCTGTTTTGTAATGGCGAGGCCAAGTCCAGTTCCGATGTTGCTTTCTTCTGTATTCGTTCCTCTGTAGTACCGCTCGAATAGAAGTTCTTTCGTTTTATCGTCCATACCTTTTCCATCATCTGAAATAGATAGTGTAAAGAAGTTAGCATTTTGCGAAAGTTTTACGATTACGTTTGTCGTTTCATTATTATGTTTTACAGCGTTTGCGAGTAGGTTTTCGATAATACGCTGGAACCATTTTTCTTCAATAAAATATTGGATTTTGCTTGAACTTGGCACAAATTCAATATTTTGATTTTGTAGTGTTGGGTTATTAATAAATTGTAATAATACTCTTTGGACGAACTGATTAATTTCAACATTTACGTGTTGCGCAGGAAGAGTATCATTTTTTAATTGATATGTTAAGCTTAAGTCGTCAATTAATGTAGTCATATATTGAGATTTTTCTTTCATTACATGGCCAAATTGTTGAATGTCTTGATCAGTCCAATTATATTGCTTCGATTCTAGTAATAATGCATAGCCGTATATAGAGCTAAGCGGTGTTTTTAGATCATGCGTCAGGCCGGTAATCCACTCTTCACGTGTTTGTTGCAGTACTTTTCTCATTGCATCGTTCTTTTTCAAAGTAATAGAAAGGTGCTCTAGTGAGTTTGTAACATCTTTAAATATACGGAATGACCATTTTTCTTTACCGGAGCGCCGGAACCGAACAGGTTTGCCTTTTTTACTAACAGGTTCTTCATATTTTCCTCCGGCTATGTTTTTAAGCCAGCGCATCGTATGTAATAAAGGCTTTCCAAACTTATTTCCATACCAAATTGAAAGAATGACTAAATAAACAAACACAATAAGGAGGATTAAGCTGCATCCGATTAGAAGTTTCTTGGTAAATACATCATCTAATTCATCATCTGGATAATAATGAGCGTTTGGGGCGGATACAACGACGAGATGACCGCTATTTGAATCGTAAAAACTAGATGTATTTTCTTTATAATTCCACGGTTCTTTTTCATTAAGAGCCGTTTTTATGGCTGAAAATGTTTTTTTCTTCCCAGTTGGATAGGAAAAAACTTCTTCTCCATTGTTATTAAATATTTGTAGTGTTGCTTTTTCTTTAGAAATTAATTGTTTTTCTTGTTCAGTTAGTGCAAATTCATTTAATGATAAAGAAGGATGTCCTTGTTGTATCGTTTTTAGTAAAGTATTACTTTTTAGTTTGGCACCGTAAATAACGATCGCTGGTTTCTTTTCTAATTTAATCTCCCAATAGTTAAATTTATAAATACTGTTGCTGCTATTCTGTAAATACGTAAGTAAGGATGTCTTTGTGTAAGAGGTAGGAACATCGCTAGGCGTATTAAAGTTGTAAAGGACCTTTCCATCTTCATCTACAATTTGAAGCCAATCACTCTTTTCTTTTATTAAATCTTTTACCTCAGATTTTAAAGTAATTTTATTGTCTTCAGAAGAAATATATTCGGAGATTGTAAAGGTATCATAATCAGAAATATTAGGTTCATATAAAGTACTATTAAGAAGAAAAATTAAATAAGAAAAAGAAGCAACTACTGCGATAAGTAACGTAACTAAGACGAAAACGTGTTGTAAAATAAACTGGATTATAAGTCTCTTATTAAAATTCATATCTTTAACCTACTTTGTAATGAACTTATAGCCAAGTCCACGAACTGTTTTTATGTATTCTGGTTTACTTGGATCATGTTCAATTTTTTCACGTAGTTTTCGAATGTGAACCATAACAGTATTATCATCTCCATTATAGGCAGGTGCTCCCCAAACTTTTTCGTATAATTCTTCTTTCGAAAATACGTAGTTCGGATTCTCACAAAAGAAGAGTAGTAATTGAAAGAGTTGAGCGGAACATTCGACAACGTTTCCATCTACTGTTAGTTCCGCAGAATGTTGATCAATTTCAAATCTCCCAAATGAAATGGAGTGCGTTTTTTGTTCTTGTACGCTTTGCTTCATATGTCTTCGAAGTTGTGCTTTCATACGAGCGACTACTTCAAGTGGATTAAATGGCTTCGTAATATAATCATCGGCACCGTATGAAAATCCAGATACTTTATCTAAATCAGAAGTTTTCGCTGTTAGAAAGAAGATGGGGCAATCCGTTTTTTGGCGAATGATCGGACAAATGTCAAAACCAGACTGTCCAGGAAGCATCACATCTAAAATGATTAAATCGTAATTGTTTTGCTGGGTGAGAGATAAGGCTAGTTCCGCAGAGGTTGCAGTTGTAATATGAGAAAAACCTTCTTTTTTAAGAATGGTAGTTAGTAATTGTAAAATTGCTGTTTCATCATCAACGAGTAAAATATTTGCGTGATACATATGAATCCCTCCTAATTTCCTCGAATATCATATCATCTTTTTGTAACTTATGGAATTTTTAAGGAAATTTTAAGGTTTTCTTTCACAAAAAATTAAGATTCAAATGATATGATAAAAGTAACATGGGGAGGAGATGAATGTGAATCCGTTTCAAACGATGCGAGCTAGATATTTTTTAATTGTATTTGCATTATTAATTTTAATAGCACGAAGTAGTAATGAAGTGCTAGAAAATACATTTCATATACAGAATTCATCTTTTATAAACATTCTTATATTTTATATCCTTCCAATAGTATGGCTGTTTTACGGATATAGAAAGCATCGTGTTTCATTTTCATTATTTATTAATAGAAACGAAACATTTAATCTAGTGCAAGTTTTGTATATCGCAATTATGCTATGTATGTTTAGTTACGGCTATCTTATTTTGTACATGTACAGCTTCGCGTGGATTACACCAGATTTTATTATGAATGCCTTGCATGAACCGATTATAGACAGTACCGGGGGATATGTATATCAATTTATTATGGTCGTATTTATCGCGCCTATTGTCGGAGAGTTTGTTTTTCGAGGATTTTTACTACAGCGTTTTGCAGCAAAATGGGGTACTAGTATAGCGGTGGTCGTTGTAGCACTTTTATTTGCATGCTTACATGTTGATTTCCTTGGTGCAGTTGTGTTTAGCATCGTAATATCAATTGTATATATTCGTACGAAAAGCTTACTCATGCCAATTGCCATTCATATGTTAAACAATGCGTTTGTGCTTAGTTCATCTTTTTTAGTAAGCAGAGAAAAGATAATGAGTTTTGCCGATTTTTCGAACTATACGACATTCTTTCCAGGATTAATTATTTTTATGGCAGGATTAAACTTAGTACTCATCTTTTTATTTGTGAATCGCAAATATTGGAGTAAAGAAGTGCCTGTTATATATGCGGAGAAGGAAAAGAGCTTTTCGAGCATAGTGGGGGATAAGTAAGGTAGAGAAGATGTTTGAGAAAATATTGAAGGAAATGATAGATTCCACTTCTATTAGACGTAAGTACTTCTCCATCAATAATGATTTCATCTTATCGTGTTAGGGACATTAATAATAGTTAGCTTTATTGTGGAAGAAATGATGAGGCGTATCTTCAGACAGTATGTAAAGAACGAAGAAAATTATGTTAGGGCTCATAAAATGTTTGAGAAAGTAGTGGGGACTTTTATTTTATGAAAACTAAATCATCATTAATTCGTAATTTGAAAGGGATGTATAAAATTATATGAATGAAACAATATCGTCAAATAAGTTTTTTTATTTGATTGTACTGAGTTTAGTATTAATTACGACAGTAAATGTTGTTCTTCGCTGGGAGGAAGCTTACTTTTTTATGTATTTAGCGCTCCATTTATTAGGGATTTTATGCATTACGGGCGGAGTAGTTGCTGAGAAAAAGCATGAAGAAAGTATTAATTATATGTGTGTGATTGGTCTTATTTTACTTTTAACTGTACAAGGTATTATGAAATATAGTTCTTTTTCTTTGCAAGATTTTAGTTTATTAATAGATGTGCTTCCTTAAGGCGGATTATTATAACGACGCTAGTTTGTAAGTACATTTCTTATACATAGATTATGAGACAAAGAAAATATTTAAAAATAGGGAAAACTCTTCTTGTAATAGAAGAGTTTTTTTATATAAATTGAACGAGCTAGAACAATTCTCACGATTAGCTTGTTCTAATTTTGAAAGTCCGAACTTACAATAATAATAGACAGGCAGCATAGAGGAGGGAATAGCGTGAGGAAAGTTATTGGGTGGTCGCTTTTTTTGTACGTTGGGTTTGCGTTACTTATATATTGGTATTTATTTGGATGGAATCATGAACTCATTCCAGACATGTATAAAGGAACGAGTGCGGATCCAGAGACTTTTATGAATGCGAGGGAGCTTACGCTAAGCCAAGATTATTCGCGCGTGAAAAACTTACTGTACTTTTTAGCGACGCCTCTTGAATGGATTATTTTATTGTTTGTACTTGTGCTCGGTATTTCAAAAAAGTTTGAGAAATGGTCGAAGGAAACGACAAAAATAAATGTCTTACAAGTTGCGATTTATTTCTTTTATTTATCATTACTGACAACAGTCCTTGCCCTGCCGATGCAATGGATTGGGCGTAAAGTGTCGGTTGCTTACGGTATTTCCACGCAAAGTACACAAAGCTGGATAAAAGATCACGTTATCGATTTTTGGGTTAATTATGCGACGATGTTACTCATTGTTACTGTTCTTTTATGGCTTATCCGTAAATTCCCGAAGAGATGGTGGCTAGCAGGGTGGGCGCTCTCTGTACCGTTTACAATTTTCTTAACGTTCGTGCAACCTGTTATTATTGATCCACTTTATAACGACTTCTCGACGCTGAAAAATAAAGAATTAGAAACGAAAATTTTAGCGATGGCAGATAAAGCTGATATTCCAGCTAAACACGTATATGAAGTAAATATGTCGGAAAAAACGAATTCGTTAAATGCATATGTAACAGGAATAGGCCTTAACTCGCGTATCGTAATGTGGGATACGACGCTTAAGCAATTAAAAGATAAAGAGATTTTATTTATAATGGCTCATGAAATGGGACATTACGTAATGAAACATATATATTGGGGCGTTGCGAGCTATGTCTTGCTATCGTTTATAGGTATGTATTTAATTAGTCGTATTTTAAATATGTGTATTCGAAAATGGGGAGATACGCTGAAAGTTTCAAAAATGGCATGTTTCTCGATTTTACCTTTATTTTTCTTAATTTCTTCTGTACTATCCTTTGCATCACAACCAGCAACAAACTACGTTTCTCGTATAGAAGAACGAGCGGCAGATCAATACGCTTTAAATATGACGAAAGATGGAAATTCAGGTGTGAGAACTTTTCAATACTTATCAAAAACAAGTTTAAGCCAAGTAAATCCGCCTGCGTTAGTGAAATTTTTCTTATACACACATCCACCAATTTTCGAAAGAATTCATACGTTTGAACAATATGAAAAACAGAAGAAGCAGTAGTATACTGCTTCTTTTTATTGTGGAGTATTCGAATTTTGGAAAATTATAGTGTATAATATATGGAATATTCAGTGAAATGTTTAGGAGGTTAATATTTTGTTTCATTCAAAATCAATGCCGGCTATAAAAATGATTCTTTCGATGTCTATTTTCGGATCGATTGGATTTTTTTCTGTCCAGACAGGTTTACCGTCTTTTGAATTAGTATTCGTTCGTTGTATTTGTGCGACTATATTTTTAGCATTATGTTGGTTCGTAACGGGGCAGTACAAAAGTGAGAAATGGAACAAAAAAGAAACCATGCAAATATTAGCTTGTGGTGTATTTCTTGTTTTTAACTGGGTGTTTTTATTTAAAGCGTTTGAAGTTATGTCGATTACAATTGCGATTTCTGTATATCATCTTGCACCGATCATCGTATTAATAATTGGTAGTATTGTATTTAAAGAGAGGTTTACAGTATTTTCTATTATATCCATCATTATTTGTTTTATCGGTACAGTTTTAATAGCTGGAGTAGATGGCAATGTGTCGCTTGAGAAATTAATGTCATCTGGAATGGTGTGGGCACTTCTTGCAGCTTTATTTTATGCATTTACAACGTTGCTCGGAAAAGGAATTAAGCATACGAGTGCGTATGCGATGACATTTTTACAAACATTTTTAGGTATATTTTTACTATTACCATTTATAGATTTCGGAGCATTTCAAGGATTAACACAAACGAATTGGATCATGATTACAGCGACAGGACTTATACATACAGGGTTTGTGTACTATTTGTTTTTTGACAGTTTAAGAGATTTACCGACGAGACTAATTTCTGTATTAGTGTTTCTAGATCCTGGTGTTGCGATTGTATTAGATACAGTCTTTACTGGATTCAGACCGACTAGTATGCAAATTGTAGGGATTGTCCTAATATTTGTAGGGATGGCGTTTACTTTTCGGAAGCCACGAGATGAAAGAGTGCAAGTATGCTCAGAAGCGTGATTTATTCCAATAATTAAATAATATTGTAAAGATTTTGAGTATTCAATATAATCGAAAAAGAGGTGAATAAAGAAAAAGGTGGATGACTAAAATGAAGAAGTTATTAAAAGTAGCTACATCATTAACGTTAATGGGCGGAATATTTGTAAGTGCAAATGGTGCTTCTGCAAATACTGGCGTGAATCAAAAATCTGGTCCTAATATTATTATAGATTTTGATGATTTATCAAAGGATCACTGGGCATATGATGAAATTGTTGAACTAGTGCATCACCGAATTATGTATGGCTACGGAAATGGGAAATTTGGTGTAGAAGATAATGTAACACGCGAACAAGCAGCGGCAGTACTGTATCGCGCACTAGATTTGAAGCGAAATGTACATATTGAAAATCCATATGGAGATATTGACGGGAAATCAACAATGTTTCCTTATGAAATTTTACAATTAACAAAGCTCGGTATTTTTAAAGGAGACGAAAATCAGAACTTCCGTCCAAAAGATACGTTAACTCGTGCGGAACTAGCGCAAATTTTGGTGAAAGCATATAATCTGAAAGCTAAACAACCTCATACATTTACAGACGTATCAGAAGATTATTGGGCAAGAGATGCGATTAGTGGGCTACAATCTAATAACGTTGTAGTAGGAACAGGCGATGGGAAGTTTGAACCTGAAATGCTTGTAACACGTGGGCAATTTGCGAAATTCTTAAAAAAGGCAATCGATAATTCACCAGGGAAAATGGAATAAATAAGAGTGTAAAAAAGTACAAGTAGATTATATTTGTGCTTTTTTTGTCTATAAAGTGAAATTTTTATAAGTGAAGGACTTGATTAGTAGATAGTAGAATATTGTATATATAACATCTTTTCAAAAGCTTTTGTCTATCCTTTTGAAAATTAAATAGAGGAACTAGAGCGTAAAGATGGGAATATTTCTTCAAATGATTTGTATGCAATTCAGAATACCAATTGGAATTGAGAGCGAATTGGCTCACCTAGTAATCTTCAAAATAATAGATGTTAAAAATGCAATATATTACATAAGGCTTGTAAATACAGCATATGTAATATGAAAAAAGAATTTAGTCTATTATGTTCCATTTTTAATAAAGTGGAAATGAAGGAGAGAGGACAATGAAGAAAAAAATGTTACGTATAATGGCCGCAGCGACTATTATGGGTGGATTGTTGGTAAGTGCAAATGTTCCTAACATAAAAGCAGAAGAATATCCTGAAATGATTGTATTTGACGATGTCCCAGTAAACCATTGGGCATATGATTATATTCTAGATGCGGCATATAATAAAATTATGCTAGGTTATGGAAATGGAAAGTTTGGTGTAGGTGATAACGTAACACGTGAACAAGTGGCGGCAGTACTATATCGCGTACTTAATATAGAACATGAAGGACCGTTAAAAAATCCGTATAATGATATTTCTGAAAGATCAACAATGTTTCCAAATGAAATTTTAGCATTAACAGAACGCGGTATTTTTAAAGGTGATGAGAAGGGGAACTTTAGACCTAGGGGAATAATTACACGTGCAGAAGTAGCGCAAGTTCTTACGCAGGCATTTTCATTTGAAGTGAAGCAACAGCATACATTTGCAGATGTACCGAATAATTACTGGGCAAAAAATTCAATTAGTGCTCTGCAATCAAATAATGTCATAGTAGGGACAGGAAATGGAAAGTTTGAACCGAATAAAGTTGTAACACGTGAGCAATATGCAACATTTTTATATAAAGCTATTATTAACTTTCATTTAAAAAATGAATGACGTTAAATTATATTGATATAGTATATTTTAAGAAAAAAGCGCGAAGATAACGCGCTTTTTTCTTGTTTTAAATGGCTTATTTTGTATATTTATTATGCTGTTCATAGTTTAGTGAATAGTATCATATGGAAAAAACAGGTTAATTTTAGTTACTTTTTATATCGAAAAAATATGATTTAGTAACTTTATTGTTCACTAAGTATAAAAATAAGTATATGAAATAGAGTTCATAAATTAGACAAAACTTATATGGATAAGTGTATTGTTACTTTTCTATGAATTCTTTATATTAGAAAAAAATACGTTTTTAGGGAGAGAACAAAGTGAAGAAAAAAATTTTAAAAGTAGCAACAGCTTTAACAATTATGGGTGGAATTGCATTTAGTGCTGAAGGCGCTACAGTGAATGCTGAAGTAGCTGCTAAGCCTAAGCCACAACAAGCAAGTCAGGCTATCTTTAAGGATGTACCAGCAGGACATTGGTCTTACGAAGCAATTCAAACTTTAGCACAAGAAGAAATTATGCTTGGTTATGGAAATGGCGTGTTCGGTTTTGGTCATAACATAACTCGTGAACAAGTAGCTGCTTTAATTTATCGTACTATCGATTTCAGTGAAGTATTCGAGGAAGGCGATATCCTTGAGAATCCATACAAAGATATTAATGAAAAATCAACAATGTTCTTAGAAGAAATTTTAGTATTAACAGAGGTAGGTATCTTTAACGGTGATGGAACTGGAAACTTTAGACCGAAAGATACACTAACACGTGCAGAAATGGCTCAAGTACTTACAGTAGCATATGAGTTAGAAGTAAAAGGAACACAAGGATTTAAAGATGTACCGAAAGGACATTGGGCATACAATGCGATTAATGCAGTAGGTTCAAATGGTATTTCTGTAGGAGATGGAACTGGAAACTTTGCTCCAAACATGAAAGTAACACGTGAACAATATGCACAGTTCTTATTTAAAACAATTTTTGAATAAATAATAAAAAAGAGTCAGTGTTATATAACACTGACTCTTTTTTTGTGTGTAACGATGGTAAAAGAATATAGTTTCATAAAAAACAATTAAATTTTCAAAAAAAACTTCCTTTTCTGAAGATTTGTTATATAATATAAAACATAAAATCAAATCTGTTATAAAACAGTTTAAGAAGGGGATGCTAATATGTCGACGCAAACTTCACGGGTTACATTGCCCGGAGAAATGTTACCAGCGTACAACGAAATATTGACACCTGAGGCGCTTAGCTTTTTAAAGGAACTACATGGGAATTTCAACGAACGCCGCATAGAACTTTTACAAAAGCGTGTGGAGAAACAAAAAAGAATTGATGCAGGGGAGTTTCCTACGTTTTTAGAAGAAACAAAGCATATACGTGAAGGTGATTGGACAATCGCTGAGCTTCCGAAAGATTTAGAGGATCGTCGTGTGGAGATTACTGGACCAGTAGATAGAAAGATGGTCATTAACGCTTTAAATTCAGGAGCACATCTTTTTATGGCAGACTTTGAAGATTCGAATGCACCAACTTGGAGAAATGCTGTTGAAGGCCAAATTAACTTGCGAGATGCGAGTAAGGGAACGATCTCACATAAAAATGAGAACGGAAAAGAATATCGGTTAAATAGTAAAACGGCTGTCTTAATCGTGCGTCCGAGAGGGTGGCATTTAGAGGAAAAACATATGCAAGTTGACGGCAAGAACATGTCTGGCAGCTTAGTAGATTTTGGTTTGTTCTTTTTCCATAATGCTAAGACGCTTTTAGCAAAAGGAAGTGGCCCATACTTTTACTTACCGAAAATGGAAAGTTACTTAGAGGCAAGATTATGGAATGACGTTTTCGTATTCGCTCAAAAGTATATCGGTATTCCGAACGGAACGATTAAAGCGACTGTATTAATAGAAACGATTCACGCTTCATTTGAAATGGATGAAATTTTGTATGAACTAAGAGATCATTCTGCTGGTTTAAACTGCGGGCGATGGGATTATATATTTAGTTTCTTAAAGAGTTTCCGAAATCATAATGAATTTTTACTTCCAGATAGAGCGCAAGTCACAATGACAGCGCCGTTTATGCGCGCGTATTCTTTGAAAGTTATTCAAACGTGTCATCGCCGTAATGCGCCAGCAATCGGAGGGATGGCAGCGCAAATCCCAATTAAGAATGATCCAGAAGCAAATGAGGCAGCTTTTGAGAAAGTGCGTGCTGATAAGGAGCGCGAAGCTTTAGATGGACATGACGGGACTTGGGTTGCCCACCCGGGACTTGTACCGGTTGCAATGGAAGTATTTAATCACATAATGAAAACGCCAAATCAAATTTTTAGAAAGCGTGAAGAAATAAGTGTAACAGAAAAGGATTTATTAGAAGTACCGATGGGAACGATTACAGAAAGTGGTCTTCGCACGAATATTAACGTCGGTATTCAATATATTGCATCTTGGTTAAGCGGGAGAGGAGCAGCTCCAATTTATAACTTAATGGAAGATGCGGCAACAGCGGAAATATCAAGAGCACAAGTATGGCAGTGGATTCGCCATGAGGGTGGAAAGCTAAGTGATGGCCGTAATATTACTTTTAAATTGATGGAAGAATTGAAAGAAGAAGAACTAGCAAAAATAGAAAGAGAGATTGGTAAGGAAGCATTTAAGAAGGGGAGATTTGAAGAAGCTACAAAACTGTTTACAAACCTTGTTCGTAATAATGAGTTCGTGCCGTTTTTAACATTACCGGGTTATGAAATTTTATAAGAAACAAGAAAAGGGGATGGAACATATGAAAAACGAAAGAATTGATAAATTGCAAGAAAGCTGGGAGTTAGATACACGCTGGAAAGGGATCACACGTCCATACTCAGCTGAAGATGTAATTCGTCTGCGCGGATCGATTGATATTGAACATACGTTGGCGCGCTGCGGTGCAGAGAAGCTTTGGAAATCACTTCATACAGAAGATTATATTAATGCACTTGGCGCATTAACAGGAAACCAAGCGATGCAACAAGTGAAGGCTGGATTAAAAGCAATTTATTTAAGCGGTTGGCAAGTAGCGGCAGATGCGAATCTTTCTGGACATATGTATCCTGATCAAAGCTTATACCCAGCGAACAGTGTACCAGCTGTTGTAAAGCGAATTAACCAAACACTTCAACGTGCTGATCAAATTCAGCACATGGAAGGAAATGGTGATACGGATTATTTCGTCCCAATTGTGGCGGATGCTGAAGCTGGCTTTGGTGGACAGTTAAACGTATTTGAGCTAATGAAAGGGATGATTGAGGCTGGTGCATCTGGTGTGCACTTCGAAGACCAATTATCTTCAGAGAAAAAATGCGGGCATTTAGGCGGAAAAGTATTATTACCGACGCAAACAGCGGTGCGTAATTTAATTTCGGCACGTCTTGCTGCGGATGTAATGGGTGTACCAACAATTATCGTCGCAAGAACAGATGCAGATGCGGCAGATTTAATTACGAGCGATATCGATCCAGTTGATCAAGAGTTTATTACAGGTGAAAGAACACCAGAAGGGTTTTATCGTACGAAAGCAGGTCTTGATCAAGCAATTGCACGTGGTTTAGCGTATGCGCCGTATGCAGATCTCGTTTGGTGTGAAACGTCGGAGCCAAGTTTAGAAGATGCAAAACGCTTTGCAGACGCAATTCATAAGAAATATCCAGGGAAGCTACTCGCTTACAATTGTTCGCCTTCATTTAACTGGAAACAAAAATTAGATGAAAAAACGATTGCAAGCTTCCAAAAAGAAATTGCATCGTACGGTTATAAATTCCAGTTCGTAACGCTTGCTGGATTCCATTCATTAAATTACGGCATGTTTGAATTAGCGCGTGGTTACAAAGAGCGCGGCATGGCTGCGTACTCTGAATTACAACAAGCAGAGTTCGCAGCAGAAAAATTTGGTTACTCTGCAACGCGCCATCAACGCGAAGTAGGAACAGGATACTTTGATGAAGTAGCACAAGTGATTACGGGCGGTACTTCATCAACGACTGCTCTAAAAGGATCCACAGAAGAAGAACAGTTTACGAAATAAAGATAGAAGTAGGTGCCTGTTATAGGTACCTACTTTTACTTAAAATATCCAATTTAATATAGTAAATATACCAATAATAGCAGTAAAAAGAAGGAATGCGAATAATGCTAGACAGCCCCATGTAAATAGTTTGTCTTTCCATGTTTCTTCATAATCATCAATTAGTTCCTCTATCACTTTTTTCTGCAATGGCTGTACGGGACATTCGGTGTGTAGTCCTGTAATAATGTTACGATCTCCTTTGAATTTTAAAGCACGTACAATATGATAAGGGTCGTTTCCCATCGATTTTTCAAATTGTAGACATGCCGCGTGCATAACATCTGTTTTCTCTTTTTCAAGATACCAATACCGTCCAGCCATTTCTGGGTATTGTAATGTAAAGTAAATATCACCGAGTTTTTTTCTAAGTTCTAATTCATTCGGATAAGTAGCGATTAATCCGTGTAATCTATCTCTTGCTTTTCCAAGGTTGTTATTTTTAAGATCTGTTTTAATTCTCTCTAATGTTTTTTCAGGTATTATTTCTGCCATATACACCTCCTTATTAGAATAGGTGTGTTTATATTTTATAAGAAATAATAAAATTTAGAAATTTTATTATTAAAAAGGATTGTACATTCTATTTTAAGTATGTTATGATAATACCAGTTGAATAATTAAATTAAGCAATCCATATATTATCAAGTGCCGAAAACAAACGGGGAAAAGTATGTGAGAACTAGTTTATGTTTCGAATTTGATAATGTGTGGATTCTTTTTTTATACATGAAGACTAAATAATAAAATGTATTTTCTTAGGAGGAAATAATTATGACAGTTACAGGACAAGTAAAATGGTTTAACAACGAAAAAGGCTTCGGTTTCATCGAAGTTCCAGGCGAAAACGATGTATTCGTACATTTCTCTGCAATCGAAACTGAAGGTTTCAAATCTTTAGAAGAAGGTCAAAAAGTTAGCTTCGAAATCGAAGAAGGCAACCGTGGACCTCAAGCTAAAAACGTAATCAAACTATAATTTTATAGTTCATTATGGAAAAAAGGATGGCTTATGCCATCCTTTTTTGTTGTTGAGATATATGATATTATATTAGTTATAAAGACTGCCTAAAAAGTACGATTGAAGAGATAAAGGCGTACGCGGAAACTTATGAAAATGATAAAATGGAACTTTAATCAGTGGGGGTTCATCCCCCACTGATTATTAGCCCTCACCAATAGGGTGTTAATGCGGGATAAAGTGATGTTAATTGATTTGAAAAAATCTTATTCTCATGTTTTAGATGAAGAACGATATACAATCACATTACAAATTGAAAGAGATACAGAAAATCTCGGAAGAAAATATGAATATGAAGAAGAGTAAAAGGCTTTCCAAAAAAGGAAGGCCTTTTACTCTTCTTTTCCAACTTTTTTCTTTGCTCGTTTCTTGTATTCTGGGCATTTTGATTTACGAAAAGGCTTTGCAAAGAGCAGTAGAATGAAAAATAAAGCGAATATAATACTAGCTGAGTTTTTCACAATAACAATGTTGTTATTTTTTATATGAATCGTTGGTTGGCTCTCTTTTTCTTCCATAATGGACCTCCATATATTGGATTTATATTTCAATTATAGCAAAGTTGATTGTTGTAATGATGTGAAAAGAGGAAGCGATTATAAATATTTATAGATGGTATAAATAATTTTTGTACAGGTTCAAATCATTCTATTGCTATATGATTAATTTTAAATTTAATAAATGTTTGATAAATGATAAAGTATTGTAAAAAAGGGAAATCTGTAAAGCGTTTCCTTTTCATAGGTGCTAAAATTGTACATGCAGCTGCTACCATAAATAGAAAAAGGAGATAGTAGAATATGGAAAGTAAAGTAGAACGTTATGTTGAAAATTATGTTGTAAGTAAAAATACGATGGCCTTACTTCCTGTTGTTCTAGGAGAAAAGAAAGTGGTTACGCGAATTGTTGAAATGGAAGATTCTTTTTTCGTATTTCAAAAACCTCTCGATATTATAGAGAGAAGTTGCCGGAAACATGGTTCTAGTTTTTTTGGAAGAAAAGAAGGAACGAAGGAGTTAACTAGTATTACACATAAAGCTCCTATCGCAATTAGCCCGACAGATCAACTTTATTTTTTCCCTACGTATTCTTATTCTCGAAAAGAGTGTGCGTGGTTGTCTCATTTTCATATTGAAAATAATAAAGAATTAAAAGATGGAAATCTTATTATTAGATTTATAAATGGTTTCGCTGTCAAATTAGAAATATCCAAAAGCAGCTTTGAAAATCAGCAAAATCGTACAGCAAAATTACGGACAGAGTATGAAGACCGGAAGAAAAAACAAGGAAATCCTTCTTTTAAAGAGATTGATAAAAGTGAAGAATCTAAATTAACGCCAGCCTATGAGAAAGTGTATTTTGTGAGGGAAGGCGAAGTGTGAGAGGAAAAGGATGGGGGACTCATCCTTTTTTGATTTCATTATATATACCGTTACGCTGTAAGATTCATAAATAAAACGAGAAAAATTTGCGGATTTTTTGTTCTTTAATAGCTTGAGAAGGTGTAAAATTACAATATAAGGGTAATTTTACTACATATATTTATCGCGATGTTAATATGCATCATTTAACATTTGCGGCATACATGATATTTCTTACCTTATTGTATAAAAAAAGGAGATGGTATGTTGAAAAGGACTATGTTATTTTGGGCGCAATATATTCTTGTTTTGCCTATATTATTTCTTACCTTTATGTTTACTGGTTTCGTTGGTAGTCAGTTAATGATAGGTGCTGATAAACAACATTTTATTTTTACGCCTCAAAATGCAACAGAATATAGTCAAATTAGTGAAATTGATAAATTACTATTTTCTTTTTCAATTCAGCCAGTTGTCACCATAGTATTTCTTCTATCGATCGTGTACGTACTGACACTTATTGTCTTTCAAATTATTGAATGTAAGAAGAAAAGAAAGATATTACATAGTTTGCAATATATGATTCTTATACCAATTTTTATTTACTTGTGGTTAGGAATAATACAATTTTCCGCAGTTAGTTTAACTTGGATAGATAATTGGAAAGATTACCTTATATTCACTCCTAGTACGATAACTGATGAGCAAGATATATATACGATTGATAAGTTTTTATACAAATTTCGAAGGTTACCTATTCCGAGTACAGTATTAATACTATCTTTCTTATATTTATTAATACTTGTCGTGATTGATAGTATACGCTTACTAAAAAAGTTTCTTATAAGAACTAGTCATTAGAAAAGGGTAATTGTTTGAAGGTACACCAATTATTTGCCATTACTTATTTCCATACAGGTAGAAATAACCTTACGCGTAGTAAGGGGATTTTTTTGAAACTATAGATTGACACTTTCTGTAGTTTCTTCTTTTTTATAATCTGTGCGTGGTGTCCAAATTATTCTCATGTCTTGTCGAATATTGAAAGATTATCATAGCATAATAATGAAGGAATTCTAGAGGAAGATATGGAAACTTAATAATTACATCTCCATATGTCATATCTACCATTTCCTCTTTCATATAAGCGATGATACAGTAGAGGTAGTAATTAGAGTAAAGGGGTAAAGTGTAGAATGGATTTTCAGACAATCAAAGAATATTTTTCACCAGAAAATATGGATCACATTGTTGAAAGTTATAAAGCGTTCGGGCCGCTTCTTGGTATTGGTTTACCGATGATAGAGGCGCTTATTCCAGCATTGCCTCTCATTGTGTTTGTACTGGCGAATGCTGTTGCATTTGGTTTTTGGTTCGGTTTTCTTTATTCTTGGCTTGGATCAGTAATTGGTGCAATGCTTGTATTTTTCATCATTCGTAGCTTTGGAAGGACGCGTTTCTTTTCTTTTGTAAATAAACATGAGAGAGTGCGAAAGGCGATGGGATGGATTGAAAGAAAAGGGTTTGCGCCAATCTTCGTCATATTCTGTTTTCCTTTCACACCATCTGCGCTTATAAACGTTGTAGCTGGTTTGTCTCGCATTAGCGTAAAACAATTTGGACTAGCGTTAGCATTCGGAAAGCTTGTTATGATCTTTATTTTAACGTATATCGGTCATGATTTAATGTCGTTTATTCATAAACCGGTAAAATCGGTTATTGTTGGCGTTGGTATTTTTATTTTATGGTATGTCGGTAAGAAAATTGAAGTAAAGTTAGAACTACATTAGGAAAAGTCTTCTTTGTAAAGATAAGCTTCATTATTAAAGGGCGAGGGGAGAAGCGAATGAAGAAAACTTTGAAAAAAGAAGGGCTAGAGTGGATAAGAACAATTTTAATTGGTGTACTATTAGCTGTATTTTTTCGAACGTTTTTCTTTTCAACGTACGTTGTAGAGGGGAAGTCAATGATGCCGACATTGCAAGATGGCAATATGCTCGTTGTAAATAAGGTGAGTTATCAAGTAGGGGACTTGAACAGGTTTGATGTCGTCGTTTTTCATGCGAATAAAAAAGAGGACTACGTAAAGCGAATTATCGGTTTACCTGGGGATCATATTGAATATAAGCAGGATAAACTATATATAAACGGACAATTTGTGGATGAACCTTATTTAGAGGCGTATAAGAAAGAGATAAATGGACGACAACTAACAGGTGATTTTAAATTAGAAGAATTAACGAAAGAAAAGTTTGTACCACCCGGGTCTATTTTTGTAGTTGGTGACAACCGCCTCGGTAGCTGGGATAGTAGGCATTTCGGTTTTGTAAAAGCTGATACAGTTGTCGGTAAAGTTGACCTGCGATATTGGCCGATTCGAGAGGTGCAAACGAATTTTTCAAAAGGTTGATATAATTATTTGAAGTACGAAAAAGGCAAACAATTATGTTTGTCTTTTTTATTTTATATTTTTTTAATCTATTGATAATGAGAATGTTTAGATGGTATCACGACCAATGATAAAAATAATTTTTATATCGTTATATAATTGGTAATAATAATTTCTAAAATTTTTATGTTTAATCTTTTTAATATAATGTAGAATTACTTCGGAATTATTTTCAATAAAATGGTAATTCGTAATTAGCGAGTAAGATACTTTTTATGAATTGATGATTACTAGATACAATTATTTTTTTTATTGTATTATAATTTTAGGGACCGTATATTAAGCTAGGGAGTGGGGATGTTTGAATATTGAGTCTCTTAAGTTATCGAGCAAAGAAGTATATGTATTAACGGATATATTTGATCATGAAACAATGATTGGAATTGGGAATCCATTTGAAAACTGGTTAGACGAAGAAATAGATAAAGAATTAGATATAATGTAGGATCACTGGAGGGAAAAAGAATTACTCATAATAAAAGAAGACGAAGTATTTTGTGAACAACAACTTGTAGAATATTTTAGTATTTGTCTAACTACAGGTTTTGTTATTGAAGTACAGATAAATAAAAACGACATTACAGAAAAGAACGTCTTTTATTTTACTGATAAAAAAGTTATACATAACAGAATAACAGATGTTAACGGTGAAAAACAATGTATATTTAGAGAGTGTGGAATACCTGAGGTAGCATGGCAATTTATATATCAAGCGTTGCAGTCTAAAAATACTTGTTCACGTTCGAATTATACATTTAAACTTCCTTGCGCCGTATATGAAAAAGATTTTTTAAATCAATCAGAAAAGTATTTATCGGAATTATTAGGATATTATGCGGATGATGATGATGTTAAAAAATTAGTGAATATTATATGTGACCGTGAAGAGTTAACTACAGTTAAAACTCATTATTATATAAAGGATACATGGTATACCGATAGTATTCAGTATATGTATAGTCAAAATCAATATTGGCTTATCCAAAAAATACTAGACAGTGGAGAGAAGCAAACGAATGTTATTTGTCTAGATATCTTTGCAATTATTGAAGAAATCAAAAAAATGGTTCTGTACCTTAAATCAATAGGTGGTGAATCAAAATGAGTAAAGAAATTAAAGTTACTCCTGCCCTTTTAAGGGAGTTAGCTTCTAATATAGAGCGTGCAGCTCATGAATTATTTGAAACACATAAACGTTTGAATCAGCAATTAATGGATTTACCCTTTCAAGTATCTGGAAGAGATGCTGTATTGAATCAGGCTTTATATGCAGGTTCAATGTTAGAGCGTGTAACGAATGATTTAAAAACTCATAGTAAATCATTAAGAAATATTGCTGATCGTTTTGAGAAAACTGATCAACAAGAAGTTTCATTAGGAGATTGGAAAATAGATAGTGTTGATTTATTAAGTCCTTTTGGGGGAGGCATTGATGAATGGAAAGAAAACCCCATGGGAGCCGGGTTAACAGCATTTGGAACCTTTAAAGATGGTCAAGAGGCATACCAAATTGCTCAAAGGCATAACCAAGGTTTTCGCGCGACACCATATACAAATAATCAGGGAAAACCTATGGTGCGATTTGAGAACCGTACACTTATTAAAGGAAAAGATGGTAATAACATTATTAGAAGAACAAAGCTGCCATTAGAGGAAGCTAAAACAATTGATGAAGTAAAACGTTATGTTTTAAAACCAGGTGCATTATTAAAAGAATCATTATCGTTAAAAAATAACGCATTAGGATATATAAGTACCGGTTTAGATGTCTTTAAAGATACGAAAGAAAATTTGGAAAGTAATGCGAGCGATAGCAAAATTGTAGGAGACATTGTTGGTGATGTAGCGGTTGGAGTAGGTTCTACTGCTGCTAGTACTTGGGCGGGTGCTGCAGTCGGTACAGCAATTGGAGGACCCATTGGAACTGTGATTGGGGCTGGTGTAGGTTTTACTGCTTCTGTAGTATCTAGCATAATAACGGATGGAATTAAGTTCGATAAAGGGGATTGGAATAATGATGGTGAAAAAGACTCTATAAAAGACCGGATTAAATCTGGAATAGGCTCTGCTTTAGATGAAATCTTTTAATTTTCTATGAGGTGCATAATGGATAAATATAATTTTAAAAATATAGATGATGGCATACGAATATTACTACCATTTGATATAAGAAATATTGTCGGATCCTTTGTATGGTTTATTATGAATTTTTTGTTATTGATTATAATTTTTGTATTTCCACCAATATATAATGTGTATTTTTACTTGGCGCTTCCATTTTTTATAGTATGTAACTTGTGGGGAATTTGGATTTTTATTAACAAACCTAAGCAGCCTCAATTGCAACATTTACTATATTCTGGATTTGTTGGAACTAGCATTTCATTTTGTAGTTTTATAGGTGTTCAAAAAATAGCTTACGAGTTAATAGGATTGGAATCACCTTTATTTTTTATTTTATCATTTATAGTATATTGTTTGGTTGTTTATAAATCCGGACAATTGTGGATTAAATATTTTACAGCTCGTTTAATGGGTATAAATGATCAGAAGGTGAAATTTTCAAAAGTCGGTGTTTTTTCAGGTGTAGGCTACATTGTTGGTCAAATCAGTATAGGAATTTTAAGTCAAGATTCTCTAGCGATTTTGCTAATTATCTTACTGTCATTTTTCTCGATTATTTTCTTGTTTGCGAGTGTCCATGTGTACTTTTATTTTGATTTTAAAAAACATCTTATCATTACAGGGCATTCAAAAATGAAACAGGTTCAACAAAAATCTAATCTTACAAGAAAGGAAAGGAGAAGGAAATGAATTCACATCTTCTACCTATAGGCTCTATCGTAATCTTAAAAGAAGGAACCAAGAAACTCATGATTTATGGACGTAAACAACAAGTAGAAACAGATAAAGTGAAAAAATTTGACTATATGGGATGTTTTTACCCAGAGGGCTATATTAGTCCTGATTTTACTTATTTATTTAACCATGACGATATTCAAGAAGTTGTATCAAGTGGATATAAAGATGAGGAAGAAAGAGCTTTTCAACAAAATATATTGTCTAAAGTGGAGTAAGAAATATTACATGGAAAAAGCTGCTTATATGAGCAGCTTTTTCTATGTAATTAAATACTTTAGTGGTTGTATTTTTATGTTTTGAGAGGGGGTATCGTCATTATACATGTTTGTCTTTTTTCGTGTACTATAATACAATTATAGTAGCAAACTAACGTTCGTTATGTAAGTGAAAGGTGGGGTTACATGTCACTTCGATTTGTGATTGGTAGAGCGGGAAGTGGAAAAAGTACACTTTGTTTACGCGAAGTGCAAGAAGAGTTAAAACAGCGCCCGAGAGGGAAAACAATATTATATCTTGTGCCAGAACAGATGACATTCCAGACGCAGCAGGCGTTAATTGGAAGTGAGGATGTAAGAGGTTCTATTCGGGCACAAGTTTTTAGTTTTTCACGATTAGCGTGGAAGGTACTGCAAGAAGTTGGCGGAGCGAGTCGTCTTCATATTGATGAAGCTGGTGTACATATGTTACTCCGTAAAATTGTAGAGTCTCGTAAAGATGGGTTATCGGTGTTCCAAAAAGCAGCGGAGCAAAACGGTTTCTTTGAACATCTTGGTAGTATGATTGCAGAGTTTAAACGTTACAATGTGACGCCATCTAACGTATATGAAATGTGGCAACAACTAGACGCGCATAGTAGCAGTGCAGAGCAAAAATTGCTAGCGAATAAAGTGTATGACTTACAGCTATTATATGATGATTTTGAACGTGCCTTAATCGGAAAATATTTAGATTCAGAAGACTACCTACAATTGCTAGTGGAAAAGCTTCCGCAGTCTGAATATGTAAATGGTGCGGAAATTTATATAGATGGATTTCATTCATTTTCTCCGCAAGAGCTTGAAATTTTAAGGCAGCTTATGGTTTGTGGAGCGAGAGTTACGATCACGTTAACGATAGATGAAAAAACGTTAGCACAGCCAGTAAACGAACTAGATTTATTTTTTGAAACGACGTTAACATATGAAAAAATAATACAAGTAGCGCGTGAAGAGAAAATAGAAATTGAAAAAACAATTCCACTTATGGAACAGCCGCGTTTTCATTCTCCGGCATTAGCTCATTTAGAAGCTCATTATGAAGCGCGTCCGAATGAAAAATTTAACGGTGAAGCGAGTGTAACAATCAGTACAGCAGCTAATTTACGAGCTGAAGTAGAAGGTGTAGCTCGTGAAATTCGTAAGCTTGTCGCAGATGAAGACTATCGTTACCGAGATATCGCAGTCCTCCTTCGTAACGGAGAAAGTTATTACGATGTAATGCGAACGTTATTTACGGATTATAATATCCCGCATTTCATCGATGAAAAACGCCCGATGTCACATCATCCGTTAGTAGAATGCATTCGTTCAGCTTTAGAGATTATTAGCGGAAATTGGCGTTATGATGCCGTGTTCCGCTGCGTGAAAACAGAGCTTTTATATCCATTAGGTGTAAGGAAAGAAACGATGCGAGAAGAAATGGATGAGTTTGAAAACTACTGTTTAGCGTACGGTGTACAAGGGAAGCGATGGACTTCAGAGGATCCGTGGATGTATCGCCGTTATCGTTCTCTTGACGAGACAAACGGAATGATCACAGATAGTGAACGTGAAATGGAAGAGAAAATAAACAGGCTGCGTGATGTTGTAAGAACGCCTGTTATTCGTATGCAAAAAAGACTGAAGCGTGCGGGAACAGTTATGCAAATGTGCGAGGCAGTTTACTTATTTTTAGAAGAACTTGACGTTCCGAAGAAGTTAGAAGAGTTACGTATACGAGCAGAAGAAAGTGGAGATTTCTTATTTGCGACAGACCATGAACAAGTATGGGAAGAAGTAATGAGTCTTCTTGATACGTTCGTAGAGATGCTTGGTGAGGAGAAAATGTCACTATCCATGTTTACAGACGTTATGTCCACAGGTCTTGAGGCACTTCAATTCGCGAACATTCCGCCGTCATTAGATCAAGTATTAGTTGCTAATATTGATCACTCCCGGTTATCAAATGTGAAAGCGACGTTCATTATCGGCATAAATGAAGGCGTCATTCCGGCAGCACCGATGGATGAAGGGATGCTTTCTGATGAGGAAAGAGAAGTTCTTGGCGCTGCGGGTATTGAACTCGCGCCAACGACGAGACAAACTTTATTAGAAGAACAGTTCGTTATGTACCAAATGGTAACGAGAGCGACTGAGAAATTATATATTTCATGCCCGCTTGCAGATGAAGAAGGAAAGACGTTACTTGCGTCTAGCTTTATTAAGAAAATAAAAAGAATGTTCCCTGATGTGAAAGAATCATTTATTACAAATGACGTAAATGACTTATCACGTTCGGAACAAATTTCATACGTAGCAACGCCAGAAGTGACATTGTCTTATGTCATGCAGCAGCTGCAAACATGGAAACGATACGGATTTGAAGGACAATTAGACTTTTGGTGGGATGTATATAACTTCTACGTAACTTCAGATGAATGGAAGCAAAAAAGTAGCCGCGTGTTATCAAGTTTATTTTACCGAAATCGTGCGCAGAAACTAAGTACGGCTGTAAGTAGAGATTTATATGGAGATACAATTAAGGGAAGTGTCTCTCGTATGGAACTATTTAATCGTTGTGCGTACGCTCATTTCGCACAGCACGGTTTATCACTAAGAGAGCGTGATATTTTCAAACTTGATGCACCAGATATCGGTGAACTATTCCATGCAGCGCTAAAGAGAATTGCAGACAGGTTATTACGTGAAAACCGTACTTGGGCAGATTTATCAATAAAAGAGTGTGAGCATCTTTCTACTTTAGTAATAGAAGAAATCGCACCGTTATTACAAAGACAAATTTTATTAAGTTCAAACCGTCATTTCTATTTAAAACAAAAACTACAACAAATCATATTCCGTACGTCACTCATTCTTCGTGAACATGCGAAGTCTAGCGGTTTTGTACCAGTTGATTTAGAAGTACCGTTTGGTATGGGCGGGACTGGATCTCTTCCGCCAATGGAATTTGCGTTGCCAAATGGTGTGAAGATGGAAGTAGTGGGCCGTATTGACCGTGTTGATAAGGCGGAAGATGAGAGTGGTACGTTCCTTCGTATTATTGACTATAAATCAAGTTCGAAAGCGTTAGATTTAACAGAAGTGTATTACGGACTAGCGCTTCAAATGTTAACGTATTTGGATGTTGTTACTTCAAATGCACATACGTGGATGAAAAAGGGCGGCACTGCATCACCGGCGGGTGTATTGTACTTCCATATTCATAACCCGATTGTTGAGATGAAAGGCGATGCATCTGAAGAAGAAATTGAGAAAGAAATTTTAAAGAAATTTAAAATGAAAGGGCTCGTACTAGGAGATGCTGACGTTGTTCGTTTAATGGATAATAAACTTTCAACAGGAAGCTCTGATATTATTTCTGCTGGTCTGAAAAAAGATGGTAGTTTTAGTGCGCGTTCTAGCATTGCAAGTGAACAAGAGTTTAACGTACTTCAAAAATATGTACACCACTCATTTGAAAATATCGGAAAAGACATCACAGAAGGTGTTATCGATATTGCTCCTTACAAAAAGGGGAATAAAGCGGCTTGTACGTTCTGTAACTTTAAATCAGTTTGTCAGTTTGATGAATCACTTGAAGATAATCAATTCCGTACGTTAAAAGATATGAAAGATAGCGAAGCAATGGAGAAAATTAGAGAGGAGGTTGGCGGAGAATGATAGAAAATTGGCCTGAAAAACCAGAAGGTAGTCAATGGACAGATGACCAGTGGAAAGCGGTTGTAGCGAACGGACGTGATATTTTAGTCGCAGCAGCAGCTGGATCAGGGAAAACAGCAGTATTAGTTGAACGGATTATTAAAAAGATTATAAGTGAGGAAAATCCAGTCGATGTCGACCGCCTGCTCGTTGTAACATTTACGAATGCAGCAGCGCAAGAGATGAAAAACAGAATTGGGGAAGCGTTAGAAAAAGTATTAATTGATGGACCAGGATCGCAGCATATAAGAAAGCAGCTCAGCTTATTAAATAAAGCCTCCATTTCTACCATTCATTCATTTTGTTTACAAGTGATTAGAGGATATTACTACATGCTTGATGTCGATCCTCGTTTCCGTATTGCGAATCAAACAGAAAATGAATTGTTAAAAGAAGAAGTGTTAGACGACATATTAGAAGAAGAGTATGGAATCGAAGATAATAGTATTTTCTTTGAACTCGTTGATCGTTATACGAGCGATCGTAGTGACGATGACTTACAACGAATGATTTTAGCGCTTCATACAGAATCAAGAGCGCATCCAAACCCGGAAAAATGGCTTGATAAATTAGTAGAAGCATACGACGTTGAAGGGAAGACGATTGAAGATTTAGTGTACGCTTCTTACTTATTAGAAGATGTGAAATTCCAGCTTGAAACAGCGGAAGAGCATATTCGTAAAGCAACTGAACTCGCAATGCTTCCTGATGGTCCAGCGCCTCGCGTTGAAACCCTGCAAGCGGATTTAGCTTTACTTGGAATGTTATCCTCAGCAGCTCGTGGATCGTGGACAAGCGTTTATGAAGCAATGCAAAATGTATCGTGGCAAACGTTAAAGCGTATTAAGAAAAGTGATTACAACGAAGATGTTGTAAAACAAGTAGACTCTCTTCGTAATAAAGCGAAAGATGAAGTGAAGAAATTACAAGAAGAGCTATTTAGCCGCAGACCAGAAAGTTTCTTACGAGATTTTCAGGATATGCATCCTGTATTAGAAAAACTCGTTCAGCTCGTAAAAGTATTTACAGAGCGTTTCCAAGCGATGAAGCGAGATAAAGGAATGGTCGATTTCACAGATTTAGAGCATTTCTGTTTACAAATTTTAAGTGAGCAAAGTGAAGACGGTGAAATGAAGCCGTCAGCAGTAGCACTTCAATATCGTAATAAATTTGCTGAAGTACTAGTTGATGAATATCAAGATACGAACTTCGTACAGGAATCAATTATTAAATTCGTAACGAAAGATTCTGAGAGTGAAGGAAACTTGTTCATGGTTGGTGACGTAAAACAGTCAATCTATCGTTTCCGACTAGCAGAACCAGGACTGTTTTTAGGGAAATACAAACGATTCACACAAGAAGGATCGGGCGGCGGAATGAAGATTGACTTAGCGAAAAACTTCCGTAGCCGTCATGAAGTGCTAGCTGGTACGAACTTTATCTTCAAACAAATTATGGGCGAAGAAGTCGGAGAAATCGATTATGATGCTGATGCTGAATTAAAGCTAGGTGCTAGCTATCCAGAAGGTGAAGATGTAGCGGCTGAGCTATTATGTATTCAGCAAACGGAAGAAGAAGTAATAGACGGAGAAGAAGGTGCCGAAGTCGAAAAAGCACAGCTTGAAGCTCGTCTTATGGCGCAGCGTATTAAAGCAATGGTCGATTCAGGTTATGAAGTGTATGATCGTAAAACTGATAGTATGCGCCAAGTACAATACCGTGATTTCGTTATTTTACTTCGCTCCATGCCGTGGGCGCCGCAAATTATGGAAGAGTTAAAACTACAAGGAATTCCAGTATATGCTGACCTTGCGACTGGTTATTTTGAAGCGACAGAAGTAAATATTATGATGAACGTATTCCGCGTTATTGATAATCCGATGCAAGATATTCCACTTGCAGCTGTACTTCGTTCACCCATTGTTGGACTAAATGACGAAGAACTTGCGACGCTTCGTTCTCACGGGAAAAAAGGGTCATTTTATGAAGTAATGAGCTCATTCTTAAAAGGAGCACCGCTTGAAGAAGAACAAGAACTACATGATAAATTAGAGTGGTTTTATAACTTACTGCAAGGGTGGCGTGAATTCGCGCGTCAACAGTCTCTTTCTGATTTAATTTGGAAAGTGTACGGTGAGACAGGTTATTACGATTTCGTTGGCGGTTTGCCAGCAGGAAAGCAAAGACAAGCAAACTTACGCGTACTATATGACCGCGCGAGGCAATATGAAGCAACATCGTTTAGAGGATTATTCCGCTTCTTACGCTTTATTGAGCGTATTTTAGAACGCGGTGATGATATGGGAACGGCGAGAGCTCTTGGAGAACAAGAAGACGTAGTTCGCATTATGACGATTCATAAAAGTAAAGGGCTAGAGTTCCCAGTCGTATTTGTAGCTGGACTTGGTCGCCGTTTTAATACCCAAGATTTAATGAAACGCTTCCTACTTCATAAAGATTTTGGTTTCGGTTCACAATTTATCGATCCGCGTAAGCGAATTAAATATACGACATTATCGCAACTAGCGATTAAGCGTAAAATGAAAATGGAATTAATTGCGGAAGAAATGCGCGTATTATACGTAGCGTTAACGCGTGCAAAAGAGAAGTTAATTTTGATCGGAACAGTTAAGGATGCAAATAAAGAAATGGAAAAATGGCTTGATGCAAGGGAGCATAGTGAATGGTTATTACCAGACCATATACGTGCCGGAGCATCATGTTATTTAGACTGGATTGCACCTTCATTATATAGACATCGTGATAGTGAAATGCTACTTGAATTAGGACAAGGAAATATTCCAGGTGACATTTATGGATATGACACTAGCTGGAAAGTAGAAGTTGTTGACGGCAACACGTTACTTGCGCCAGAACCAGTTCAAGAAGAGAAACAAGAATTGTTAGAAGCGCTTCGTGAGAAAAAAGCCGTTCCGTTAGAGAGTGAAAGAAAAGATGAAGTGTACGACAGATTAACGTGGAAGTACGGATATGAGGATGCAACATCTCACCGTGCGAAGCAATCTGTTACAGAAATAAAGAGAAACTATCAATCAGAAGATGGCAGCGATAATGCCTTTATTAAAAAACTACGTGCACCAATTAAAACACGCCCTCGTTTTATGGAGAAAAAAGGATTAACATACGCAGAGCGCGGAACAGCAGTCCATGCTGTTATGCAACATGTAGATTTGAAGAAACCGATTACGATTGAAGCTCTTCAAGAACAAATTGCTGGAATGGTAAATAAGGAATTATTAACATTCGAGCAAGCTGAAGAAATAGCAATTGAAAAAGTGATTTCATTCTTTGAAAGTGACCTAGGTAAAAGGGTATTAGCAGCAAAAAGTGTTGAGCGTGAAGTACCATTTACGATGATGCTTGCAGCAGAAGAAGCATATCAAGATTGGCAAGGGAAGAAAGGCGAATCAATACTTGTCCAAGGGGTTATCGACTGCATGATCGAAGAGGAAGACGGAATTACTTTAATCGACTTTAAAACAGATACCATTGAAGGAAAGTTTCCAGGCGGATTTGATCAAGCGAAACCAATTTTAGAAGACCGATACAAAGTACAGCTTTCACTATATGCAAAAGCACTCGAGAAAAGCTTAAAACATGCTGTGAAAGAGAAGTGTTTATACTTCTTTGATGGGAATCATGTTGTGAATATTGAGGAATAGAGAGCAGAAAGGGGCTATAAAAAATGGCAACGTTAAGAACTTGTGAACAGGGACACGAGTACTATAAAAGTAGCGATTGTCCAACTTGCCCAACCTGTGAGAAAGAGAGAAAGCCAAAAGAAGGTTTTCTCTCTCTTCTTTCAGCACCAGCAAGAAGGGCGTTAGAGCACCACGGGATAACGACTGTAGAAGAACTTTCAAAGTATAGTGAAAAAGAAATTTTGAAATTGCACGGTATGGGACCGGCATCTTTACCTAAATTGAGAGCGGCTTTAGAAGATAAGGGATTATCATTTAAATAAAGAAAAACTAATCATTAGAGAGGAGTAGCATCTTAACTAATGATTAGCGTATCCCGCTATTTGTGGGCAGTAAAATCCCCACTGATTAAAGTTTCACTTTATATAATCGGTATTAATTAGCTGGATAAACGCATATAACGAAATCTCATTTTGAAAATCTTAAATCGATGGACAAAACGCTTTAACAGATGAATTTATGAAGTGTAGAGAACTTGATAAAGAATATAAGTGAATTGATTATAATATTAAGAAAGGAAGTGCAATACTATGGATTTCGAAACAGTAATGCAAGAGCTTGAAACTCTCGGCAAGGAACGGACTAAAAAAATATACATATCCAATGGTGCAAAGGAGCCACTTTTTGGCGTAGCTACAGGTGTTATGAAACCAATCGCAAAGAAAATAAAAATTAATCAAAGTTTAGCTGAAGAGCTTTATGCCACAGGTAACTATGATGCGATGTACTTTGCAGGCATTATCGCAGACCCAAAAACTATGAATGAATCGGATTTTGATCGTTGGATGGATGGAGCGTACTTTTATATGCTGTCCGATTATGTGGTGGCAGTAACTTTATCAGAATCAAATTTTGCACAAGACGTGGCTGATAAATGGATTGCAAGTGGTGACGAACTAAGAATGTCAGCGGGTTGGAGTTGCTACTGCTGGCTTTTAGGGAATCGAAAAGACCATGAATTTTCCGAAGGTAAGATTGTCAATATGCTAGAAGTTGTAAAAAATACAATTCATGATGCGCCAGAACGTACGAAATCCGCTATGAATAATTTTCTAAGCACCGTGGGGATTTCATATGTGCCGCTACATGAAAAGGCAGTTGAAACTGCAAAGGAAGTAGGCATAGTGGAGCTAAAACGGGACAACAAGAAAAGCAGTTTTCTAAATGCTTACGAAAGTATTCATAAAGAACTTGATCGAGGAAGACTCGGATTCAAACGTAAATATGTAAGATGTTAAAAATTAGGATTCTGAAATTCTGTAAAATATTCAACTTTTGTATAAATACATCTATTCCTTTATTCTAGAAAAGGACGCTATTTTTTGAATAAAACTTAGATTTTTAAATGACTTTATTGCTATAAATTTAACCCCGTCCTAAATTTAGAGCGGGGTTGTGCTTGTTTGAGCTTTTAAAATATAATAAATTTATTTTCATTTTATAAAGAGAGTAAATATCATAAGATATATATCTGTGTGGAAATAAACAATTGAAGGGGAATGTGAATGGATCCCATTAAAGAGAAATTAGATTTATTACGTAATGAAATAAAAGATATGGGTGGTATAATCGATCTAGATTGGTGCGATAGATTGTTATACCCTTATTATAAACACTTTAATGATAGTAAATTGAGATATCGATCAGGTTCATTGTTAGCATTTTGGGGAATTCTCCTAGAGTGGGAAGATGGAAGTGGGTTTCCATTTTATACAGGCACTCAGGAGTATGATTGTCATCATTTTGATATGTATTTAAAGGGATTTCTAAAGTACGCTCCTAAGATTGAGAGGCAATTTCCGAATATTTATCTTGTTATTGTTGGATCACTGATGGAGTTGGATGAAAGAGAAAGATGGGAAAGTGAATTTCCTAACATATGTAAGGAGTTATTCGATGCTGTTAGGGAGGAACTGTTCCATACTGATGTTACACAGATAAATGATGAGACATATCAAAATGCATATAAAGAAGGAAGAATGCTATATTAAAAGAATATAAGCTTGAATTAAAATTATCTTTAATAGAAGAAACAGCCCTAGCTCTACACAATATAGAGCTAAGGCTGTTCCTTTTTTACGCTGTTCCGATTTGATCTTGGTCTGCAACGTCCGAATCGAATGTATTTGTTGCACTAACGCCGCTAAAAGTATTAACGACAAATCCGACATTGGAAGCCCCAGATCCGTTATAAGCTTTCGTATTTTCTTTCGGAGACACGTTATAAAAATCTCCTAAGTTGAAAGAGCCGTTACTGTTTTGAACGACAAGATTTCCTACAACCGAAGGCATACCATCCACCTACTTTACTAAGCTTTTTAATTACTATATGAATTATTTATTGGAAGGTTCATCAGTAATGTATTGGCGGATTTGCATAATACGAGAGTTATTAAAAGCATAATCAACATTTCCAATTTGAAAGCAACCAGAATTTAAAAGTGTCCGCAAGTGAACATCATTTACTTCAATAAAAGGGCACTCATTTACAATATTCATTCTTACATCTGTGGTTCGCTTTGGAATAGTAATGTGTTCATCTGTGAAAATTTCAAAAGCATCTAAGCGACCTTCTCCTTTTAAATAACAAGGAATTTCCCGATGAACCAAAAGCGCCCTGCTTTTTAATTCCATTTGATTTGCATCACCAACTTGAAATACTGCAGCAATCCCCAAAGAAATAATAGAAACATTTTGGACAACTGAAACATGATGTAACATAATTTTGAGTCTCCTCAACCTGGAGTCGTAGGGACAGCTGTTACTAATGGTACAAATGGTCCCTCTGTAACGGATTCGAATGGCGTATCAAGAATAGAAGAAAGGATGAGAAGGTTTGCATCTCCAATTAAAAATAATGCGGAAGAAGAAACCCCGTTCATTTTAATCTGGCCTACTTTTAACTCGCGGTTCACAACATTTAAATTCATACACACTTACTCCTTTCGGAAATTGCCTGGTATGTGTTGAATAAAGGAAAGGAAGGCTTTGTCAATATCTTGTTTCATCGCTTGAATAATGACGTCCCGTAAATAATCGGGATCTGTGGAAATACCCTCATATGATTGAACTTGTGATAAATAATACGGAAGTCTATGTTCCATCTGTTTTTTTATGTCATCCACCATCATTTGTCGATACATCTCATCAAGCGGCGTTCTCTCTTCTTGTTCAAAATGGAGAATTCGACTATATGCTTCTTCATCTAAATAGCGATGCATTTCCTGAAGGATACCTTGATAAAAGTCTGGATTTATTTCTGTTTCAGGGTTTACTTTTAATGTTTCTGTGTCCACTTGAAAATTTTCAATTTGTTGCCCTTTTGTTGAAAATGGATTCAAGCCAATATTTAAAGTGCCGTTTAAATTTTCTACTTTTAATTGATCGAATTTATATTCCACTTTTCCTATAGAAGAGGAGGGACGACTTTTTAACTCATTAAGCTCTTCTTGTAGTAGGCGAACTTGTTCTTCAAGATTTAGAATAGTTTGCTGCTGTATTTGAAGAGCTTGCTGAAGTTGGTTTAGGTAGGTGTATATATCTTGATTCATTTTGTGAAACCTCCTTTTCAATAGGGAGGGTATATTACTGCTATATATTTATGATAATGGTGGTCTAAGAAGAACTAGTTGAAGGCTTAATGGAAATAATTTGTCCTTTCGCACTTAAAGGGCGAAGAGGTTCTGTAAATCCGCCAGTATTTGAAAATTTAGAAAGAGCCTTAATACTACCTGCAGTTCCAATTTGAAAAACGGAAGAGGTCGTAATGCTATCGATTTTAATGCTGTTAATAATGATACTTTGGTTCACATAAAAATTCAAAGCAATCGCCCCCTTTAGTTCGAACCAATTATTGCTTGATCGATTACATCTGAATCATTGACAGTCGTTGAACTTTGATAATTGTAGACAGAGACGTTATCCCCAACATTAAAGGAGCCGGCCCCAGCAAAAGCGCGTGAATAACTAATAGGCCTAATCGCAAATACATCTCCAATATGAAAAATACCACTTGATCCAATATTAACGATACGAATATGTCCGACCATAGCTGGCATACAAAACACCTTTCATTTTTAAAATTTTCTTTTCTACTATTGTATGGGCGTTTTCAATAAAATGTGTATTTTTTTGAAATAAAAGAAACACATACGTTATTGCGTATGTGTTTCGAACATTTGAGTGTGTGTGCAATCTGTGTGTATATGCCAAATAACATTTAAGAGCCTGTCCAGTTCTTGGCTACAATCCACTGTTTTTTGAGAAGTCATTCCGTAGCGTTCAGCAAAATAGATCATTTTTTCGCGTTTTTTTTCGATAGCTTGCTCAAACATTGAAATCGGCTCCATCTCTCAATAAATTTTATGTATATATTTAGTACATATTATACAAAAATCACATAAAAAAGAAACATCTTCGCTAAAAAAAGTATAATTTCTACATTTTATGTCAAATGACGGATGTGGAACAAATATAAGGATGGTTGAATATTGTAAAAATTAGCGTGCATAAGAAGGTTTTTTTCTTAAAGATGCGAATACAATTAAAGGGTATGAGTTTTAGGATGGAGAGTGGAAATATTGCGTTTTGTAACGGCGAAGAAAGAAGAAAAGGTATTTGTAGGTATTGTGGATGAAGAGGAAGATAGAGTCTTACATTTAAGAGAAGCGCAAAGACAAAAAGGGGAAAAGGTTACGATCCCGATTACTATGTTAGAGTGTATTGAAAGAGGAAGTGAATGCCTTGAGAAGGTGTACGATATTGTAAATTGGGCGAAGGAAAATGCGGGAGCGGCGTATTATCCGTTAGCAGAAGTGAAAATATTAGCACCGATTCCAAGGCCGAGAAAAAATATTCTTTGTGTTGGAAAGAACTATCGTGAGCATGCGGTAGAAATGGGCGGAGTAGAGTCTATCCCTGAAAATATAATGATCTTTACAAAAGCGCCAACAACAGTGATCGGAATTGATGAGCAAATTAACGGTCACCCTCATGCAACAAATGAACTGGACTATGAAGGGGAACTAGCAATCGTTATTGGTAAGCGAGGGAAACAAATAAAAATAGAAAAAGCTCTTGATCATGTTTTTGGATATACAGTTATAAACGATGTAACTGCTCGGGATATTCAAAGGAAACATAAACAATTTTTCCTAGGGAAAAGTTTCGATACATTTTGTCCGATGGGACCGTATTTAACTCATAAATCAATGGTTAGAACGCCGAATGAATTACACATTGAAACGGTGGTAAATGGAGAAGTAAGGCAAACTTCAAATACGAGAGAAATGATTTTTTCAGTAGAAGAAATTATTTCAATTATAAGTAAAGGTATGACATTAGAACCAGGAGATATCATTGCAACAGGGACACCAGCTGGTGTTGGTAAAGGTTTTACACCACCGAAGTTTTTGCACGCTGGTGATGAAGTTGTTATTAAAGTAGAGGGAATTGGTACGCTTAGAAATATTGTGAAATGAAAAAAGAGCTATCTTGTGAAAAGGTAGCTCTTTCCTATGGTTGCGGATTAACAGAGTAATCTATAATAACGAAAATATACAATCCGATTAATGCTAAAGTACAAATTCCAATTAGCATAGCTGCAAGTGCGCTTCTCTCACGGCCAAAACCGATAATTGTAAGGAAAACAGCAGTCCAAAATGATGTTTTAAGTAGTGTGAATGTATTAGGAGTTGAATAATGACTGAGTAACGTTGTAAATAATATGAAGCCGATGAATGTCATAGAAATAAAAATTGTAGCTAAATAGTTAATGTGTTTACCGTATTTCAACAGCATACAGTTGCCTCCTTTTAAAGAAAACAGAATATTCAATTTTATTTTACGATACATTACTAAAAAAAGAAAGGGGTTGTCCTATATTTTAGGACAACCCCACTATTATTAAGATAATACAGCTTTAATTTTTTGGAACGCCCACTCTAAATCTTCTTCAGAGATTACTAGAGGTGGTGCAATACGAATTACATTTTCGTGTGTTTCTTTACATAATAGACCAGCTGCTTTTAGTTGTTCACAGTAAGGACGAGCTGGCTCGTTTAATTCGATACCGATGAATAAACCTTTACCACGAATATCAGTAATCATTGGGTTATCAATTTCTTTTAATTGCCCAACTAATTTTTCTCCCAATTGAAGAGAACGCTCTGTTAATTTTTCTTCTTCTAATACTTCAAGAGCTGCGATAGAAACAGCACATGCAAGTGGGTTACCACCGAATGTAGAACCGTGAGAACCTGGCTCGAATACGCCTAAAATGTCGCTATTTGCTGCAACACAAGAGATTGGGAATACGCCGCCGCCAAGTGCTTTACCAAGTATGTACATGTCAGGAGTTACATTGTCCCAGTCGCAAGCAAATACTTTACCAGTACGGCCTAAGCCTGTTTGGATTTCATCTGCTACGAATAAAACGTTTTCTTTTTTACATACTTCAAAAGCTTCTTTTAAGAAACCAGCTGGTGGAATGTTAATTCCTGCTTCACCTTGGATTGGCTCTAAAATGAATGCAGCTGTATTTGGTGTAATCGCAGCTTTTAACGCTTCTAAATCACCGTAAGGAATTACAATAATGCCAGGAAGCATCGGACCGAAGCCACGCTTGTACTCTTCGTTTGATGACATAGAAACAGCACCCATTGTTCGTCCGTGGAAGTTATCTTCACAAACGATGATTTCTGCACGGTTTGCCTCTACCTTTTTCACATCGTAAGCCCAGCGACGAGCTGTTTTAATTGCAGTTTCAACAGCTTCTGCACCTGTATTCATAGGAAGTACCATATTTTTATTTGTTAGTTTCGCAACTTTTTCGTACCAAGGACCTAATTGATCGCTATGGAAAGCACGAGAAGTTAACGTAACTCGATTAGCTTGGTCAATTAAAGCGTTAATGATTTTTGGATGACGATGACCTTGGTTTACTGCAGAATATGCACTTAATAAGTCCATATAGCGGTTTCCTTCAGGATCTTCTACCCAAACGCCTTCTGCTTTAGAAATAACGATTGGAAGTGGGTGATAGTTATTTGCTCCGTATGTGTCTGTAAGTTCGATAATATCCTTAGTTTGAATCATGATTGTTCCCCCTTTTGTTATTACAAGAAGTTTGTAAATACTCTAAATATTATAGCATTTAAATGTAAAAAAGCGAAACATTTCCTGAAAATAAATGGACATGTTATCATATAGAGTGAAAAAGTGTGAAAAAGAGGAGGCAGGGATACGATGGTACATATGCATATTACAGCATGGGCGTTAGGATTAATTTTATTCTTCGTTGCGTATTCACTTTATTCAGCAGGAAGAAAAGGTAAAGGTGTACATATGGGGCTTCGCCTAATGTATATCATCATTATTGTGACAGGTTTCATGTTGTACATGAGTATTGTGAAGACGGCAACAGGTAGCATGCACATGTGGTACGGCATGAAAATGCTAGCTGGTATTTTAGTGATCGGCGGCATGGAAATGGTTCTTGTAAAAATGAGCAAAAACAAACCAACAGGGGCGGTTTGGGGCTTATTTATTGTTGCGCTAGTAGCAGTATTTTATCTTGGACTGAAATTACCGATTGGTTGGAAAGTATTTTAATTACAAATAAAACCACCTTATCTCTCGAATATTTGGGAGATAAGGTGGTTTTTATTTTATCCCGTAAACACCCGATTGGTGCGGGCTGATAATCAGTGGGGGATGCCCCTACTGATTAAAGTTTCACTTTATGTCGCATCGATATGCAATTCTTCTCCGTTTACTTTCGTAAAACGGAACATATTTTTATTGGAAGACGAGTGACGAACGAAATGGTGCTGCAGTGTACAGATCATCTCTTCGTTATCGAACAAAAGAATATTTACACCTTCGCATGCTTCCTCTTTCGGTAAGAAAGATAAATAATTATGACAATACATGCAATCATATAAAGAGTAATGAAGCGATTGTAATGCCTCAGTTAATAATGTAAAGACAGAGTCAGGTAACTCCTCAAGCCATTCCGTATAGCTAAGAAGTAATTTTTTTCGAATTCGTATCATTTCCCCATTTTGCAAATGGTGCTGTTCGTTGGCGATTTGTAATACATCTTGTTCATAGAAACGTGCTGGTAGCCAATTGTTGTTATACAAAAGTTCAAAGCCATCTTGGATAATATCTTCTAATAAAAATGCTTCATCATTTTCATCATCAAAGAATACCCACTCATTGTTTATATATTCTACATTACCGACTGTATGAGCGCGCGGCTGGTTATACAAAATATGTTTGCGTTGTACCATAGTTCATTTCTCCTTTTATAGAAATAGTTATTCTTGTTATGGACAGTTCGTACGTTCTTTATAACTAGACACACCTAAAGAGAGGTGGGCATACAATAAAACACGCTTTACACTGTGAAACTGCTATTCCATATATGAATAGTTAGTTATCGTCAAGTTTGTTGTTTTTATGTATCCGCACTCATAGGGTGGGGATTACTGCACGTTCAGAAACAGATATTAGATTAGGAAGGATGATTCTTATGTGCGGGATTACAGGATGGGTGGATTATAAGCGCTCATTAGAAGGGGAAAGGGACGTTGTGACGAAAATGGCGGAAACGCTAGCGAAACGTGGTCCAGATGATAATAAAGTTTGGATAAAAGGAAATGTCGCATTTGGACATAAACGGTTAATCGTTGTAGATCCTGAAGGTGGTAAACAGCCGATGACTTGTTTAAAAGATGAAACGAATTATGCTATTTGCTATAACGGCGAACTGTATAATACAGAAGACATTCGGAAGGAGTTGTTAAGAAGAGGGTACACATTCAAGGGTCATTCTGATACGGAAGTATTATTAGCTTCTTATATCGAATGGAAAGAAGAATGTGTCGATCATTTAAACGGTATATATGCGTTTGCAGTATGGGATGAACAGAAAGAACAAGTGTTTATTGCAAGAGATCGATTAGGTGTAAAACCGCTTTTTTATAAATATGATAGTGGACGATTATTATTTGGTTCAGAGTTAAAAGTGATACTGGCGCATCCAGAGGTGAAGGCGGAAGTAACGTTAGAAGGATTATCAGAAATATTCGGTCTTGGACCATCTAGAACGCCTGGTCACGGTATTTATGCTGGTATTAAAGAATTGCGTCCAGGTCATGCGATGACATTTTCCAAGAACGGTTTATGTATATGGAGATATTGGAATGTAGAAAGCAAAAAACATGGAGATTCATTTGAAGAAACAGTAGAGAAAACACGTTTTTTATTACAAGATGCGATTACAAGACAATTAGTTTCTGACGTACCGTTATGCACATTTTTATCGGGCGGTGTAGATTCAAGTGCAATAACAGCAATTGCCGCAAGAGAATATGAAAGATCAGGGAAAGGTCAATTGCACACGTATTCTATTGACTACGAAGATAACGAAAAATACTTTAAAGCGAATGCATTTCAGCCCAATTCAGATGCTCCATTTATTAACCTAATGACTGAGACATTTCAAACAATCCACCACCGTTGTGTCATTTCAAATGAACAACTAGCACAGTATTTAACAGAAGCAGTGCTCGTTCGTGATTTGCCTGGTATGGCAGATATTGATTCTTCATTATTATGGTTTTGCCGTGAAATAAAACAAGATTTTGTCGTCGGTTTATCTGGAGAATGTGCAGATGAAATATTCGGTGGTTATCCGTGGTTTTATAGAGAAGATGATTTACAATCAAGTGCATTTCCGTGGATGCGTTCTACAGAAGCGCGTGAACAACTTCTAAAGAAAGAATGGAGAAATAAATTAAATTTACAACAATATGTGCAAAGGCGCTATGAAGAATCCATTCAAGAAGTTCCGATTTTAGAGGGAGAAAGCCCATTAGAAGCGAAGAGGCGACAATTATTTTATTTGAACATGGTTTGGTTTATGACAACATTATTAGACAGAAAAGACCGTATGAGTATGGGGGCAAGCTTAGAAGTACGCGTTCCATTTGCGGACCACCGACTTGTCGAATATGCGTGGAATATTCCTTGGGAAATGAAAATGTATAAAAACCGCGAAAAAGGTCTATTGCGTAAGGCGTTAGAAGGATTACTTCCAAATGATATATTGTATAGAAAGAAAAGTCCGTATCCTAAAACGCATAATCCATACTATACGAAAGCAGTAACGGTATGGCTACAAGATTTATTAACGGATAAAGGATCAATTTTACACGAACTATTCGATAAAGAGCAGCTGAGTGGATTGATTGAATCTGGTGGCAGTGCATTTCAAAAACCTTGGTTCGGTCAATTAATGACTGGGCCTCAGCTTTTAGCTCATTTGGCACAAATTCATGTTTGGTTTAAAGAATATGGGGTAAATATTAAGGAATAGTAAGAGGCGGCTTGCATGTTGTGTAAGCCGCCTTTTTTTCTATTTCACTTGAATATAAACATATCTATTGTATTTTCCATCATCTGTTGTTGCGGTTAAGACAACACGTCCGGGTTTTAAAGCTTTCACATGAGTTGTATCATTTTGGGTTTCCAGGGCAATGATGTTTGTGTCACTACTTTTCCAAACTATCTTTTGATTTGTTGCATTTTCAGGAAGAACGGAGGCAGATACAAGTTTTTCATCTCCTTGATTTAGCTCAAAAGATCGCTCGTCTACTTTGATACCTGTAACGGGCACGTGATTTGGTTCGACAGTTACTTTACATGTTGCTACATATTCGCCAGTAGCAGTTGCTGCAGTGATAGTTGTAGTACCAGTTTGTACAGCATGGATACTTGCTTTTTCATCCGTTGCTTGTATTGTTGCTACATTTGGATTATCGCTTTTCCAAATTAACTTTTTATTTGTAACGTTTGGGGTAATCTTCGCAACAAGTTCAAAGGTTTCTCTTTCTTTTAAAGAGTGTTCGGATTGATTAAGTGTAAGGTTAGTAGGGAACGTTTCAAGTAATTTCTCAGGTGTTTTTGCGTCCCAAGTCATAGGTTTATTCGAGCGCAGTGCTTGTGCTACAACTGCCGCTGTATCCATATTCGTCATAGAAGTTGTAATAGAGGATTTTGCTAGAATTCCAGGGCCGTTTGCCGCCCAAAAAATTGTCTTTTCTTCAGGAGATTCTCCGCCATGTTCATATCCTTTTCCTCCGTGGTCCGTTGTCATAATAATGAGGCTATCTTCTAATAAACCAGCGTCACGAATTGCATCTAATACAACCCCTACATTTTTATCTGTTTTTTCAATTTGTTGCATATATGCGGGGCTACCGTAGCCTTTAGAATGCCCAGCACCATCAATATCGTCAAAATGAATGAATGTGATCGCAGTATCTTTTCCTTCGGTTTTAATGTAATTTGAGATTTTTGGTGCTAATTGGTCATCCGGGACAGACTCTAAGTGAGCGCCTACAGATTGTTCGATAATACCTTTATTAATAGGACTCCATCCAGCGAATGAGGCTATTTTTGCGTATGGTCGTTCTTGTTTTAGTACTTTCATAAAGGATGGATAAGGTGAGTTTTCAGGGAATGCTACTGACCCTGCGACTGTATTATCAAGTTTGGTTTTATCAGGTGTTACACCATGTATGATGCCACCCCAGTTTTGAGCGCTAATCGTTGGTGAAAGAGCTTGCGCATTATAAGTGCTGGCACCGTTAGCGATAAAATTTTTAATATTAGGAGCAGTAGCATCTTTAACAGCGATACCGGCTCCATCTAACCCGATAATAAAGACATGTTTGTATGGGTAGTTTGTAGATTGTTTTAACCGCTCTTGAAGAGGAAGCATGTCCTGTTCGTCAATTTTTCCATCTTCATTTAAATCCGCATGCTTAATTTCATCCCAGTTTGGACTATTTATATCTGATCCGGTGTATTGTTTTATAAAGTTTAAATCGTCTTGTTTAAGTAAACCATCACGCGTTATATCTAAAGAATTTCCAACAGTTAGTTCTGCAGTAGCGGCTTTTTTTCCATCTTCAGAAATGGCTTGAATTGTCGTTTTCCCAATGCCTTTTCCAATTACTTTGACTCTTTCATCTGTCGCTTCAATGTCTGCGATGCTTTTATCACTACTTGTCCAAGTAACTTTTTTATTTGTTGCATCGGAAGGCTGGATATTGGATTGTAAATAGGTGTAACCATCAATATTTAAATGAAGGGTTGGTTGATCAATGGAGATGTCAGTAACAGCAATTGGTGGAGCGGATTGATACATCTTTTGAACATCTGCAGCTGTTACTGCTTTTCTTAGAATAGATACTTCATCTAGTGTTGCGTCAAAGTTGTTTCCAAATAAAGTTCCTTTGCCATCAACTCCAATTTTTGTTGTGTAATTTGTATCGATTGTACCTTTCGTTTTACTAATATCAATTTGTTGTTCTAGCTTTCCGTCTTTATAAATAGTTGCATATCCATCGCGGTCATGAGAAATCGTAATGTGATGCCAAACGTTATCAGCGATATTTGGAATAGAGGCATCTATGCGAGAGCTACCAGAAGTTTTGAAATTCCAAAGGAGGGCCTTGTCCTTTAACCCAATAAACCACCCTAAGTTTCCGCCACTATTCCAATCTTTATTTGAAATGATAGCCGGATCAGCATTTACCCCGGAAGATTTTACCCAAAAGGCTACTGTGAAATCTGTACTTTCTCCAAATTTTAATTGCGAAGTGTCTCCTAAGTCGATATAAGAAGCGGTTTTTTGTGATATTGCTTTAAACTTGAGAGCCTTATTTATGCGTCCATCTGTAAATAAAGGATTACCATTTTTATACGAAATGATGTGATTGGACGCGGAACTATCATTTAGATTTTCCTCGAACGAAAGTTTCATAACCTCGTCAGTGAGTTTTTCTTGTTGCATTTGTATTGCTGGGGTGGGTGCAGCTAAAACGTTAAATGGAAGTGTCGTGGATAGGATCGTACTCATGGAAAGTGTAGAAATCAATACTGCTTTTTTTATAAAAGGTTGTGTCATTTTAAATCCTCCTTATATGCTTCTTTAATTAGAATTCGACGGAATTCTGTTTTCTTTTCTAAGATAAATAGTAAAGTACAAATTTTGAGGAATTATAACCAGAATATTGAGATTTTTTTAAGGTGTTGTGAAGTTCCACAGTAATTAAGAAGGATACAAAAATATGACAAATAATATTAAATGAATTGTCATATAAAATTCAAAATCATATTAGAAATAATACTTATTTAGAATAATTATTTTGACGTACTTATTATTACTTGTTATAATTGGAAACAAATGTTCTTGAAAAAGATTCTCATTTATAAGGTGAAACTTTAATCAGTGGGGGCATCCCCCACTGATTATCAGCCCTCACCAATCGGGCGTTTACGGGCAGTTGATCTTCCGGCTAAATTTTTTGCACTCGCCGAATTTTGAAGTGGGAGTCTTACTGCCCGTTAACGTGGGACAAAATTGAGGTGTTATATAGATGACGAAGAAGAAAATAGGTTTGCTTGTAATGGCGTATGGAACACCGGAGTCATTAGATGATGTAGAGGCGTATTATACTCATATCCGTCATGGGCGTAAGCCGTCTGAAGAAGCGCTTCAAGATTTAGTAGGGCGCTATAAAGCGATTGGTGGAATTTCGCCGCTTGCAAAAATTACGAAAGAGCAAGCGCATAAATTAACAGATTCATTGAATAAAATGTATACAGAGTATGAATTTGTTTGTTACTTAGGTTTAAAACATATTACTCCGTTTATTGAAGATGCAGTAGAAGAGATGAAGAAAGATGGAATTGAGCAGGCGATTAGTATCGTATTAGCACCGCACTATTCTACATTTAGCATTCAAGCGTATAATGACCGTGTAATTCGCCTATCAAAAGAAATAGGTGGGCCTGTTATTGAACCGATTGAGCAATGGTACGATGAACCGAAGTTTATTTCGTATTGGGCAAATCAAATACAAGAAACGTTTACTACTATTGCAGATAAAGAGAAAGCAGTCGTAATTTTTTCGGCGCATAGTTTGCCAGAAAAAATTATTGCAGCAGGTGATCCTTACGTAGAGCAATTACAGCAGACAGCGGATTTAATTGCGGCAGAAGCCGGTATAAAGCATTATAAAACGGGTTGGCAAAGCGCTGGAAATACACCAGATCCATGGATTGGGCCAGATGTGCAAGATTTAACGAGAGATTTATATGAAGAACATGGTTATGAGTCTTTCGTATATTGTCCAGTTGGCTTTGTGGCAGAGCATTTAGAAGTTTTATATGACAACGATTATGAATGTAAAGTTGTAACTGATGAATTAAATGCCGCATATTTTAGACCAAATATGCCTAATTCACAATCTGTATTTATTGATTGCTTAGCTGAAATTGTTTCCAAAAAAATGAAGGAAATAGTTGACAAGGATTTAGTTTTGAATAATAATTAATTTATAATAATTTTAAATAAATAATAATTACTATGAAAGAAAGAGGATGATCCCCCATGACGAATCCAAATAATCGCTTAACAACAAACCAAGGTGCTCCGGTTGGAGATAACCAAAATTCTCGTACAGCTGGTCGCCGTGGACCGGTATTGTTAGAAGACTATCATTTAGTAGAAAAACTGGCTCACTTTGATCGTGAACGTATTCCAGAGCGCGTTGTGCATGCACGTGGTGCAGGTGCTCATGGTGTATTCGTAACGAAAAACAGCATGAAGCAATATACGAAAGCAGCGTTTTTACAAAATGAAGGAACTGAAACACCTGTATTCGTTCGTTTCTCAACGGTTATTCATGGTCAAGGTTCTCCGGAAACAGCGCGTGATCCACGAGGGTTCGCTGTTAAATTTTATACAGAAGAAGGAAACTACGATATCGTAGGTAATCATTTGCCGGTTTTCTTCATTCGTGATGCAATTAAATTCCCAGACATGGTGCATTCTTTAAAACCAGCACCTGATACAAATATTCAAACTCCAGATCGTTACTGGGATTTCATGACGTTAACTCCAGAATCAACACATATGATGACATGGGTGTTTTCTGATTATGGTACACCAGCAAACTACCGTGAAATGGAAGGTTTCGGCGTCCATTCATTTAAATGGATTAATGCAGAAGGTAAAATCGTTTACATTAAATATCACTGGAAACCACAGCAAGGTGTACGTAACTTAAGTGCAAAAGAAGTGCAAGAAGTACAAGGGAAAGACTTCAACCATGCAACTCGTGACTTGTTCGATGCGATCGAAAAAGGAAACCACCCAAAATGGGATTTACACGTACAAGTGATGCAACTAGAAGAAACGGATTCTTTAGATTTCGATCCATTAGACCCAACGAAAGTATGGCCAGAAGATCGCTTCCCATTAATTGAAGTAGGGACGATGACGTTAAATCGAAATCCGAAAAACTTCTTCGCAGAAGTAGAGCAAGTGGCATTCTCTCCAAGTGCAACTGTAAATGGTATTGAACCATCTGAAGATAAATTATTACAAGGTCGTTTATTCTCTTACCCAGATACACAGCGTTATCGCCTTGGTGCAAACTACTTACAAATTCCTGTAAACTGCCCATATGCAGCTGTTCATAACCAACAACGTGATGGTGCGATGCAAGTGAATCAAAACCCATCTACAATCAACTACGAACCGAGCCGTCATACTGAAAATCCAGTTGAAGACAAAGCTTACCGCGATTCAACTATGAAAGTAGAAGGCTATGTATCTCGTGAAAAAATTGAGAAACCAAATGATTTCAAACAAGCAGGTGAGCGTTACCGTTCATTCTCTAAAGAAGAACAAGACAACTTAATTGCGAACTTAACAAATGACTTAAAGGACGTAAATGAGCGCACGAAATTATTAGCTGTTTGTAATTTCTTCCGTGCAGATCAAGAGTATGGAATGCGCTTAGCGCAAGCTTTAAATGTTGATATTACGCAATATGTAGGGAATACTCCGAAATAAATAGGAAAAGACGACCGGGTTTCGGTCGTCTTTTTATGTGTAAAATAAGCTTTACACGGGGTATTGTACGTTTAAATTATGTCGGAATTTGTTAGTAAATCGATACAATGTGTCGAAACGTCGATATACCCGAAGAATCGCTGATATATTTACATTGATACTGACTGGGGTATACTATCAACAAGTACGATAAAAAGAGATGCAATCTACTATGAATAGATTGCATCACTTTTTTAATTTACCCGCTCAGTATACTCGTAAGCTTTCTCCCCGTGCATCGAAATATCAAGCCCCATTTGTTCTTCGTGCTCATCGACGCGAACAGGAAGGAAGAAGTTAATAGCCTTAATAATGGCGTACGTCATTATGATCGTGAATGCATATGTTGCTCCGATTGCTACAAGTTGTTTGAAAAGGAGAGCTGCGTTTCCGTAAAATAATCCGTTAGCGCCATCGCTATTTATAGAAGTTGTTGCGAAAAGTCCGGTTGCAATACCGCCCCAAGTTCCTCCGATGCCGTGGCATCCAAATGCATCGAGTGTATCGTCGTATCCGAATTTTGTTTTTAAGAAGAAGACGGCGCTGAAGCATAATATGCCGCCAATTGCTCCGATAAGAAGAGCGGAGAAAGGTGTAACAAATCCGCAAGCTGGCGTAATTGCGACTAAACCAGAAACAACCCCGCAAGCAGCTCCCATCGCAGTCGGTTTTGATTGGAAGAACCATTCAGAAAGCATCCAAGTTAGAGCTGAAGCAGCAGCGGCTATATTTGTATTAATAAATGCAGTTAAAGCTACGTCATTTAAAGATAATGCACTACCGACGTTAAAACCGAACCAGCCGAACCAGAGTAAGCCTGCGCCTAGCATTGTAAATGGTAAATGATGAGGAGAGGTACCGCTTATGTTTTTTCGTTTTCCTAGGAAAATAGCTAATACAAGACCGGCAACACCAGATGTGATATGAACGACATTACCACCAGCGAAGTCTAACGCACCAAGTTCTCTTAGCCACCCACCAACGCCCCACACCCAATGAGCGACAGGATTGTAAACGATTGTTGTCCAAAGAAGGATAAAAATAAGAAAGGCGGAAAATCGCATTCTTTCGGCGAATGCACCTGAAATTAAAGCGGGAGTTAAAATAGCGAACATAAGTTGGAACATCATAAATAAATTGTGAGGAATAGTAGATGAGTAGTCTGGATTTGGTGCGTAGGTAACTCCATTTAGACCGAACCAATCGAGATTGCCAATAAGCCCGTGCCAATCTGGTCCGAATGATAAAGAATAACCGATAACAATCCATTGAATCGAAACGATAGCCATTGCGCTATAACTGTGCATTGTCGTACTGAGTACGTTTTTACTGCGAACCATGCCCCCGTAAAAAAGTGCTAATCCTGGTGTCATCAACATGACCATTACTGTCGTTACAAAAATAAAAACTGTATCTCCCGTATTCATTCTCTCTCCTCCTATGATGTTAGAAAAAATAACATCGACTTGTTATGTTTCATATCATATTCGAAATAAAAAGAAAAATCAACTAAAAATTCAGAAAACTTTTTAGTTGATGTTAGAAAATCTAACATTAGGTATTTTGGAGGGATAAAATCAACGTATGCGATTTGTTCTAATAATTGGTATAATATTCTTACAATTAGAAGTTTGGGGGATGCGTGTGAAAAAAATATGGACTAAGGAACTATTCATTTGTTTTTGTTTAGCCGTCGTTTTGTTTGTACCAATACATACTTTTGCAGACGAAAAAAGAGAGTGGCGAGATGAAGTCATATATTCCATTATGATTGATCGCTTCAATAATGGAGAACCGAAAAATGACAAACAGTTAGACGTTGGAAATTTAGAGGGGTATCAGGGTGGAGATATACGAGGGATTATAAAAAGACTGGATTACATAAAAGAAATGGGTTTTACTACTATTATGCTTTCGCCGCTTTTTGAAAGTGAAAAGTATGATGGATTAGGTGTTCAAAACTTTCAAAAAGTAAATGAACATTTCGGAACAGAAAATGATGTGAAAGAACTTGTAAATGAGGCTCACCAAAAAGGAATGAAAGTTGTATTTCAATTTCCGATTGGAGAAAACGAACAACAAGTCATCGACTCGATGAAATGGTGGATCAAAGAAGTTGATTTAGATGGAAGTTATGTAATACATAGTGAAAAAAAGTCGCGTTCTTTCTGGGATGACGTGCAAAAAGATATGCAAGCGATAAAGAAAGATTTTCATATTATGACAAAAGAAGATAGTGAATACAACGAAAAAATAGTAGAATCGTTTTCCAAAGCTGATGTATCGGTGAAAGCTTTATATGATGTGAGTAAAAAAGACGGGGAATCCGTTACATTTTTAGATAATCAAGATACAAAAAGATTTGCACGTATTGCAAAAGAAAATATGTATTACCCGCCGTCCCGTTTAAAACTAGCGCTCACTTACTTATATACATCCCCGGGGATACCGAATTTTTATTACGGAACTGAAATCGCATTAGATGGAGGGGGGGCTCCAGATAATAGACGATTAATGGATTTTAAATCGGATGAAAAGTTTATGCAGCACATAACGAAGTTAGGTGAACTTAGACAAACGAGACCATCTTTAAGATGTGGTACGTTTGAACTTCTATATGATAAAGATGGAATGAGTATATTAAAACGAAAGTATAAAGACGAAGTAACACTAGTAGCGATTAATAATACGAAAGAAACACAAAAAGTTTCCTTGCCTGTAAGTACAATTGGTGAAAAACAAGAGCTAAGAGGATTGTTAGAAGACGAAATTATAAGAGAAGAAAACGGGAATTTTTATCTCGTTTTAAAGCGAGAAGAATCCAATGTATATAAAGTTAGCGAAGAAACAGGTGTGAATTGGTTATTTATCTCCTTAATAGTTGGTGTGAATGTATTATTTATTACTTTTTTAATTGCGGTTAAAAAGAAACGGAAATGAGTAACTCTTCTTTTTAGTAGTCCGTTTGCAGTTTAAGATGAGGTGAGATATTTGGGGAGAAAGAAGTTGTTCGCTCTATGTTCCTGTCTTCTTATCGTATTCGTAAGTTTGTATTTTTGGGCCAACGGTGACGATGGGGAATTTGTTCAGTGGGGCGATAGTGTTCATTCTGTTGATACAGCGGTTCTTAAGAGAAATAATATTAAATACAAAATTGAAAATGATAAAGTGTATATTCCAGAAAAGTCATTTGATAAAGCAATATATTGTTGCTCGTAATAAGTATAAAACCTCCTCTGAATAGAGGAGGTTTCTTTTTAGCGGTAGTTAATGAACTGTACGTCGATTGGTAAGTCAACGCTGCGAACGGCTGCGATTACTGCTTGTAAGTCATCACGGCTTTTCGCTGTTACGCGTACTTGGTCATCTTGAACTTGTGTTTTCACTTTTAATTTCATTTCTTTAATGATGTTGTTGATTTTTTTCGCGTTATCTTTATCGATACCTTGTTGCAGAGTTGCACGTTGGCGAACAGTGTTACCAGATGCAGCTTCAACTTTTCCGTAGTCCAAGTTTTTGATTGGAACGTTACGTTTTACAAGTTTAGCAATTAGAACGTCTTTTACTTGGTCTAATTTGAACTCGTCATCAGAAGTTAAAACAAGTACTTCTTTTTCTAATTTAATATCACTTTTACTACCTTTAAAGTCATATCGGTTTTGGATTTCCTTTAATGCGATGTTAATTGCGTTTGTTACTTCAGGTAATTCTACTTTCGAAACGATGTCAAAAGAACTCTCTTTTGCCATAGTTAGCACCTCCAAATAAATTTCTATCTTTTCATGCACCTAAATAGGCTATGTAATATACATATTAAAGTATAGCGGAAAATACATCGATTAGATAGAGTGTTGCGAATTAAGTGTTTTGACGGATCATCCGTAGGGTAATATAGTCCGATAGATAAAGTCTTTATTTAATTATAGTGAATTTTGGGCAGTTGGACAAATAAAGGGAAAATCGTGTTATAATTAACTTTTGTTTGGAATGATAAAAAAGATAACTTTATATATATAGAAGGGAATTAAATAATATGTATTTGCAATTAGGATCGATTGAACAGGTAACTGTTTTACGCGAAACGGAAATCGGATATATGGTTGGGAACGAAGAGGAAGAAATCTTCCTGCATAAAAACGAATTAGCTGGAGAAATTGCAGAAGGCGATACAATTGATGTATTCTTATACCTTGATCACCAAAATCGTATTTCAGCAACAATGAAGGAACCAATTATTACAACGCATGATTGGAATTGGGTAAAGGTTGTAGAAGTTATTCCTAGTTTAGGTGTGTTTGTTGATATTGGTGTATCAAAAGATATACTAATTCCACTTGATGAGTTTCCGATTTATATGCCAGTATGGCCTCAAGAAGGCGACGAATTATATTGCACATTAAAATTAACGAATCGTGATCGTTTAATTGCTCTTCCGGCAAGAGACAGTGATATGCAAGAAATTATCGTAGATGCAACGCCATCTATGCGTAATAAAAACGTAAATGGACGTGTGTATCGCTCACTTCAAGTTGGTTCATTCATACTAACTGATGAACATTTCCGTGCTTTCTTACACCATACTGAAAGAAAAGAGCAAGTGCGAATTGGTGAGCGTGTAACAGGTCGTATTATTGATGTGAAAGATGACGGTACAATCAACATTTCACTGCTTCCTCGTAAAGAAGAAGGAATGGAAGATGATGCTGCAGTAGTTTATGAATATATGGAAGAACGAGGCGGAGCAATGCCGTTTTGGGATAAGAGCCACCCAGAAGACATTAAAGAACGTTTCAACATGAGTAAAGCTGCATTTAAGCGTGCACTTGGTAAGTTGATGAAAGAAGAAAAAGTTTACCAAGAAGAAGGTTGGACTTACTTTAAGAAATAAAGTGAATAAAAAAGAACTATCTTTTCTCTAAAATTATTAGGGAAGAGATAGTTCTTTTTGCGTTTAGCAAAAATTGAGAGGGGGAGTAAGAGAATTGTTGGAAGAGGAATATTTTAAAGAATATAGAAAGGATAGATAGTTATATCTATATGAAAGAGAATTTGAATTTATTTTTAATGGAAAAGAAAAGAGGTGTGTAAATGAAATATTATAACGCTGGATACCTCATAATTTCCTATGATAGGGAACTTATCTATGAAGATTGTAATATTGAGGGACTATCACAAACGATTTTAACGATATGTAATGGGATTCGGCCTACCTTTCCGGATTATTGGTTTTTTCCTTGGTGTAATTCAAATAAAAATGATCCTATTGCTAAGGTGATAAATGGAAAGTTAAGGATTAGTAAAGAAGAGCATGAAAGTGGTCAAACCTTTTTAGATACACTAATGGAAGAAGCAAAGTTTGCCTGGCCGAATGTTTTTAAAGATTTAGAAGATGCGAGATTCTTTAAGAGAAATTATTTAAAGGGGATAGAAAACTTAGAAATTATCTGCTTAAATCTTTCAGAAGAGTATCGGACGGACTTTTTAATGAATGAGCGGGAAGAAAATGACTTTGAAGTTTCTATATATGATTTTCTCGAAAGTGCATTACCTGCTGATGTTGAAAACGATGAAATATTAGGATTTGATATATGTGGCTTTAGTAACAATGATTTTTATTCTTTTATTCATAACAATCTACAAGAGGATTTTGGTAAGAAATTAAATGATTTATCACTTGTTGATAAGTATGAAGATGCAAAGCGGATTATCCATTTAATTGATGATGGGGAAATTGAGGCAGAAGAGGTGTTGTGGTATCCGTGGTTAGTTTTGAAATGTTGAAGAAATCTGCATAAGTATCGGCTGAAAAGGGAGGTATGATAGTGCAAGAGAATGTACTAGAACAATTAATAAAACGTCTTTCCGTATTATCCCCTGAAAAAGAAAGTGAAATAGCAGCGGTAGATTTATATGATATATATGAGAGTAGTGAAGGCTTTCAAAAAATGCTTGAAAATATGATACACTCTCAGCAGTCTAAAGAAGACTTAATAGATGCGTTAATTGAAGTAGAGATAGAGTTAGACCATATCAATTGGCATTATAAAAGCTTGAAGAACAAATTGAAAAAATTGAAAAAATTGATGGAAGATTAAAAAGCACAATCTTATTTTTTTAATAAGATTGTGCTTTATTTTAGTTCTCTTTCCCAAAAAGATGAGAAAATGTATCTTTCAAATCACTATCGTTTATTTTAATATCCGCCTTTTTTAATTCATCTTGTAATAACTTTTGACCGAAGGAAGGATCAGCAATACGCTCTTCCTCTAAGTCTTTACGTATAGAGTCTTTCACTTCATCGTAAGGTTGTAAATCTTTTTTATCAGTTAGTTTAATAATGTGATAGCCGTTTGGTGATTTAACGGGATTGCTAATTTGGCCGGGTTTTAACTTATAGGCAGTTTTTTCGAATTCAGGTGTCATTTTGCCTGATCCGAAGTATCCGAGGTCTCCACCATTATCTTTTGATAATGAATCTTGAGATTCTTGTTTTGCTAACTCTTCAAATGAAGCGCCGGTATCTAATTTTTTCTTTATTTCTTTTGCTTCATTTTCGTCACTTACTAAAATGTGACTAGCTTTAATTTCTGGTTTATAGCGGTCTTTTACATCTTTTTCTGTAACGCTTTGTTTAATCGCTTCATTCAATGCGAGTTTGAATCTAATTTGATCTTGGAAATCTTTTTCATCTTTTAAACGATTATTTTCTAGTGCTGCTTTAAATTGGTCTCCATATTGATTTTTTGCTTTTTCTACTTCTTTATCTACCGCATCATCAGATACTTTATATTTTTTAGTGATAACATCTTGTGCTACCATTTCATATAGCATGTCTTTTCCGTAGCGATCTTTTAATTGCTTTTCGAAATCGCTCTTTGTAATGGTTGAGTTTGTTGTTGTGGCGATTGTGGCCGAGTCATTTTTTTGTCCGCAAGCAGATAGCATTATTATACTTATTAGTGCCGTGATAATGAATATACTTTTTCCTTTCATGCTAACACCTCATCCGAATATGTTATCGCTATTGTAGAATATAGAAGTGAACATGAAGTGAATTTTTAATGTTTTTTTCCTGTGAAATGTAAAAAAAGTACATCAACATTAATGTTGATGTACGATGTAATCAAAGGTGATCGGTTTTTTTTGAATATGCACGTTTTCCTTGCTGAATATTTTTTTGTTCTTGTTCATTTTTTTGAGTGCGCTTTGCATTATTATCGCGTGCTTTTTTGTCGTTATCGCTCGTATGTGGCATATGTATCAACTCCATTTCTAAACGTTGTACGTTTATCATTTCCTTTTTCGTAAAGACTATGTATAGCGGTGCATTCATGAATACTAAAGGTGGATTAGAAAATGGATTTGAAGCTGAATTATACCGAACTTATTAAGAAGTTAGTCGTTGTAATCATTGCGGGTTTATTAAACGCGATTGGGATGAATTTATTTTTAACACCAGCGAAAGTGTACGCGAGTGGTTTTGCTGGATTGTCTCAATTATTATCACAAATATTAGGTGACTTTTTATCTATTCATATATCTACAGGAGTATTGTTTAGTTTGTTTAATATTCCTGTCGTTATTTTAGCGTGGAAAAAGGTTGGGAAGGCGTTTACGTTTTTTAGTTTTTTATGCGTTGTATTTATGACATTGTTTTTGGAAATCATCCCAGTTCGAGCGGTTTCGAATGATATTATATTGAATGCGATTTTTGGTGGGATTATTTCTGCAATTGGAGTAGGAATTGCGTTAAAATGGGGTGCTTCTACAGGTGGTTTAGATATTATCGCTATGATTTTATCTAAGATAAAAGATAAACCTGTTGGCACATATTTTTTCTTTTTTAATGCAATTATCATTATTGCTGCGGGTTATGTATATGGGTGGGAGAAAGCGTTATATACGTTGGTGACTTTATATGTATCAACGAGAATTATCGATGCGATTCATACTCGTCATGTGAAGATTACAGCGTTAATTGTTACGAAGAACGGGGCAGATGTAAGAAAGGCGATTCACTCGCGCTTGGTGAGAGGGATTACAACTATACCAGCAACAGGTGCTTATACAAATGAAAATAAAGAAATGTTAATGATTGTTATTACTCGTTACGAGTTGTACGAATTAGAGAGGGTTATTAAACAGGTGGACCCAGGTGCATTTACAAATATACTGCAAACGGTCGGTGTGTTTGGATTGTTTAGAAAAGATTAAAGAGGACCAAAGCTGGTCCTCTTTTTTTAATGCGAATTCGTAATGTTTTGCAATTGCTCCTGCATTTCACGTAGCTGAACTTTTTCAGCAGTTGAAGAGTGGGCATAAGCAGAGTGCAAAGAGTTTTTTGCTCTATAAACGAGTTCCTGTTGTTCAGCGCCACTTGAACAAGAAACGGCACTTGCAACAGCGTCTCTAGCTTGTTGGAATAGTAAGTTCCCCATTTAAACCCCTCCAGACGAAGAGTTACTTCTTGCTTTTTCTGCCTCAGCTAATGTACCTCTGTACGGGAATCTTGCATCGTGCTTCATAACAGCATCGGCTCCTTGCTGGATAAAACGTTTTGATTTGTTCTTTTTACCCATTCGAAAAACCCCCTTTATTTAGCTGAAAACAATTGACGCGCTGACTTTTGCGTCTAATAATAGTATGAGCGTTTGGCGAGAAACTATAAGCAGGGAATTTTTAGATTACAACCCAAGAACCTCTTCTAAATATAGAGCGATCCCATCTTCTTCATTCGTTAATGTCGTATGATTTGCGAGTGATTTCAGCTCAGGAATTGCATTACCCATTGCGATGCCATGACCAGCAAATTCGATCATTTCAAAGTCGTTATCTTCATCACCAAAAGCGATAATTCGCTCTTTAGGAATATTGTAATGACCTGAAATTTTTTGTAATCCGACAGCTTTATTTAATCCGCTTTTTACAATTTCAATAATTGGCCAAGGCGCACCCCATTTTCTATGATCGATGACTTCAGCGTGCATATCTGTTAAATGCTGACGAATTGCAGCGGAATGCTCGTCATGTGCGTCGATTAATAAGCAAGTTGGATGGTCGTTTAAAATATTTAATAAATCTCCTGTGAAAATCTTTGGAGAACCGAATTCAAAAATATGTTTTTTATCTTCATCAATTTCACGGACATACACATCATCCATGACTTCGGCATATACATTTTTTACGCCGAAATCAAAGCAAGCTCGGACGATTTCTTGCGCCGTTGAAAGTTCAAGAGGAGAGTGATGTGTTCCCCAACTTGAATCAAGTGGGTGATGCACGTAAGCGCCATTAAAGTTTACGATTGGTGTGTTAAGGCTAAGTTCTTTATAATAATCGTAACTAGCGCGGAATGGACGCCCTGTTGAAATAACAACAATATGTCCTTGTTCTTTTGCTTTTGCAATTGTGTTTTTAGTTCTTGGAGAAATTATTTTGTTGTCTGTTAATAAAGTTCCGTCTAGGTCTAGTGCGATTAAATGTTGTTTATTCATAATTTCACCTCTTATAATAATTTTTTTGTTTCTATCTGTATTTCCGTTTTTAATATGCAGAAATAAGAGGTTAGACTGGGTGAAACTACTGTAAATGAAAGTTTCACCATATATCCATCTTACGTCGTGAAGCGCTGTGGTGTCTACTATTTCTCATTGGAAATTAGGGAAAGTCAACAACTTTTTAGAAAGTTCAAACAATGTTTCTTTCATTATGTACAATTTGTGAAAAGGGTTACATTGTTTGACCGATGCGACTTATAATGAACATGTAATCTTCTCGTATATGTTTGACTCTCCTTTGAAACTGGCCTAAAGTAGGTTGGTTTCTTTTTTTCAACAAATATGCCAATAATTCCTGCTTAATCTTGTGTAATTATATATATGTGCATGAGTAAACGGTAGTACTTGTTTCCTAAACATGACAGAAAAGCTTTCTTTTAAAATGGATATACTAATGAGGCAAGACGTCATGGAAGGAGAATGGAAATGGGACAAAATCGCAGGTTTCGTTCAGGGCAAAAAGCGCCAAATGATGGGATTTATGTAGAAATTGGTGAAACGGGAAGTATGGTGAAAGATCCACAAATGGTGAAATTAACTGCCGGGGATCGGTTTCCAGAGAACACAAATCATAACCGTCAGTGGACATATAAAAGAAAACCGTAACAGAAGCCGCAATCGTTATTGCGGCTTTTTTGATTAGGAAAATGAATGTTACTTTTTGCATTTTCCAATAATAAGTTTGAAATACATAAGCAAAATTATTGTATAAAAAAGTTAGTTGGCGTATAATCAAATCAAAGGTCAAAGAAAGTCAAACATTTGGAGGACGGTAAAGATGGACTTAAATCAAATGACAACGAAAACACAGGAAGCGATTATGAGTGCTCAGTCTTTAGCGGTATCTCATCATCATCAAGAAGTAGATACTGTTCATCTATTGCTTACGTTATTAGAGCAGCAAGACGGATTAGCAGTACGTATTTTTCAAAAAATGAATGTCGATATAGAAGCGTTAAAGCAAGGCGCTGAAAGTTTAATTAAGAAAAAGCCTTCTGTAACTGGAAGCGGAGCAGAGGCTGGGAAATTATATGTAACCGGTGCTTTGCAACAACTGCTTGTAAGAGCAGGGAAAGAAGCAGAGAAATTGCAGGATGACTACATTTCAATCGAACATGTATTACTTGCTTTTTCTGAAGAAAAAGGCGATATAAATCAATTATTTACGAGATTTAATATTACGAAAGATAACTTATTACAGTCTTTAATGACAGTTCGGGGGAATCAAAGAGTGACTAGTCAAAATCCAGAAGCAACTTATGAAGCATTAGAAAAATATGGCCGTGATTTAGTGGCGGAAGTGAGAGCGGGGAAAATTGATCCTGTTATCGGCCGAGATAGTGAAATTCGCCGCGTGATCCGCATTCTTTCACGTAAAACGAAAAATAACCCAGTTTTAATTGGTGAACCAGGTGTTGGTAAAACAGCAATCGTTGAAGGATTAGCGCAGCGTATTGTGAAAAAAGATGTACCAGAAGGATTAAAAGATAGAACAATCTTCGCTTTAGATATGAGTGCACTTGTGGCCGGAGCAAAATTCCGCGGTGAGTTTGAAGAGCGTTTGCAAGCTGTATTAAATGAAATTAAAAAGAGTGAAGGGCGTATTTTATTATTCATTGATGAACTTCATACAATCGTCGGCGCTGGTAAAACAGAAGGAGCGATGGATGCAGGGAATATGTTAAAACCGATGCTAGCTCGTGGTGAACTACATTGTATCGGGGCGACGACGCTCGATGAATATCGTAAATATATCGAGAAAGATCCAGCATTAGAAAGACGTTTTCAACAAGTATTAGCAGAAGAGCCAACTGTTGAAGATACAATTTCAATTTTACGTGGTTTAAAAGAGCGTTTTGAAATTTATCATGGTGTAAATATTCATGACCGCGCGATTGTAGCAGCATCTGTTTTATCAGATCGATATATTTCGGATCGCTTTTTACCTGATAAAGCAATCGATCTAGTTGATGAAGCTTGTGCAACAATCCGAACAGAAATTGATTCTATGCCAACAGAATTAGATGAAGTAACGCGCCGCATGATGCAATTAGAAATTGAAGAAGCTGCTCTTGGGAAAGAAAAGGACTTAGGTAGTCAAGAACGTCTAAAAGTACTGCAACGTGAATTATCGGATTTAAAAGAAGTTGCAAGTAGTATGAGAGCGAAATGGGAAAAAGAAAAAGAAGACATTCATAAAGTTCGTGACTTACGTGAACATTTAGAGCGTCTGCGTCGTGAATTAGAAGAAGCGGAAGGGAATTACGACTTAAATAAAGCAGCTGAACTTCGTCACGGGAAAATTCCTGCGATTGAAAAAGAATTAAAAGAAGCGGAAGAAATGGGCGCGCATAATAAGCAAGAAAATCGTTTATTACGTGAGGAAGTAAGTGAAGAAGAAATTGCAGACATTGTTTCACGCTGGACTGGTATTCCTGTAGCAAAACTCGTTGAAGGCGAACGCGAGAAATTATTACGCTTAGAGCAAATTTTATCAGAGCGTGTGATTGGTCAAGAAGAAGCGGTAAGCCTTGTATCAGACGCAGTTCTTCGTGCGCGCGCTGGTATTAAAGATCCGAATCGTCCAATTGGTTCATTTATTTTCTTAGGACCTACAGGTGTTGGTAAAACTGAGCTTGCAAAAACGTTAGCACAAACGTTATTTGACAGTGAAGAGCAAATGATTCGTATCGATATGTCTGAGTATATGGAGAAACACGCCGTGTCACGTTTGATTGGTGCACCTCCTGGATATGTTGGATACGAAGAGGGTGGTCAATTAACAGAAGCAGTAAGACGTAAACCATATTCTGTTATTTTGTTAGACGAAATTGAAAAAGCACATCCAGAAGTGTTTAATATTTTATTACAAATGTTAGATGATGGACGCATTACAGATTCACAAGGCCGTACAGTAGACTTTAAAAACACGGTTATTATTATGACTTCAAATATTGGATCTGCTCACTTATTAGAAGGATTAGAAGAAGATGGCTCTATTAAAGAAGAGTCAAGAGAACTTGTAATGGGGCAATTAAGAGGACATTTCCGACCAGAATTTTTAAATCGTGTCGATGAAATCATTTTATTCAAACCTCTTACAACGAATGAAATCAAAGGTATTGTTGATAAAATTGTAAAAGAATTACAAGGTCGTTTAGCTGACCGTCACATTACAGTAGAATTAACAAATGCAGCAAAAGAATTCGTTGTAGAAGCTGGATTCGATCCAATGTACGGGGCTCGTCCGTTAAAACGATATGTGCAGCGTCAAGTTGAGACGAAATTAGCGAGAGAATTAATTGCAGGAACGATTACTGATAATAGTCACGTAGTGGTTGATGTAGAAAATAACCAATTGGTTGTTCATATAAAGTAAAAAAAGAGTTCGGATAAAATCCGGACTCTTTTTAGTGTTGTTCTACTGGCTCGTTTGGAATTGCAGCTGCAATCGCTAATACTAATACTGCAAGAACAACTGAGAAAATAGACGCTTGGTTAAAATCGTATGTACCGCCAGTCATAGAGCCGATTACATAGCTCATCATATGTACAAGTGCGAACGACCAAATTAATGCCCAAATGAAACGCATATTTTACACCTCTATTCGTTCAATCTGTCCTTATTGTAACACAATTGAAAAAAGAATATAGAAAAATATTTGTAGATTTTTCAACGCAAATTTGTATTCTGTTCATACATTATAAAAGAGTACTTTTATACGTTTAGAAAATAAGGCGGGGGAAAAATGAGTATTACGGAACGTTTTTTTTACTTAGAAAAAGAACCATGTGTAATTTATTTACCGGAAAAGCCAAATGGATTTTCTGTTATGCTCCTAGGAGATTATAACTATTTTATTGAGAATGGTACAAGTTTATGGACACAGCATGCAGGAAGAGCTTATTTTTTACAGGGCCTTATCGAAAAAGGCTATACAGTCTTTTCGTCTAACTTATACGGAAGACATTGGGGAAACGATCGAGCTGTTCGTCTTGCAAAACGTTTGTATGATGTCGTACTAAGAAAAGAGACATTAAATACGAAAATGCACATTATGGCAGATGGTATGGGTGCGCTTGTAGCACTTGAAATGATGAACAAATACCCTGAATGTATACGTTCTGTCGTTATGTTAAATCCGTGTTTAGATTTACCAGAATATGTGGAGTTTGAGAAAGAGCATAAGTTTTTTTACAAAAGATTAGTGAAAGAATTAAGTTTGGCGTATGATTCCAAAGAAGAAGAATTAGAATCAAAAATAAATAAGAAATCATTTGCGCTTCTTCCGTCTTGTGTACCTGTTAAAATTTTCGTATCAACACAAGAAAAAAGAGGAAGAAAACAATTGTTACGTAAATACGAGAAAATGAGGCAATTAAATCAATGCGATACTTCTGTCTTATTCCATCTCCAAGATGTGAAATATAAAATGGTTAGGCAAACGACTGATTTCTTTAAAAAATATGAAGAAGAATTGTGAAGCTCCCATATACATAAATGAGGAGCTATTTGTTTCAAGGGGAAAGGGTTGGTGGTATGGAACGCGTGCTGATTATAGGTGCACTTACGTTTGTAGGTTATCACCTTGTGAATAAAATGATTGCAGAAGAAGTAGAAGTATATGGTCTTGATTTTGATGAATTTGATAGTATGACAAAAATTAATGAAGAGAAATTATTGTTGATTGGGCGAAATGCGTTATTTACGTACTATTCTATAAGGGATGAAGACGGATGGCGATCGGTAGAGGAAGAGAGTTTCGATACAGTTTATTTTTGTTTGTATGAGCCGAATCAGCAAAGTGGCTTTCGGAATGAAAGAGTCATATTACAATATTTAAAACGAATCGTAAGAATGTGTGAAAAAAATAAAGTAAAGTTAAATCTAATTTCTTCTATTGAAATAGGAAGCACTGAAGAATCCGAAAACAAACGTCTGTTTTCGAAAGTGGAAGAAGGGGTGAAAAAAGGAGAATTACAATATAGTGCATATCGAGTTCCTACATTATATGGGCCATGGCAACCGTCGTTTATGATGTATCATCAGCTCATTTTATCAGAACTTGATGAAAAAGAGTGCCGTTGTATAAGTGAAGAAAAAGGAAGTGATTTACTTTACGTTGAAGATGTATGTGAATACTTATGGGAAAATGGAATGAATGTAAAGCACCTCGGTATATATAATTTACTTAGTGGAAAAGAAGCATTATGGGAAAAAGGTATGAGCCTTTTACATGCAGATGGTAAGGTAAACAAAAAAGATGAGCATATAAGAAATGAAGCGGTAGAGGTTGTTTCTCTTAAAAGAAATACGCCGTTAGAATTTGGTTTAAATAAACAATTGGCACATATGAAAAAATATAAAGAGTTATACGAAGGGTAGTGTACGTGTTACACTATTGTATGGACTATAAATTTAAAGTTTTATTGGAGAGGAAGAGCATATATGAACGAAAAAAGCATGCAATTTTTACAAATCGCAATGAAGCATTTACCAGAAGCTAAGGCAATTTTAGATGATAATGGAATTGCACTTGATATGGAGAAAGCACAGCCGGTGTTAGAGCTATTGATGAAAGTAATGGGCGAAGCATATGAGCTTGGGAAAGCTGATAAAGAATAAAAAAAACCTTCTTTTTTGAGAGGGAAAGAGGCTCAAGCCGTATGTAGAAGCGGTAAGGGCCTTTTTTGTTTCGAGCGAGGTAAGGCCAGAGCGGTGATGAGGCGAAGGTCTTAGTTTTGAAGGGAAGCTGATAAAGAATTAACCCGTCTTTTGGAGGGGAGGAGGCTCAAGCCGTGAGTAGAAGCGGTAAGGGCCTTTTTGTTTTGAGTGAAGTAAGGATAAGATGATGGAGTAATTTGTATTTCAAAATGGTAGGGATTTTTCTGTTTCTTTTAATGAAAAATAAAGTTGGTAATACGCCGTCTTTATTTTTTAGCTGAAATATATTCTAGACAAAAGTACATTTATGTTTTAAAATTAGTACCAAGTCATAATAATTGATATAAAACGGAGGGCTGCGATGTGAACGTGGGCATTTTAGGGATCGGAAGATATGTGCCAGAAAAAGTAGTCACAAATCACGATTTAGAGAAAATCGTAGATACATCTGATGAATGGATTCGTACGAGAACGGGAATTGCAGAAAGACGCATTGCCGATGATACAATAGATACTTCATATATGGCGGTAGAGGCTTCTAAAAAAGCACTTGAAGATGCAGGAATTAGCGGAGAGGATATCGATCTTATTTTAGTCGCAACAGTAACGCCGGATCGCGCATTCCCAGCAGTAGCTTGTGTAATCCAGGAAGCAATTGGCGCAAAACATGCAGCTGCAATGGATTTAAGTGCAGCGTGTGCTGGCTTTATGTACGGAATGATTACAGCGCAGCAATTTATTCAAACGGGGACTTATAAAAATGTATTAGTAGTTGGTAGTGACAAACTATCCAAAATTGTAGATTGGAACGACCGAAATACAGCAGTACTATTTGGGGACGGAGCAGGTGCTATCGTAATGGGAGCTGTTTCGGAAGGAAAAGGTGTACTTTCATTCGAGTTAGGAGCGGACGGAAGTGGTGGTAAGCATCTTTATCAAGACGAGTATGTTATGATGAATGGCAGAGAAGTCTTTAAATTTGCCGTTCGTCAACTTGGTGATTCTTGTCTTCGTGTGTTAGAAAAAGCAGGACTTACGAAAGAGGATGTGGACTTTTTAGTACCACATCAAGCGAATATTCGTATTATGGAATCTGCAAGAGAGAGATTAAATTTACCGAAAGAAAAAATGAGTATGACAATTGAAAAGTTCGGTAATACATCAGCCTCTTCAATTCCAATTGCGATGGTAGAGGAATTGCAAAATGGACGTATTCAAGACGGTGATTTAATTATACTTGTTGGTTTTGGCGGCGGATTAACATGGGGAGCAGTCGCTCTTCGTTGGGGTAAATAAGGACTGAGAGAAAAAAAGGAGTGTATTTTGTATGGAAAAAAAGAGGGTCGTAATTACAGGATTAGGAGCTGTTACACCGATCGGAACAGATGTTGAAACAGCGTGGGAAAACATTAAAAAGGGTGTATCTGGAATCGGACGACTTACAAGAATTGATCCAGAAATGTTTCCAGCAAAAGTAGCAGCAGAAATTAACGACTTTGAAGTCGAGAAATATATTGATAAAAAAGAAGCGCGCCGTATGGATCGCTTTACACAATATGCAGTAGCAGCAGCGAAAATGGCAGTTGCGGATGCGAACCTTGAAATTACAGAAGAAAACGGACCTCGAATTGGTGTATGGATTGGTTCTGGTATTGGCGGTATGGAAACATACGAAGAACAATTTAAGATTTTTACTGAAAAAGGTCCACGCCGTGTGAGTCCATTCTTCGTACCAATGATGATTCCAGATATGGCAGCAGGTCAAGTATCAATCGCTACAGGAGCAAAAGGAATTAACACTTGTTCTGTAACGGCTTGTGCATCTGGTGCAAACTCAATTGGAGATGCATTTAAAGCAATTCAGCGTGGTGATGCTGACGCGATGATAACGGGCGGAGCAGAAGCACCGTTAACAAGTATGGCATTTGCTGGATTTAGTTCAGCGAAAGCATTAACATTTAATGAAGATCCAGCGACGGCTTGCCGTCCGTTCGATAAAAACCGTAGCGGTTTTGTAATGGGTGAAGGATCAGGAATTCTTATTCTTGAAGAATTAGAGCACGCGTTAGCACGTGGTGCCCATATTTATGCGGAAATTGCTGGTTATGGTGCAACGGGTGATGCGTTCCATATTACAATGCCTGCTCCTGGCGGTGAAGGCGGAGTGCGTGCAATGCGTCAAGCTTTAGCTGATGCAGGTCTAGAGCCAGAAGATATTGATTACATTAATGCGCATGGTACAAGTACAGATGCGAATGAAAAGTATGAAACGATGGCAATTAAAGAAACTTTCGGCGAGCATGCATATAAAGTAGCGATTAGCTCAACGAAATCAATGACAGGTCACTTATTAGGAGCAGCGGGTGCTGTTGAGGCGATCTTCTCTATTAAAACAATTACAGACGGAGTGATTCCTCCGACAATTAACTATGAAACGCCAGATCCAGATTGTGATTTAGATTACGTCCCAAATAAAGCGAGACATCAAGAAGTAAACGCGGTATTGAGTAATTCATTAGGATTCGGTGGTCATAACGCAGTATTAGTATTTAAATCGTATAAATAATAGATAAAATAAGGTGTTTTTTCGTAACAAACTACGAAAAAACACCTTATTTATTTTTACGCTCTTTCCTTTTTTCGCATATACATAAAAAAAGGAGGGATGAAGATGGGGGTTGTTGATACGGCAAAATGGTTACACCTGTATTATGGACGCCCAGAAAAACTTTGTGAGAAATTTACAAAGTATATTCCATTGCCAAAAGAGAGGTTGTATCGCTTTTTAATCTCTAGAGGTATGTATCGCCCGGTAATGCGGGGTGAGCAGGAAATTAAAGAATTAGAGAAAAAAGAAATTTGGAAAGAACTTAGCATGGAGTATGAAAAATTAAAAAATTGGCTAAAAGGTCCAGATGTTCCTATCTTTATTTTATTATCAGATTCATATAATCGAACGGTACAAGAAGAGTATAACGGGAAGGCTGGTTTATCTATGCGTCACGTTATTTTCTTATTCGTATGTGGACGTAATTCAGTAGAGGAACTAAAAGCTTTATTAACGCATGAATATCATCATATATGTAGATTGCATCAAATTGAGACGAAAGAAACAGAGTATACATTACTTGATACGATGATTATGGAAGGCTTAGCTGAGCAAGCTGTATATGAAAGGTATACAGAAAAAAGATGCGCACCGTGGACTACTTACATTTCAAAAGAAGATGCTATTTATTATTGGAGAAATTCAATACAAGAACGAATAGATGTAAAGAGAGGTACGAGAGAGCATGATGTTTTATTAAATGGACTGCACCCGTATCCAAAAATGCTTGGCTATGCACTTGGATTCCATATTGTAAAAGATTGCGTAGCTTTTGAAGGAGAAGATACACTTTCTTTATTATCTATAGATGCGAAAGAAATATTGAATAAAGCAAATACATTTCATGTTTCGTAAAAAAACAGGAGAGCTATCTCTTGTTTTTTTATATATTATAGAAGAAAAAATAATAATTAGAATATATTTCCTCAAGTGGAATAAAGTTAAGCAAAAATGAACATAATGATTGGTACAAACAGTAGTGAAGTGAGGGGTAGAGAATGTTATATCTACATGATGTATGGGTAAATTGGTTTGAAGGTGAAGAGAATGGGTATAACGTTTGTCATTTTTACGAGTGGCGGAAAGATGATACGATTGAGCTATTAGATCAAGTGCCATTATTAAAAGTAGATTCCACATTATATCATTACATCGAGAACGAATTGTTAGAGCTTCCGCAAAAGTTATTGGAAGACGTACATCATAAGGCTTATATTCGTAAAAATCACGAACGTTTGCAACAAGAATATTGTTTTGTAGTTACAGATGGAAAAGGAATTATCGCGATTGATTCAATCGGCTATAATGTGCCAATTAGAAAAAGTAGGCTTATACCTCGTCAAGAGCAGATGGTATATGAGATGGTAGAAAATGTGCAAGCAGAAAAGTATGAGTTCCAGGTAGAAGAAATTGAAAAAGAGCATCATATTTTATCACCATCGCCTTTCATTATGAATGGCTTGACTCGTAAAGAAAGACAGCTAAAACAATTATTATTTATGGCGTTAGATCAATTACATACAACGAAAAATCCAGCTGAAATTCGCTATTGGTTCACAGAGTGGGATCCATCAGCATATGGAATGGTTCAACATATGGAATTTGAAGATATTTGGGCTAAACTTTATGATGAAGCGAAAACTGGATGGTCTGAGAAGCACGAACAATTATGCGAGCGCCTTGTAAAAGGACAGCCGTTTTTTGAAAAGCTATGGGAAATGGAAAATGAGCAGAAGGTAAATTAAAAAAACCGCCAATTGGCGGTTTTTTTTATGGAGTTGGCAAGAATGTTCGGTGGCTTCGCGCCTTCCTGCGAGGCCAAAAGCGCCTCTACGTCAGGAGCTCCATCCCCCTCACATTCTAAGCGAGCCGCTTCCGCTTTATATAGAAATCCAGCTCCGGCTCCTAGCCCTTCGCGTCTAAGAACCTTCCCCGCGAGAAGGTAAAAAGCACCTTCTGTGGGAAAGAACCTTATCCGTCAGGGCTAAGCAGTCGCCTCCGCTTTATATGTTACCTACGCTTTCTACTTAGTCCCATTGCGTTTTCTACTTTGCGTAGTTGTTTGAATGCAACGCGGTTTGCTTTTTCTGCACCTTTGTCTAGAATTTCGTCTAGTTCTGGGGAGCTGATTAGTTCGTTATATTTGTCTTGGATTGGGCGAATTGCTTCTACGACTACTTGTGCTAGGTCGCCTTTGAAGTCACCGTATCCTTTTCCTTCGTACATTGCTTCTATTTCTTCAACTGTTTTTCCAGAGAATGAAGAATAGATTGTTAATAAGTTAGAGATACCAGGTTTGTTTTCTTTATCGAATTTTACGATACCTTCAGAGTCAGTTACAGCACTTTTAATTTTCTTTTCAATTGTTTTTGGTTCATCAAGCATACTGATCATTGATTTTGGATTTGGATCAGATTTACTCATTTTTTTCGTAGGTTCTGTTAATGACATAACGCGAGCTCCTACTTTTGGAATGCGAATTTCAGGAACTGTGAACACTTCACGGAAGCGTTTGTTGAAACGCTCTGCTAGATCACGTGTTAATTCCATATGTTGTTTTTGATCATCACCAACAGGCACGATTTCAGTGTTGTAAAGTAAAATATCAGCAGCCATTAATGGTGGATACGTAAGTAATCCAGCCGGAACTGAATCTCTACCAGAAGCTTTATCTTTATATTGTGTCATACGCTCCAATTCTCCAACGTAAGCAACTGATTGCATGATCCATCCTAGTTGAGCGTGTGCTGGTACTTCTGACTGTACAAATAAAGTAGCTTTTTCAGGATCGATGCCGCATGCAACATATAGTGCAGCAAGACTGCGGATGTTTTTACGAAGCCCGACTGGATCTTGAGGTACTGTAATTGCATGTTGGTTTACAATGCAGAAATAACAGTCGTGTTCGTTTTGAAGCTCTGTAAATTGCTTCATAGCTCCTAAATAGTTGCCAAGTGTAATTGTTCCACTTGGCTGAATACCAGAAAAGATAACTGACATAAGTAATTCCTCCTAAATTTGAATGTGTGATAGGGAAGAGAAGGCATACAAAAAAGCCCATTCATCCCAAATTACATAGGGACGAATGGACCGCGGTACCACCCTAATTATTTCACCGTTGTGAAATCTCTCAGATCCATAATAACGTCTGGATATAACGCCAAAGCCTACTACTCACGGTTCGGTTTGGTGCTCAAAAGCCCATTCCATATTGCACAATTACTTGTTCACACCAACCACAAGCTCTCTGAAATTGCCTCAATATGTACTCTTCTTTATCATCGCATACATATAAATTTATTTATTGTTAACTGAGCCCTTTTAATATGAAAGAACTAAAGTTTTATAACAAAATGTTTTGCTGATTATTATATCATATGGAATAGCGTTTGCAAACTACATCAAAATAGTAAAGCTAATGAGAGTCGAGAACAGACCGAGTACGATGCCAGTAATACAAATCGGATACGTCCATTTGAATGAATATGTTTTATAAATACGTTCTTTCTTATCGGTAGGTTCCTCTGCTTCTTCAATTAAGGAGTCAATTTTTTTGTTCGTACCAAATACTCTTTGGAATGCGTAAATTGTTACGTTAAAAAATCCATTTTGAAATATGTATAAAAAACCACCTATAAGAATAAATAACAATGAGATATAGAATGAAATGTTGACAAAATTCAACAAAAACTGAGATGAAACGAGGAATGCGCCAACACTAGAAGCGATTATCGCTACAAAAAATAGTATACAAGAATGAAAAAAAACTTTATTCAAAATATTCCCCTCCGTCAAAATATCACTAGAATTATTATACTATAAAAGTTATAATAAGTAATATAAATAATTTTTTGAAAATTATACGCAATTGAAGCCCTAATTTCAAGATGATGGTAGCAATGTTAACGTATTCCTTTACAAAAAAAAAATAAAATAAATAATTTATTAAAAATTTTAACAAAAAAACAAAAAACTATATTCACAATCGTCATATTATATGTATAATGAAAATTGTAGAAACTTGGAGATTATTCTTTCAATTCTGTTTTTTGCAAGTGAGGGTACAGGAAGTGCAATTAGGGGAGGCAATACAACATGAAGAAAAAGATACCGTTATTAATTGCATCAACGTTGACAGTGAGTATGTTAGGAGCTTGTAGTTATCAAAAAGAAGATAATAAAGCAGGCGCAAAAGAAAAAGCCTCAAATAAGCAAGTGTTAAACCTAACTGAAACAGCTGAGATTCCAACAATGGATACGACGTTATCAACGGATGCAGCATCTTCTAACATCATGAATAATACAATGGAAGGATTATATCGTCTGGGGAAAGATGATAAACTCGTTCCAGGTGTCGCTAAATCCTATGAGAAATCAGAGGATGGTAAAAAGTATGTATTTAAATTACGTGAAGATGCGAAATGGTCCAATGGTGAGCCTGTAACAGCTAAAGACTTCGTTTATTCTTGGAGAAGAGCTGTAGATTCAAATACGGGTGCCAAGTTTGCTTACATACTATTTGATGTTAAAAATGCGGAGAAAGTTAACAAAAAAGAGTTACCAGTTGAAGAACTTGGTGTAAAGGCAATTGATGATCACACACTTGAAGTGGAATTAGACAACCCTGTTCCTTATTTTGTAAGTTTGACAGTCTATCCAACATTTTATCCTTTGAATGAGAAATTTGTAACAGAACAAGGAACAAAATTTGGATTAGAATCCAATACAACACTTTATAATGGCCCATTCGTTTTAAATGAATGGAAGCATGAACAAAGTTTCCAACTTAAGAAAAATCCAACGTATTGGGAAAATAAAGAAGTAAAACTTGAGGAAATAAACTTCAATATTGTTAAGGATCGTTCAACTGCTATAAATTTATATGAAACAAAAGCGATTGATCGAGTAGTATTAACATCAGAATTTGTAGATAAATACAAATCAGATGCTGATTTCAAAACGATTAAGAGACCATCTACACAATTTATTCGCTTAAATGAAAAGAATAAGTTTTTAGCAAATAAAAATATCCGAAAAGCAATTGCAATGTCCTTTGAACGTGAAAATATCGGGAAAGTGATCTTGAACGATGGTTCAGAAGGAATATATGGTTTTGTTCCGAAAGGCTTAGCAAAAGGTCCGAATGGAAAAGACTTCCGTGAAGAAAACGGAAAGCTTATAAAAGAGGATGTTAAAGAGGCTCAAAAATATTGGGAAGCTGGTAAAAAAGAACTTGGTGTAGACAAAGTAGAGTTAGAGTTATTAAACTTTGATACCGATGATGCAAAAAAAATCGGAGAGTATTTAAAAGGACAATTCGAAAAGAACTTACCAGGTTTAACAGTTTCAACAAAAATGCAGCCATTTGCACAAAAATTAAAGCTTGAAGCAAGTGGAGATTATGCGATGTCGTATGCGGGCTGGAGTCCAGATTATATGGATCCAATGTCATTCCTTGAAATGTATACAACAGGTAATTCACAAAATAAAGTGAATTACGCAAATCCAGCTTATGATGCGCTAATTAAGAAAGCCAAAACAGAAGTAGATGTACAAGCTCGCTGGGATGCTCTATTAAAAGCAGAACAAAAACTGCTTGAGGATGCAGCGATTGCTCCAGTATATCAACCTGGAAAGGCATATTTACAACGTAGTTCAATTACAGGCCTATTAGAACATAAATATGGCGGAGAATTTAGCTATAAGTGGGTTGAACTCAAAAACTAAAAATGGTTTCCATCATGAATAAGGGTATATGCCTATGATGGGCATGTGCTCTTATTTTAAAAAAATAAAAGTAAGAATATTTCAAACTATCTTATTGCTTTTGAGAAAAACGGGGAGGTGCTTGACTATGGGACGTTATGTATTAAAACGTTTCGTGTACATGGCTTTGACATTATTTTTAATTACTACACTGACTTTCTTTTTGATGAAATTACTACCGGGTTCTCCACTTAAAAACCAGGAGAAGCTATCACCGGCACAAAAAGAAATCATTCTTGAAAAATATGGATTAAATGATCCAGTACCAGTTCAATATGCACGTTACTTAGGTAACTTAGCAAAAGGTGATTTAGGGGTATCATTCCAATATGATAACCGCCCAGTAACAGATATGATTGTGGATCGTATTGGACCATCAGCACAACTTGGTTTACAAGCGATTATATTAGGAACATTTATCGGATTAATTTTAGGAATCGTTGCGGCACTTCGTAACAATACGTGGGTCGATTATGGGGCGACAATAATTTCCGTACTCGGGATGTCGGTACCATCATTCGTATTCGCCGCATTACTACAATATTTCGTAGGGGTAAAACTTGGTTGGTTCCCAGTAGCATTCTGGAAAGGACCTGAGTTTACAGTAATGCCTACAATTGCCTTATCGATGGCAGTTATCGCAACAATCGCACGTTTCGCTCGTGCAGAGTTAATTGAGGTTATGCAAGCTGACTACATTTTAACAGCGAAAGCGAAAGGAATTAGCCAAGGCGTTATCATTATCAAGCACGCACTTCGTAACGCATTAATTCCAGTTGTAACAATTTTAGGACCAATGGTTGCTGGATTAATTACAGGGACACTAGTTATTGAGCAAATTTACGCTGTACCTGGACTTGGGGAACAATTCGTTAAATCGATTACAGTGAATGACTATACAGTTATTATGGGAACGACAATTTTCTATAGTGCGATCTTCATCTTAGTTATTTTCATAGTCGATATTTTATACGGAATTATTGATCCTCGTATTCGTTTAGCGGGAGGGAAAAAATGATGAAAGATGTACAAAAATTATCTCCAGATTTATTTCAACCAGCCAATCAAAGTAATGTTGATAATGAAGTCATTGCCCGTCCAAGCTTAACGTTTTGGCAAGATGTAAGAAGACGTTTGTTCCAACATAAAGGTGCAATGTTTGGTTTCGTATTATTAATGCTTATTGTACTACTAGCAATTATAGGACCGATGGTAAGTAAGCATTCTTATAAAGAGCAGGATTTAGGTCGTGCGAAAATGCCGCCGAAAATTCCAGTGATTGAAAATATTCATTGGCTACCATTTGACGGTACAGATCAATATGGTGTTGACCAATATGAAAAACGTGATGTTAAAGAGTATTTCTGGTTTGGTACAGATGACCTTGGCCGTGATTTATGGACAAGAACATGGGAAGGTACACGAGTATCATTATATATCGCTCTTTTAGCAGCAGCGATTGACTTAGTAATTGGGGTTGCATACGGAGGTATTTCGGCCTTCTATGGCGGCAGAGTAGATAATATTATGCAACGTATTATGGAGATTATTAACGGTATTCCATACTTAATCATCGTTATTTTAATGGTAATCATTATGGGATCAGGTATTTGGTCGATTACACTCGCGATGGCAATTACAGGTTGGATAGGAATGTCGCGTATCGTTCGTGGACAAATCCTAAAATTAAAGAATCAAGAATATGTATTAGCATCTCGTACATTAGGTGCAACAAATACACAATTAATTGTAAAACACTTAATCCCGAACGTAATGGGACCAATTATCGTAATGACAATGTTTACAATTCCAACTGCAGTGTTTGGTGAGGCATTCTTAAGCTTCATCGGTTTAGGTATTCAGCCACCATTCGCATCACTTGGTTCTCTTGTAAACGATGGTTATAAATCAATTCAAACGTATCCACATATGATGTTCATCCCAGCGGTTGTCATCAGTATGTTAATCTTAGCATTCAACTTAATGGCAGACGGATTACGCGACGCGTTAGATCCAAAAATGCGTAAGTAAAAGAGGGGAGAAGTAAAAATGAAAACATTGCTAGAGGTAAAAGATTTGCAAGTCTCCTTTGATACACATGCAGGTGAAGTACAAGCTGTACGCGGTGTTACTTTTGATTTGAAAAAAGGAGAGACATTAGCAATTGTAGGAGAATCTGGTTCTGGTAAATCAGTTACTTCTAAAGCGTTAATGGGATTAATTCCGAATCCTCCAGGACGTATTAAAAACGGTGAAATCGTATTTGAAGGTCGTGACTTAACGAAACTAACAGAAAAAGAAATGCAGCAAGTACGCGGTAAAGATATTGCGATGATTTTCCAAGATCCAATGACATCATTAAATCCAACGATGACAATTGGTAATCAGATTATGGAAGGTCTTATTAAACACCAAGGGATGAGTAAAGCAGATGCACGTAAAGTTGCTTTAGAATTAATCGACCTTGTAGGTATTCCAAATCCGGAAGCACGCTTAAAACAATATCCTCACCAATTCTCAGGTGGTATGAGACAACGTGTAGTTATTGCGATGGCGTTAGCTTGTAATCCGAAATTATTAATTGCCGATGAGCCGACAACAGCGCTAGACGTTACAATTCAGGCGCAAATTTTAGAACTTATGAAGGACATTCAGCAAAAAACAGAAGCAGCAATCATTTTCATTACGCATGATTTAGGTGTAGTGGCAAACGTTGCTGATCGCGTGGCAGTTATGTACGCTGGTAAAGTTGTTGAAATTGGAACTGTTGATGAAATTTTCTACAATCCAAAACATCCATACACATGGGGCTTAATCGCATCTATGCCAAGCTTAGATGGTTCAGAGGACGAACTATATGCGATTCCAGGAACGCCTCCTGACTTATTAAAACCGCCAAAGGGTGATGCTTTTGCACCACGTAACCCGCAGGCGCTGAAAATTGATTTTGAAATGGAACCACCTTTATTTAAAGTAAGTGATACACATTATGCGGCAACTTGGTTACTTCATGAGCAAGCGCCAGAAGTAAAACCACCCGCAGTTGTTGAAAAACGTATTCTTCAAATGAAAGCAGGTGAACAACATGACTAAACAACGTGAGAAATTAATTGAAGTAAAAAATGTGAAACAACACTTTGATGTGAGTGGTGGTGTTGTTAAAGCAGTTAATGATATTTCATTTGATATTTACCGCGGTGAAACATTTGGACTTGTAGGAGAATCTGGTTGTGGTAAGTCAACAACTGGAAGAACGATCATTCGTTTATACGATGCAACTGCCGGTGAAGTGTTGTTCGATGGTGAAAATGTACATGGTAAAAAATCACGCGCAGAACTTAAGAAGTTCAACCGTAAAATGCAAATGATTTTCCAAGATCCATATGCATCATTAAATCCTCGTATGACAGTAGGGGATATTATCGCAGAAGGTATTGATATTCACGGACTAGCAAAAGGCAAAAAAGAGCGTATGGATCGTGTTCACGAGCTGTTAAATACAGTTGGTTTAAATAAAGAGCACGCGAACCGTTTCCCGCATGAATTCTCAGGCGGACAACGTCAACGTATCGGTATCGCTCGTGCGCTAGCTGTAGAACCTGAATTTATCATTGCTGATGAACCAATCTCAGCACTTGACGTATCGATTCAGGCGCAAGTTGTAAACTTACTAAAACAGTTACAAAGAGAAAAAGGTTTAACGTACCTATTCATCGCCCATGATTTATCGATGGTAAAATACATTAGTGATCGCATCGGTGTAATGTACCGTGGTCAAATCGTTGAGCTGACAACAAGTGAAGAGTTATATGAGAATCCAATGCATCCATATACAAAATCACTACTATCAGCAATTCCACTTCCAGATCCAGATTATGAGCGCAATCGTAAACGTATCGTATACGATCCAACGCAGCATGATTATGGTAGCGAAGTACCAACAATGCGTGAAATTCGCCCAGGACATTTCGTATTATGTTCTGAAGCGGAGTATAAGAAATATAAAGAAATCTATCAATAATAAAAAAAGCCATTCTTCCATTTAAGGAAGGGTGGCTTTTTTCTACTATATAAATGTGTTGTCAACATTGTCGGTAAGTCGATATATTGAAAGAATCGCCGATATAAATTTCATTCACTAATAACTACATCTTGATCAAACAAGCGTTACTGTACCTGAACAGAAACACTTTCTTCTTGTTCATTTGGTTTAACAAGTGCATAACTTTCCCAGGCTCTACTTCTCCATCGGAAGAACATAATAATTGCCCGCGTCCATTCGTCGATAGCAATTGCTAACCAAATACCAACGAGACCCATATCTAAGTGGAAGACGAAAAAGTAGCCGAGCGGTAAGCTCATTAATACCATAGAGAATGCACCGATTAACACAGGGTATTTTGCATCGCCTGCTGCGCGGAGTGAGTTAATGATGACGATGTTCATCGTCCGTCCTGTTTCCAGTAGTACACTTAGTAAAAGAACGGTTGCCCCTAGAGAGATAATATGTGGATTATCCGTAAATAGTCCCATTAATTGTGTGCGGAATGTAACAACGAGAATGACCATAAATAGAGTTACACCAATCGCCCATTGTACACTTTTCCATACGCGTGTGTACGCTTCATCTTTTTCATTTCCACCAACTAGGCGTCCAACGATAATCGCTGTTCCCATACCAATAGCAATAGCGAATAAATAAGTGAACATAGAAATGTTAGTAGCGTATTGTCTTGCTGCTAATGATTCCGTACCTAAGTATGTTGCGTAATATAAGAAGACAATTTGACAAGCTTGATACATGACTTGTTCGAATGCAGATGGAATGCCGATCTTTAATATTTTACCAACGTATTCTTTTGATAAAGTGAAGTAATATTGTAATTTCACACGGTATTCCATAACGCGGTATAGTAACCAGAAGAACACAATAAGTGCCAGTAGTCGACTGACAGCGGAAGAAATAGCGGCCCCCTGTACACCAAGTTCAGGGAAACCGAATTTCCCGAAAATAAGTACGTAGTTTCCGGCGATATGAATAATATTCATTCCAAGCGAAACGAACATTGCTTGCTTTGTAAAGCCGTGAACACGGATAATAGCGGCTAATGAGTTAATAATAGCTTGAAGGAAAATAGCTCCTCCGACAATGGATAAATAACCTTGTGCATACGTTAGTACATCGCCTTGTAAATTCATTGCCATCATCATATGTTTTGAAAATAAAAGAAAAGCAGCGCTTATAACGAGTCCGACCACTAAATTTAATGTGACGGCTAATGCTGATATTTTAGATGCTTCCATAAAACGTTTGGAACCGAGGTATTGAGATACGACGATTGCAGCGCCGTTCCCGATTACTTCTAGTACCAAAATAGCGATATGGAGATATTGATTCGCTGCACCAACCCCAGATACAGCATCGTCTGATAATGCACTTAACATAAAAGTATCAGCGATCCCCATCAACATAAAAAGAAAAACTTCTAGAAAAATAGGCCATGTTAATAGGAATAAACTTAGTTTCTCAGTTGGCCCACTTTTTGAGTGAATTGCTGTCATATCTGTCCCCTCTTTACCGATATCTATTTTTAGCAAAGTGTATCGTAACATACTTTCATAGCCATTGCACTCATTTTAACCTACATATTTTTAATATGAAGAGACCTTCATTTTATGTTAATAAGAGAAGGATAATTATACATAAAATATTATAGGATATAAAATTTATTTTTCTCTGATAATTTAGAAAAATATAAAAATAATATTTTTTTACGTTTCAGTCAGGAAAAATAGCAATGTGAAACGTTTTCAAAGGTTTATTTTTTAACAGAAAATTTTAATAAAATAGAAATATAAATATACAAAGAATATATTTGTGTGTATAATATGAATTATTAGAACATATATATATTTCTTTCTGTTTGAAAATGAAAGGGCTAACATTTTTTGGAGGGGTGGAAGTATGAAAAAAAAGATACCAGTTTTTGTAGCATCAACAGTAGCGATGAGCATGATTTTAGGGGCATGTGGCTATCAAAAAGATGAACCGCAAGCGAACGCAAAAGGGGATAGCGGGAAAAGCGGTGCGAAGCAAGTTATTAATTTAATTGAAACACAAGAAATTCCAACGATGGACCCAGCGTTATCAGCTGATGCAGTTTCTTCAAAAGTAATGAATAATACGATGGAAGGTCTATACCGCCTTGGGAAAGATGATAAATTAGTGCCAGGTGTAGCGAAAGAATTCCAAAAGTCAGAAGACGGTAAAAAGTATACATTTAAATTACGTGAAGATGCAAAATGGTCAAATGGTGAACCTGTAACAGCGAAAGATTTCGTATATGGATGGCAAAGAGCGATTAATCCAGATACAGCTGCAAAATCAGCGTACATTATGTATGATATAAAAAATGCAGAAAAAATTAATAAAAAAGAGATGAGTCCAGATCAATTAGGCGTAAAAGCAATTGATGATCACACATTAGAAGTGGAATTAGACAACTCGATTCCGTATCTTGTTGATTTAATGGTATATCCAATCTTCTATCCTGTGAATGAAAAGTATGTAAAAGAGCAAGGTACGAAGTTTGGTTTAGAGGCAAACACAACACTTTATAATGGGCCATTTACATTAAGTGATTGGCAACATGAACGTAGCTTCAAAATGACAAAGAGCCCATCATATTGGGACAATAAAGAAGTGAAGCTTGAGGAAGTAAACTTTAATATTGTAAAAGATACGTCTACGCCAATTAATTTATATGAAACAAACGCAGTCGATCGAGCGACGTTATTAGCAGAGTTCATCGATAAATATAAAGGAAAACCAGATTTCAAAACGGTAGAAGATACTTCTGTATTCTTCCTTCGCTTAAATCAAAAAGACCCAGCTTTAGCAAATAAAAATATTCGTAAAGCAATTTCTCTTGGTTTTGACCGTAAACCATTCGTTGATACATTATTAAATAACGGTTCTAAGCCAGCGACGGGATTAATTCCTGACAATTTCATTAAAGGACCGGATAAAAAAGATTTCCGTGCTGAAAATGGAGATATTATAAAACCAAATGTAAAAGAAGCCAAAAAGTATTGGGAAGCTGGTAAAAAAGAGCTTGGTAAAAACGAAATTGAATTAGAGCTATTAAATGAAGATGTTGAATTATCGAAGAAAACTGGTGAATATTTAAAAGGTGAATTAGAAAAGAATTTACCAGGCTTAACAGTGAAAATTAAACAACAGCCATTCGCGCAAAAACTAAAATTAGAAGATGCTGGCGACTATGTAATGTCATTCTCTGGATGGAGTGCAGACTTCCCGGATCCAGTTACATATCTTGATATGTTCGTAACTGACGGGGCACAAAACAAAATGAAGTATTCTAATCCGAAGTACGATGAGATTATTATGAAAGCGAAGAAAGATGGAAGCGACGTAAACGCTCGTTGGAAAAACTTATTAGAAGCAGAAAAAATGTTACTTGATGATGCTGCGATTGTTCCAGTATATCAACGTGGTAGAGCATATTTACAAAGAGAAACAATTAAAGATATGTACAACCATAAATATGGTGGCGAAGTAAGCTTCAAATGGGCATCAGTAGAGAAATAACAAAAAAAAGCAGGTGATTACCTGCTTTTTTTAGTACGTACGTTTTTTATAAATACCTTTTCCGCCAACTTGATTCCAGCCAGATTGTACATCTAAACTTTTGTTAACAAACTTCATTTTTTCTTTCCCACCAAAGAGTTTTTCACCGATGCTATTTGTAATGACACCAATCAATGCTGTTATTCCGATGATGAGGGTAGCAACAATGATAAAATCAGTAAAAAAAGCAATCATATGCAAATTCCCCCTTTGCCTGTCTGTATTTTTATTGTATGAGATAAAAGATAAAAAAGAAAGAAATGTCAGAAAAATATTTGATTAATTTTAGAAATCGTATAGACATGAGTGATGAGATTTGTTAATATAAGAACAGGTGTTCTTTTTTGTTTTAGCTTTTGGTCTTACATTTCTCAATTGAATTATTGGGAAAAGGTAAGAAAACGTTCTCTTTTAGGCGATTCATGTTATGAAAAACCAATCGTATATAACATGAAGTATATTATGAAAAGCAGGCGTCAAAAGGGTTGAAGATTGTTGTTAGATGACAGTTAAAGTGAGTGTAATTATGTTACATAGCAGTGGAATACACGGAGAAGTTTTCTCAACTAGCAGTAAATTTACTGTATATTTCTTGCAAAAACTATTGTATAATGATTATAGAAGTTACTTATTAAAAGTAATTATTGTTGCTTACATGAATTGCGATTTTTTACTTTGCTATAAGACAAGTTATCGCGAAAAATTGCGGAAGTTAGAAATTTAAACTGTAATTAGTACAGAATTTGTACTCTTTAAGGAGAGTGAGCTTTGTATGGTAACATTATATAGTTCTCCAAGCTGTACGTCTTGTAGAAAGGCGAAATTATGGCTAGAGGAAAATCATATTCCTTATACAGAACGTAATATTTTCTCAGATCCATTAACGATTGAGGAAATTAAAGAGATTTTACGTATGACAGAAAGCGGAACGGATGAGATTATTTCTACTCGTTCAAAAGTTTTCCAAGAATTAAATGTAAACTTAGAGTCTTTACCACTTCAAGATTTATATAAGATGATTCGTGACTATCCAGGGATTTTACGTCGTCCAATTATGATTGACGAGAAGCGCCTTCAAGTAGGTTACAACGAAGACGAAATCCGCCGTTTCTTACCACGTACAGTAAGAACGTTCCAATTGCGTGAAGCACAGCGTCTTGTAAATTAATTATAATAATATGAAAACCTTCTACCTATTATATAGTAGAAGGTTTTCTTTTAATGTTTCACATTTCGTAATCGAACTCGTTGAACGATAATACCGATGCATAAAACGGTGAAAATGAATAAGTAAGGAATACTTGTCGTGAAACTTGGGTTGTTATGAAAAAAAGTTGCAAGTCTGTCTTCATGTGTAATCATTTTTCCTGCTGTATAGGCGAGAACTGCTGCCCCGCAAAAAATGAGGAACGGAAAACGTTCCATGAGTATTAAAATAAGTTTGCTGCCCCAAATGATAATCGGGATAGAAATGAGTAGACCGATTATTACGAGTAATAATCTTCCGTGAGCTGCACCCGCAATGGCAATAACATTATCAAACCCCATAACGAGATCTGCGAATACAATCGTACGCACCGCTTGGAATAAAGTCGTTTTTCCTTGAATCGAAGAAAGATCGTTGTTGTTATCAGTTAGTAAATTTACTGCAATTAATGTGAGTAAAACTCCGCCGATGAGTTGTAAAAATGGGATGTCGAGTAAATAGACAGCTAGTATTGTGAGGAGAATTCGCAGCACAATTGCTAAAATAGTGCCAATCAAAATTGCTTTATTTCGCTTTGATTCAGGTAAATTTCGGCTAGCTAATGCGATAACAATTGCGTTATCACCACCTAGTACAACATCGATACCGACGATCATTAGTACAGATGTTAAAAACTCTAAGTCCATTCGTCTGCCTCCGTTTATGATGTTTTAATGAGCGATATGTATGTGATGAAGAAAGTTTGTTTAGCTTTTATCCCGCGCCTTTGGGATTAAATAATCTTCTCTTATAGAAGTTTCACTTTATTACAGTGTACGGGGCAACACGCAAATGTATGTCCAAATTTTTTGTGAACAGAGAATTGGAATAATGATATTTAGCCGACTATCTGCGGGTAGTAAGATTCCGTGACAAAATCCGGCTATAAAGAAAAGGAGTGCGTTTTGAGCTTCCCTGTCCGTAAATGCCTGATTAGTGTGGCTAATAATCAACGTGGATGAGCAAAGACCCCAACAATTAAAGTTTCAGTTTATGTAAGTAGCCGAATGCAGATAGGTATATAACTATTTTTGTAAAATAAATCGATTTTATTTCCATTCTGGAGAATCTTATCATAAAATGAGAGTACAAGAATCTATTGATTTGTCATATGAGTGGGGGATCCCTTCATAACAATTCTAAACAGGAAGGGAGAGTTGTATTTTGGAAATTGAAAGAATTAACGATCATACGATGAAATTTTTTATTACGTACGTTGATATAGAGGACAGAGGGTTTAACCGTGAAGAAATTTGGTATGACCGCGAACGGAGTGAAGAACTTTTTTGGGAAATGATGGATGAAGCTCGCGATCATGATGACTTCTTTATTGATGGTCCGTTATGGATTCAAGTGCAAGCAGTTGACAAAGGGATTGAAGTACTTGTAACGAAAGCAGAACTTTCAAAGGATGGACAAAAATTAGAACTACCGATAGGTGTAGACAAAATTATAGATATTCCTTTAGATGAAGGAATCGAATCATTATTCCAGCAAGAATTAGAGGAAGAGGAAATAGAACCGACAGGTACAAACTTTAATGAAGATGGTACGTTTGGCTTTTTAATTAAGTTTAATGATTTTGAGGATGTAATTTCATTAAGTCATCGTCTAATTTTTGAAGATATAAAAGATGAACTGTATTCATTTGAGGACCGCTATTATGTATATGTGGAATTCGATGAAGTGCTACATGATGAAGAAGAAATTGATCGTATTTTAAGTATTGTTTTAGAATATGGAGAAGAATCTACTTTAACGATTCACCGTGTAAGTGAGTATGGGAAACAGGTTGTGAAAGAGCGTGCGCTTGAGACAATTCGCAACCATTTTCCTGCCAAAGCGTAGGCCGATTTCTATAGTATGAAATCGGCTTTTTTTATGAAGAATAGGAAGGCTTTCTTAGTAAGGAGGTAAGAGATGAAAAACACGTTAAAACTACTTTTCTTTTTTCTACTATTGTTCGCATTATTTGTTTCGTTACGTATGTTTATTGATGTAGCATTTTATTCGGATGTCATTGGTATAAAAGACGTATCGATTTTAGGTATTATTAGTATTTTATTTACGGTTTCCGCATTTTTAATTGGATGTGTTATTTTCTTAGAAAACAGACATCCATCTAAAACACTTACATGGTTAATCGTACTAGGTATTTTTCCAGTGTTCGGTTTCTTTGCTTATTTATTATTTGGACAAAACTTTCGCAGAAAAAGAATGTTCCAAAAGAAGGCGTTACTCGATGAACAGGCATTTTTACAATATAAGGGACATGAAGATTACGAAGAACGAATTTTACGAGACCATAAGCATCAAGAATTGTTATTTCGTTTAGCAGATCGATTGGGTGCTTTAAATATTTCATTTCAAACTGAAACGAGGACATTAACAAATGGAGACGAAGCGTTTCAGGCAATTTTAGATGGGTTAAATCGAGCGAAACACCACATTCATATGGAGTATTACATTGTGCGTGATGACAAGCTCGGTACAGAAATTAAAGATATTTTAATAAAAAAATCAAAAGAAGGCGTTGTCGTTCGTTTTTTATACGACGCGGTTGGAAGCTTTAAATTATCAAATTCGTATATTGAAGAATTGAATGATGCAGGAGTAGAAATGATTCCATTTTTCCCTGTGCGTTTTCCAATTTTAAACGATAAAATTAATTATCGAAACCACCGAAAAATCGTTATTATAGATGGAAATGAAGGGTTTGTAGGTGGATTAAATATTGGTGATGAGTATTTAGGGAAGGATAAATATTTCGGTTTTTGGCGAGACACGCATTTATATTTACGCGGTGAAGCGGTTCAAAGTTTACAGCTAATTTTCCTTCAAGACTGGTTTTATATGACTGGTGAGGCGGTATTAGCACCTGAATATTTACAAGCGGAAGCAGTTGAGGGTGATCATTGGGGCGGAGTCCAACTCGTTGGAGGTGGACCGGATAATAAATGGGAAACAATTAAACATTTATATTTTGCAATGATTGCTTCAGCTAGGAAATCGATTTGGATTGCAACACCATACTTTATTCCAGATGATGATATTTTATCTGCATTAAAAGTAGCTGCACTTGCTGGTATTGATGTTCGTTTGTTAATGCCAAGTAAGCCAGATAAGCGGACTGTCTTTTATGCATCAAGATCGTACTTTCCGGAGTTATTAGATGCAGGAGTAAAAATATATGAATATGAAAAAGGTTTTCTTCATAGTAAAGTTGTTATCGTGGATTCTGATCTCGCATCAATTGGGACAGCTAATATGGATATGAGAAGTTTTCATTTAAACTTTGAAGTAAATGCCTTTTTATATGATACAGATAGCATTCGAAAGCTCGTTCAAGATTTTAAAGACGATTTAGAAGAATCCAGTGAAATTCATGTTGACCGATTTCATAAGAGACGTCTTCATAGGCGGATTGTTGAATCGACGTATCGGTTATTATCACCTCTATTATAGAAAGAGATGTCCTAATTTAGGACATCTCTTTTTTTGAGAGGAATTTGTAGTAAATTGTAGAATACAAGGAGTTGAAAGGGTGTGATTGTGATGTTTATTGCAAGGAGAGAAAACGGAGAAAAAATTCATCTATTATATAACCGGGATGAAGAGCTTTTACGCGAAATACGTAAACGAGAAAAATTTTTTTGTACAGCTTGTGGAAAAGAAGTGCAAATGAAATTAGGAAAACAGAAGAGGTGGCATTTTGCTCATAAGAAAGTGGATTCATGTCTTGCCTTTTATGAAGCAGAATCTATGTATCATATGCACGGTAAATAATTGTTATATAGATGGTTAAAACGTCAAGATTTTCATGTAGATATAGAGCATTATCTGCCGGCAATCCAGCAACGGCCAGATATTTACGTAGAGAGAGCGGATAGAACAATTGCGATTGAATATCAATGTGCAAATCTCTCCATAGAGCAGCTATACAAGCGAACATATTCGTATTTGCAAGCTAGTATACAAGTCATCTGGATAATCGGTGGAAATCAGTTAAAAAAGCGATCCGCCTATTGGATGACATTCTCCTCCCTTATGGCGTTCTCCTTACAACCTTATCCTCAGCCATTTCTCATTTTCTTTTGTCCGAAACAAAAATCGTTTATGAAATGCGCATTTATCACTCCGTTTTCTACAAATGTCTCTTTCTCACATACTATTTATTTACCAACCGATACGACTACTGTTGATATGCTCTTTTCTCCCGTTCCTTTCCGGAAAGAGGTATTAAGACAAGAATGGAAGAGAAAAAAGAACTATTTTCGGCAAAACGCTCTATCTATTTGGAATTATAATCATAAGTCACTACTCCGTCTCTTATATCAATATAAATGTACCCCAGCGAGTTTTCCTTCTGAAATCGGTGTTCCGCTCCCATCCTCGTTTGCTTTTCAAACAAATCCATTTATATGGCAGGCTTCTCTTTATATGAAGTGTATAGGTATGCTTAAGGTAGGGGAGTATATTTCTCTGCAATACGTATGTAACTATGTAGCAAAATATACGAAGAGGCGGTTACTTCCGTATTTTGCGCAACATATATGGAAGGTAGCAGTTGCAGAGTATATGACATTTTTATGTTATGCAGGTGTATTAATAAAAATAGGTATTAATAAGTATCGAAAAATAAGAGATGTTATTTTGTTAAAAACAGAGGAGGAAATTATGAAATATGATGACATTTGCTTAGCGCATGCACTATCTCTATTTGAGACAAAGTACAACATGAGAGAGGGAAAAGGGGATATAATAAAGACTGATCGTGAAGGAATTACATAAGAAAAAATCGAATTGTACTTAAGTAGAGATATTTAAAGGAGGGCTTAAAGAATGGCTGAACAAAACACAGTAAAATCATTACCAGATCGCAATGAGATTGAAGAAGCAAACACATGGCGATTAGAAGATATTTTTCAAACAGATGCAGAATGGGAGAAAGAATTCCAAGCTATTAAAGAGCTATTGCCAAAGTTAACTGAATTTAAAGGGAAGCTTGGTGACTCTGCAGACAATTTGCTTGAGGCATTGCAATATGAAGATGAAATTTCAATGAGATTAGGTAAGCTATATACATATGCACATATGCGTTACGATCAAGATACAACAAACTCTGTGTATCAAGCATTAAATGATCGCGCAACAAATTTATACTCACAAGTATCTAGTAGCACAGCTTATATCGTGCCTGAAATTTTATCTATTTCAGAAGATACATTGCAAACATTCTTACAACAAAATCGAGAACTAAGTGTATATGAGCATGCATTAGAAGAAATTACACGTCAACGCCCGCATGTATTATCGGAAGCTGAAGAAGCGCTATTAGCAGAAGCATCTGAAGTGATGAGTGCATCAAGTAATACATTTGGTATGTTGAATAATGCGGATTTAAAATTCCCATCTATTAAAGGTGAGGATGGAGAAGAAGTAGAAATAACACATGGTCGTTATATTCAATTTTTAGAAAGTGATGATCGTCGAGTGCGCGAAGATGCATTCAAAGCTGTATATGAAACGTACGGAAAATATAAGAACACATTTGCAAGTACGTTAAGTGGGGCTGTGAAACGTAATAATTTCAATGCACGCGTTCGTAAATACGATTCTGCACGTCAAGCTGCATTAAGTAATAATAATATTCCTGAAGCAGTGTATGATCAACTTGTTGAATCGGTAAATGATAATTTACACTTACTACATCGCTACATTGATATTCGTAAGCGTGCCCTAGGTCTTGATGAGCTTCATATGTATGATTTATATACACCACTTGTACCAGAAGTGAAAATGAATGTGAAGTATGAAGAAGCACAAGAAATGTTATTGAAATCTTTAAATGTACTTGGTGATGAATATGTTGAAATTTTAAAAGAAGCATATGAGAATCGCTGGGTAGATGTATATGAGAATAAGGGAAAAAGAAGCGGAGCATATTCATCTGGTGCATACGGAACAAATCCGTATATTTTAATGAACTGGCATGATAATGTAAATAATTTATTTACACTTGCTCATGAGTTTGGTCATTCAGTGCATAGTTACTATACAAGGAAGACACAACCGCACGTATATGGTGATTATTCAATCTTCGTTGCAGAAGTAGCATCAACTTGTAATGAAGCACTTCTAAATGATTACTTATTAAAAACGACAGAAGATAAGAAAGAGCGTCTATATTTATTAAATCACTATTTAGAAGGATTCCGTGGTACTGTATTCCGTCAAACGATGTTCGCAGAGTTTGAGCATATTATTCATAAGAAAGTACAAGAAGGACATGCTGTTACGCCAGACATGTTAACGGAAATTTACTATGATTTAAATAAGAAATATTTCGGTGACGCGTTAGTGATCGATAAAGAAATCGGTTTAGAATGGTCTCGTATTCCGCACTTCTATTACAACTATTACGTATATCAATACGCAACAGGATTTAGTGCAGCGACAGCTTTGTCAAAACAAATTTTAGAAGAGGGACAACCAGCGGTAGAACGTTACATTAATGAATTCTTAAAAGCTGGAAGCTCTGATTACCCAATTGAAGTGTTGAAAAAAGCAGGGGTAGATATGGCATCACCAGAACCTGTAAAAGAAGCATTACAAGTATTTGAAGAGAAATTAAATGAATTAGAAGCGCTATTGTTTGAAGAGAAGTAATGAGAAAAGACGAGGAATTTTATCCTCGTCTTTTTTGTTTGGAACATTTGCTCAAAAGCACATCGTGTCGATATTTGTCGAATGATTAAGTTGATTTTCTTTACTTTTTCTATATTAGCAGGAATTTTCACGACTTATTTTTGTAGTTAAAATCCTTTAAATCGTTTTCTATAGTTGAAATAAGAGACAGCGATGACGATAACTCCGAATAAAAGAGGGAAGGCAATAATTTTAGGAAAAGCTTGTAATAGAGAGAGGATATACAAGAAAAAAGAAACAATAACACATAGAAAGATAAGAAAAATATGAGACTTTTTCATAAGGAAACCTCCTAAATTGCTTTTTTTATAGTTTATTCAAGAATGAAAACGTTTAGAATGTGACAAAAGTGTGAAATTCGACAAAAGGGGTTGTCATCTGACGTCGAATCTTGTAATATAATAAGCGTGAACGAATTCACATACAAACATATACCCCTTTGTTTGAACGTGAAAATTTCTCCCATCCCCTTTAATATTTTTATAAGCCGTAAAGAAAAAGACCTGGTGTTTACACCAGGTCTTTTTCTTTTGCTATCCATTTCCAATAACGCTCGCACTTCACTTCAATCATTTGTACTTTTCGTTTTAGTTGTAATTTTTTTAGTTCGCGCTCTATTTCTTGCTGCGGGCAGTCATATATAAATGAGATTTCCTTTGAAGAAATAAATTGTGTTACTTCTAGTAATACCTCTAAAGGAGGTAATGGCTCTGGCTCAATCTCGCATTTTACAAGTTCTTTTAATAACTGTACGTATACATCATAGGAATAAATTCCTGCGATTTTAATACCTTCCTCATCTGAATTTGCATGGAAAAATAGGAGGGAAGGTATTTCTGTAATATGCATCTCATTTGTGAATTTTAGGTCGCATTGGAAAGCTTTTTTTGCGCTAACTGAGTGTAGGTCTTTTTTAAATTCCTCTACATCAATGTCGCTATCTTTTGCACATGTAAGCAATAGTTCACCATCTGGGTTTGATACATTTTTAAGAAGAATGTATTCTTGGAGTTTTCGCAAAAATTTCGAACCTGCTTTTCGGCCTTGCAACTCCGCCGCTTTAATTGCCATCGAAACTAGATACGGCGTTGACGATGCCTCTTGCATATGTACTTTTCCATCACATGAAAAACCTTGTAAACTTGTTGTCTTTTCCCACACAAATCGAATATTAGCAGGTTTATTCCATTTGTGTGAGGAAGCGTTTGCCCCGTCCACTTTTCCAGTTACTATATGACGAATAGAGAAGTATTTCCCATATTCGAGCCATAGTTTAATAATAAATGGCTCGATATCCCAGCAATCTTTACAAAGTGGATCAATAAATAAATATGCTTCTACAGACTTATGCTCGCATGTGAAAGGAGAAGGCATATTCATATGCTTTGCTTCCTGCTTATCCATTACACTTCACCTGTTTCATTTGGAGTATTGACCATATGTTGAGCAGTTAATGCTAAACGTTCAAAAACAAACTCTCTTATATGACCGTGCACTCCTGTATCATCCATTGCTTGCTCCATACATGATAGCCAAGCTTCTGCGCGTTTTGGAGTAATCTCAAACGGAAGATGGCGTGCTCTTAGCATGGGATGCCCATGTTCTTCAGTGTATAAATTAGGACCACCTAAATATTGTGTTAAAAATTGTTTCTGCTTCCTAGCGGTTTCTGTTAAATCATCCGGGAAGATCGGAGATAAGTCAGGGTGTTCACTGACATAGGAATAAAATGTATCCACTAATGTTGCAATGCATTGTTCACCGCCAATTGCTTCAAATGGTGTCATCGGTTGCTTGCTCATCCTTTATAAACTCCTTTTTCCATGAAATGTATATCTATTGTAGCAATGGAATGTTATGAAGAGCAACTAAACAGCCTTCATAACATTCGTTGCTTATTTTATGTGTTGCTAATAAATCTTTACTTTCCAAAAAGGCGAAACATAACCACCAGTAAATCACTTCTCCACTGATGGAAATTTCACTTTAGCGCTCTTTGTTTTGTTTGGCAAGGAAAAAGCGTTTTACTTTGTTATTTGTATGACGAACTGGTACGTTATGTTGTTTTAGTAAACTCATAAATGCGGCTTTACCAGCTTCCTCATCTTGTACTTCATATTCGATTTCATAATCATCGTGATTGTAATAGAAACTATGATCAAAGACAAGTGTTCCGCCTTCAAATAATGTTTCAGCTCTTTCTGTTGTTAAACTTCCCATATAAGTTAAAGAGGAAACTGGAATTTGTAGTTTCTGAAGTTGATCCCTTACAGTGCCTTGAATGATTACGTTTGTTTCCATCATAAGTTTTGCTTCTTTTTCAGTTATAGATTGATGAGTTTCTAATAAACCAATTTCAGCAGGTTGTTTTAATGTGAATGTATAAGTTCCATCTTTATGACGAATACGAAGTGCAGAGCCCGCGTCTTTTAAAGAGAAGTGAGGCGTTTCAAAGTAGTGATTCACTTGTTTTGTAAATGCTTCAATAGAAAAAGATTTGCATAATGTTTGGAATTCTTCCTCTGTAACCATATTTTTAAATTCAATTTCAATTTCTTGTGTCATTGTATGCGCTCCTTTTGAAAAATAATTCTTTCCACATTATCGCTTTTTCGCAAATTTGGTTCAATGTTTTATTTGTTTGCGTCCATGTTATGATACAATAATACTGTTAAGTAAGACAGGAAGTTGAGATGGAGGAGTTTGAGCATGCAAAATAAAATTCAAGTTAAGAGCGTAGAAAAGAGAGAGAATGCGCTTATTTTTTGTGCGGAAAATACTGAAATAGAGGTAAAGGAGCTAAGTGCGCGTAATCACGTACTTGTAGACTCAGACAATTTATCATTTTTATATATCTTAGAAAACGAATCATCTTTCATTTATGTAAGTATGCCGCATACATGCTGGGAAGCAATGCATGAAGCGATGAATAAAGATACAGCGATGTTTATTCACGTGAATGATGTTGAAATAGAATTAGAAGGATTAAAAGAAGAAGTAGAATATTTAGTTGAAAATATTGAAGGTAATGCAAATTACGGAGAAGAACTAGTAACTGCTGTAGAAAAAGTGTTTCTATAAGTAAATGGATTGATTTTGGTGGTGGTTGAAATGAATCGTAATTGGGAAGAATTTTTAGCACCTTATCACCAAGCGGTGGCGGAGCTGAAAGTGAAACTAAAAGGAATGCGTACTCAATTTGCAATGTTAACGGAGCATTCTCCAATTGAGTTTGTAACAGGAAGGGTAAAATCGGTTGCAAGTATTATTGATAAAGCGGAGAAGAGAAATGTACCGCTAGACCGGCTCAGAGAAGATATGCAGGACATCGCGGGCCTTCGAATGATGTGTCAATTTGTTGATGAGATTAAGCCTGTTGTAGAATATCTTCGAAAACGAAATGATTTTGAAATTGTGGAAGAACGTGATTATGTAACGCAAAAGAAAGATAGCGGATATCGCTCTTACCACGTTGTCATTAGTTATCCTGTTCAAACGATACAGGGAGAAAAAAAAGTGTTAGTGGAAATTCAAATTCGCACGTTAGCGATGAATTTTTGGGCAACGATTGAGCATTCTTTAAATTACAAATATAGTGGACGTTTTCCTGAAGATATTAAAATACGCTTACAACGTGCAGCGGAAGCGGCATTTTTATTAGATGAAGAAATGTCTTCCATTCGTCTTGAAATTCAAGAAGCGCAAAAGATCTTTTCACGAAAGCAGGAAACGAAAGATTCTGAATCATAAACTAAAGGGTGTTGGGCGATGAAATTTACAATTATGTCAAAGGGCGATCAATCATCAGATACATTAGCAAGTACGATGAAAGAATACTTGTTAGATTTTGGTTTTACGATGGATGAAAAGGAACCTGATATTGTAATTTCTGTTGGGGGAGATGGAACGCTTTTATATGCGTTTCATCGTTACTATAATCGATTAGATGAAACCGCATTTGTTGGTGTACATACAGGGCATTTAGGTTTCTATGCAGATTGGTTACCGACGGAAGTAGAGAAGTTAGTGATTGCGATTGCTAAAACACCGTTCCAAGTAGTTGAATACCCACTTTTAGAGGTGATTATTCGCTATGTGAATGGTAGTAAAGAGTCGCAGTATTTGGCGATGAATGAAGCGACTGTAAAAAGTGCAGAAGGAACATTAGTAACTGAAGTGGAAATACGCGGAGAGTATTTTGAAACGTTCCGCGGAGATGGTCTTTGTATTTCTACTCCTTCAGGAAGTACTGCGTATAATAAGGCACTTGGCGGAGCGATTATTCACCCTTCTATTGAAGCGATTCAAATTGCAGAAATGGCATCAATTAACAATCGTGTATTTCGTACGGTAGGTTCACCGCTCGTACTGCCGAAACATCATACATGCGTTTTAAAGCCGGCTGCAGGAATGAACTTGCAAATTACGGTGGATCATTTGACGATGGTTCATCAAGATGTGAAATCAATTCAGTATCGCGTTGCAAACGAGAAAGTACGATTTGTTCGTTTCCGTCCGTTCCCGTTCTGGAAACGTGTCCGTGACTCGTTTGTTGCAGATAAATAGAGAGGGTTTATATATTTGAACAGATTTACATTGAAATGGGATATACAGCTTGCAGATGAGGGGACTTTAGTTAGAGAGTTTTTGAAAACGAAAGGGATTTCGAAAGCTGCTTTAACCGATATAAAGTTTCGCGGCGGAGCTATTGAAGTAAACGGTCAACATGCGAGTGTTCGCCACAAGTTACAAGCCGGTGAAGGGTTACAAGTCTTTTTTCCATTCGAGGAAAGAAGTGAAGGGATGGAAGTAGAAGATATTCCTTTAAATATTGTATATGAAGATGACGCAGTGCTTGTTGTAAATAAAGAAGCATATATGTCGACAATTCCATCTAGAGAGCATCCATCAGGAAGTGTTGCAAATGCTCTGTTATATCATTATGATAAACAGAACCTTGCAAGTACAGTGCACATTGTAACGAGACTCGATCGTGATACTTCAGGACTTATGTTAATTGCAAAAAATAGATTCGTTCATCACCTTTTATCAAAGCAGCATCAACAAAAAGGAGTGAAACGAACGTACGAAGCGCTCGTTCATGGGATAATCCTAGAAGAGATAGGGACGATTGACGCACCGATCGGACGAAAAGCGGATAGTATTATCGAGCGAACTGTCTGTGAAGATGGTCAAAGAGCTGTTACTCATTTTAGAGTGATGGGAAGCTCTTCTAATAAGACGTATGTAGCACTTGAGCTTGAAACAGGAAGAACGCATCAAATTCGTGTACATATGGCGCATATAGGACATCCGTTACTCGGGGATGATTTATACGGCGGTCGAAGAGATGTGATGAAGCGCCAAGCGCTTCACAGTACGTCTTTGACGTTTTATCACCCTATTTTAGAAAAGGAAATGACTTTTACAGTAGGTATCCCAGATGACATGCAATCCGCTTTACATAACAATTAAAGGGAACAAAATTCTTACTGAACGAAGAATTTTGTTCCCTTTTTTTTAGCGGAATAATATTAAAATTTGATTTTCACCAGTACGTTTAATAACGAAAAAGCCACTTTCAGCTTTTGTAGCAATGCCGTCATCATTTGGAAGACAGTATCCGTGTGTTTCACAAGTACCGTCATCACGTACTAACATTTGTCCAATTAATCCGACAGGAAGCCACTCAGTGCGGTCTCTTCTTGATATATATTTACAAGCTGGATCCCATTCTGTATTCAAAAGAGGTTGTGTGTCTTGCGTGTCCGTACGCGCATATTGACGTTTTCCAAAGCTATCTGTTTTATAGCGTTTTTGCCAACTTAAAGCACCGCTATTTCCTATGAGAGCAGGAGTAGCACTAGATATTCCTAATATGAATAAATCATTTGAAGTAGCTTTTCGAATTTTTTCTTCGCTACTAAATGTAACGAAATGACCGACATCAATAGAACTATGATCTGCTGTCTCAAACATTTGTGCAAAATCCGTTCCACTTGCATTGTAAGAAGCACCATCGATATACATTTCTCCGTTGTGAGCAAGCCATTTTGCACCGATATTATGGTCGGTGTCATTTGTACCATTTGCAATAAACCAAGAATAAGATTCTTCTGCCGTGCCGAAGCGCCCCATAATATGGCTGCCTGCAAAATGATCTGTTGATGTATGCATACCTTCCGCATGAGAAGAGAATCCGTTAGCGATAGTTGCGGTTCCTTCTGCATGTGCTGCTTCGCCTAAAGCAATTGTATGTTTTCCTTCCGCATGAGAATAAGAGCCGCCTGCTGTCGTTTCACTTCCTTCACTATGCGAACTATGTCCAGTTGCTTTTGTTTTTGATCCTTCTGCATGAGAGTAAGAACCTTTTGCGTGTGTAAGAAGCCCTTCTGCATGTGAAACAATGCCCTCAGCATTAGAGTGAAGCCCTTCTGCAGATGCATGTCGGCCCCCTTTTGTTACTTTCGGATTTTCAGGAATAGGGGCCTGAATTATGATCGGTTTTCCAGCGGGTGTATCATTTGATGGGGCTAATGCTTCTTTTATTTTTTTTACTTGATTTATAATAGTAGCTGGAATTTCTGGTTCCTCTTTTTTATTTATTGCTACAGGTATATTTTCTTCCGGATTTTCCTCTGTTTGCTCAGAATGTGGTGTCTGTTCATCATGAGTAGAGAGAGGTTTGTTTTTTTGCTGCATCTTTGTTTTTTTACGATCAATTATGCGGCTCATTACAGCATTTTCTAAAGAGACATATTTTGGTTTTGTTTTACTTTTTTTTGATGACTCTTGTTCTTCCAGTTCTTCTATAGCTGCAGCTCGAATACTGCACCAGTTGTTAATTCCGTATAGGGGCTGATATAAAGGAAAGAAGTTTCTTTTTTGTTTAGAAGATTTTTTCTTCATACTGTCACCTCCTGCGACAGTATATGCCGTGTAATTAAAAAAAGATGCACTTTATTGCATCTTTTTTTAATTACTTTACCCAATTTTTATATGAGGTCCGCCTAAATAATACGGTAATCCCTCGTAATTTATGAATTGTACTTAAATAAGGGTAGTTATGAAATTGGGCGAAATTTCTCAGGGACAAAAGGCAGGGAAGACGGGACGGAAACAATCTCCATTTCAGGATAACGTAATCCGGTTAAATTGCCGCCAAATACAGCCCCAGTATCAATATTGACTGTCTGATTTACGAAGCGAGGTTCTTTTACTGGAGTATGTCCATATATAATCCAAGTTTTCTCGTTATATTCTTGCGCCCAGTCGCGACGGACAGGTGAGCCGTCAGGATGCTTTTCTCCTGTAATATCGCCATATAATACAAAGGTTTGTACTTTTTTATCTTGTCTTCCTATGTAATCTTGCCGAATCCCAGCGTGACATACGATTACTCTTTTTTCATCTAGTATGTGATATAAAGGGGATTGCTCATAAAGGGTGATGAACTTTTCTTTTATAATGTTTTGCTTATGAGAAGATAGTGCTTCATATTCAGCGACAGTTGTTTCGAGTCCGTGAGCGATTGTTACATTACGCCCAAGGAAAAATCGGTATAGTTTATTGCAGTGATTTCCAGGAGCGTAATAAGCTTCTTTTGTATTTATGACAAGTTCCCATACAATTTCAATCATACGTAATGAGTGAGGACCGCGATCTGTAATATCACCAACGAATGCAAGCTGACGTTGGTCAGGGTGAATCGGTAGGCCACTATTCCAGTTGTATCCAAGTTTCGTCGTTAAATTTTGAAACTCTTGGAAGCACCCATGAATATCTCCTATAATGTCATATTTCATATTTAAACCTCCATCATATTTTTTCATTAGTATATCTAAAAAGGGATAGAGATAAAAATATACCGTTTTTGTGATTCATTTAAACATAAAGATTTTTGTTCTTGAGCGAACGTTTAAAATAAACCCAATCGCAATCATGTATGTGAGTAAGGAACTTCCTCCGTAGCTCATAAGGGGCAATGTAATCCCTGTAATAGGGAGTAATCCGATGGTCATCCCGATATTTTGAAATACTTGAAAAGTAAACATTCCGATTGTACCAGCGCAAATATAACTACCGAAAGGATCATTACTTTCTAAAGCGATATGAATCATTCGGAAAATGAGTAAGAAAAAAAGTGAAATAATGACACTTGCACCTAAAAAACCAAATTGTTCAGCGACATTAGTGAAAATAAAATCTGTATGTGGTTCTGGAAAATATACTTGTCCATTTTCCCAACCCTTTCCTTGCATTTCCCCTGATCCAGCAGCTAAGAATGCTTGTCTTAGTTGATAGCCTTGCGCATCATATTTGTATGGTGCTAACCAGCCGTAGAAGCGATTTAATTGATATTCTTTTAAAATGTTGGCTTTAAAGAACTCTGTATGAGAAAAAAATATATATATTAATGTAGAACCTGCTGTGACAATGCCGGAGACTAATCCGAAAATAAAACGCCATCGTATACCTGAAACTAGTATCATTGCTGCGAGCATAGCTGAAATTACCATCGTATTCCCTAAATCCGGTTCCTTTGCAATAAGGAGTAGTGGTGGCAAACTTGCTGCGAATATCTTTCCGAGTAATAAAAAATCGCCCTGTATTGTTCTGAAAAAATATTTCTCATTGTGATTTGCTATAATTCGTCCAATGACGATAATTAAAAATAATTTCATAATTTCAGAAGGCTGGAAGTTACCTATGCCTGGTAAGTGGTACCAAGCGGTGGCACCTTTAATCGTTACAGCTCCTGGGATTTTGAGTTCCAGTCCAATGAGAAGTAACATTGCAAATACATATAAATACCATGCGATTTTTTTATAACGATCAAAGTCAATAATCAGAATGGAGATGATTGCTATCGTTCCAATGATATACCATTGAATTTGCTTCAGTACAAAATTTACATTTTTAAAAATCGGTGGTAAAGATGTCTGTGCGCTTGCAATAGCAAAACAACTAACAGTCCCGATTGTAAGTAAAATCAGTATCAATATGTAATCTATTTGATATTGAGAATTTTCGTCTTTCACCGTACGTAGTCCTTTCTATTCTCTTCGTGTAATAAAAATAAGACATTATCATCATATTAATGAATTTTAAGCTGTTTCGTTTATTATTTCGCTACTGGCGGACAGTAATACTTCTAACTCAAAATTCAGTGAAAGTAAAGAAGTTAGGTAGAAGATAGCTAGCCTGTAACAGTCAGCACTTTATAGGGTATGTCAGAGAACAAACTGGAAAGAATTTTGCTAGGCAAAAAGCAAGATTGAAATTTCTTCAACCTTGCTACTGAGAAGTATAAAGCTGTAATTCATTTTGATTGGATTGAAGACAATCAAATAGAGAAGGTTGTGCGTCTTGTGCTAAGTCTGAATTCGCTTTATAGTATTGAAGTGATCCGGTAATCTAAGGCAAGGTACAACCTATTCCAGTGGGGTAATCTTCACGTTTTTGTAAAAAAACGTACTTTCGTGAAGTAAGTAATGAGATGAGTAAAATCTTCTGTTCCTTCTAACAATTTTTGATGAATTTGCTGACTGGCTGTGATAACAAAAACTACTGAGTAGTTCAGCAATATATATTGCTGTTCCTTTTAATAGAAAATGGTAGAGGGTGAAATATCTTGAAAAGTTCGATTGGTATTTCTCGCAATAATCTACTGATGAATGTGAGTTTATATTCATATAAAGGAAAACAGCATGTTTATTCTTTACGCCAATATACACTTAAATTGTCAATAGGAATAAGAGGTGCTTTAATGCTATTTTGTTCTCTAAAATCAAATATAGCTGCTTTACATGTAGGCAGAGCAAAATCATCAATAATAATAAATCCACCTGGAGAAACTTTATCATATAAATTTGTTAAACTATCCATTGTAGATTCATACATATCTCCATCTAATCTAGCAAGTGCGATTTTTCCGATAGGTGCACTAGGTAGAGTATCTTTAAACCATCCTTTTAAAAACTGCACTTGAGAATCTAATAAATCGTATTTTTTGAAATTCTTTTGTACTTCTTCTAATGGAACTCTTAAATAATCATATTGATACAATGTATCATCTTTATCTTGAGGATAATTTTCTATATCTGGTTTAGGAAGACCTTCAAAAGAATCAGCAACCCATACTTTACGATTTGTTAATTCGTAAGCTTTTAAAAATCCCCGCATAAAAATACATGCTCCACCTCTCCATACTCCTGTTTCAATAAAATCTCCATCAATATTTTCTTTTATTATTGTCTCCATAGCATTATGTAATTGATTGATACGAAGACGTCCAATCATACTATGAGCTGCTTTTGGCCAATCTTCTCCTAATGTTCTATCCACTTTTGAAAAATTCTTTTTAACTATATCTAAATTTAAAGCTTCTACATAAGCTTTAATTTCAGGTGCAACAGGAAAAGTAATTGGTTCATAAGGTAAATTTTGAGATATATGCAATGTTCCAGGTAAATAACGTTCATATTCTTCCCAAATTTCAAATAAAATTGTTTTCTTTAACAATTCAAGATACAACTGAATAGCTGTTTCATTTTGCATAAGAGTCCCTCCTGAAAAATTATATACAATAGTAAGAGTATGTGGAAAAGTTGAACTTATGAATGAAAAAACTATAAAAAAAGACAGTAAAGCTTAGCAAAGTTTTACTGTCAATTAAAAAGGTTATGCTACTTTTTCAATAATGATGGACGCATTTACACCTAAAGCAAGAGTTAATCCAAGTCCAGTAGAAATAACTTCAATTATAGCTGGTGTTACGATTGGTGTAATAGCTTGCACGACCATCGTTGGTCCAACTGCAATAAGGCTTACGCCAGTTCCTGGAACTGGAGCTCCATTTACTTGGATTTGGAGACCGCCGAGCACGTTAATTATTGAAGTGTATACAATTACTGTGATTTTATAGAATCCATTTTCTGCAATAAAGAATGTCTCATCAGTTAGCTTTGTAATTGCTGTACCAAAACGTGCGCCTAGTGTGTTAAATTCAACTGGATCGTTAAGACCGAGGGTGATACCAATACCAGAGTTAAAGGCATATAATCCTGCAGGAAGCCCTAACCCACTTAGTCCAGTTGGTCCAGTGGGTCCAGTGGGTCCAGTGGGTCCAGTGGGTCCAGTGGGTCCAGTGGGTCCAGTGGGTCCAGTGGGTCCAGTTGGTCCAGTTGATCCAGTTGGTCCAGTCGGTCCAGTGGGTCCGGTTGGTCCAGTGGGTCCAGATGGAAGCGTAAATGGCGGGATTGGTGGTAATGTTGGACCTACAAAATCAGGATCAAGCGCACTAGCTGATAAAAATTCTTCTGGGTTTAAATCATTTGAAAATTTTTCGTTGGACATAAATTCACCTCCACAAAGCTTTCATTATATAGTAGATGCAAAAGCTGAAGAAAATGACACAGACATATGAATAATTTAAAAGAATTAAATGAAGCTTGAATATTATTAATTTTTTGGAAAGTTTTTGTGCCCTTCCTCATATGCTTGAGTTTGAAGAGGGTGATAACTGTGAGAGAAAAGGAGATTACAATTAGTTTATGTATGATTGTTCGAGATGAAGAACTCACGATTGGAAGATGTTTAGAATCTGTTCATCAATTTGTGGATGAAATCATCATTGTTGATACAGGATCGATAGATCGAACGAAAGAAATTGTAGCAGACTATACATCCAATATTTATGAATTTCAGTGGATTGATGACTTTGCGGCGGCTAGAAATTTTTCATTTTCTAAGGCTACGCAAGAGTATATTTTTTGGATGGATGCTGACGATATTTTGACGGAAGAGGCACAAGAGGAATTTAAAATATTAAAACAAAAGCTAGAGGGAAAAATCGATGCGGTATCGATGCCTTATCATCTTGTTATGGATTCGAACGGAACCCCCTTATACGTTTCAAGGCGTCACAGGCTGGTGAAACGAGAAAGACAATTTCAGTGGTTTAGCAAAGTACATGAATATTTAGCTGTATCCGGAGAGATTTTCAAAAGTGATGTGGCAATTACACATAGAAAAGAAAAGAAGTCGACTGATCGGAATTTTAAAATTTTTCAAAATTCAATGAGAGACGGAGAAGAATTAACTCCAAGAGATATTTTCTATTATGCAAATGAATGTACAGATCACCAAAAGTATCGTGAAGCCATTCCTTTATACGAAATGTTTTTAAAAGGTAGAAAGGGCTGGAAAGAAGATAACATTTATGCTTGTGGAAAATTAGGAGATTGTTACGTCCAACTTGCAGAGTGGGAAAAGGCAATTGAAGCGTGTGTAAAATCTTTTCTATATGATACTCCAAGAGGTGAAGTTTGTACACGCTTAGGAAATATATATAGAGAGCTACAAAGATATAGTGAAGCAATTTTTTGGTATAAATTAGCAACGGAAGTTCCGGTACCAACAGATTCGCCTTTCCATAGTCCTGCAAGTTATACATGGATTCCGTATTTGCAAATGTGCATATGCTATAGCCTTATTGGAGAGCATGAAAAGGCTTATTATTATAATGAGTTAGCAGCAGTATATGTGCCCAATGATGCTGCTATTGAATACAATCGTAAATATTTTAGAAGTTTGTTTCAAAAAGAATGAGAGTACGTAATTGCGCAAGGGGATGGACAGGGAAAGGTAGAATTTGAAATTGGGGTTATAGAATACGTCTTGACAAACTATAATACTATAAACACTCATTATAATATGCGAGAGTCAGGACCTGTGTGTGAATGATGATTATTATTTTAACTCACAATCAATTATACAAAAGAGTGTATGGATAGTGTGAAAAAATGTACAAAACAAGGAAGTTATGAATGAATATAGGGTTTCCTCACTGTGAATATATGCAGGTTGTGTATTTACTATTAACAGTAAACATTACAATCAAGTTGAATAGGAATTTTTTTATAATATAGAAAATAATACAGAAGAAAAAGAGAAACATAGTTTAGAAGGAATGCCTGTTATGAATCGTATTGTAATTTGTTATATACAAAATTCATGATGGATAAGGAGGGAGACTCAATGAGTAAAGAAAAATCGTATTTATATAAAGAAAAGTCTGATTTTTATTATGGTGGTGCAAATTCTAAATTATTAAAACATATAAAAGATGATTGGAAAGAAGTGCTTGATGTAGGGTGTTCTGAAGGTGGCTTAGGAGTAAAAATAAAAGAAAAGGGCATACGTGTCTCAGGGATTGAAGCTTTTCCACATGCTGCACAAAAAGCGAGTGAAAAGCTTGATCACGTCCTTCAAGGTGATATTGAAACGATGGAGTTGCCATATAAACCAGAACAATTTGATTGTATCATTTTTGGAGATGTATTAGAGCATTTATTTGATCCGTGGGCAGTTGTGGAAAAAGTAAAACCATATTTAAAGCAGGGGGGTGTCATTTTAGCGAGTATACCGAATGTTGCTCACATTTCAATATTAACTTCTTTACTTGCTGGAAATTGGACGTATACAGACTATGGTTTAATGGATAAAACACATATCCGCTTTTTTACATTTAACGAAATATTGCGTTTGTTTTTTTATTCAGGTTTTAATATTAGGGATGTTGATCGTGTATATGCTGACCATGAAAGTTATATTCCAATTATTGAAGATGTAAGTGAAGTTTGTAAAAAATATAACATCGGAAGTGGGTTTATGGCTGAAACGGTTGTGTTTCAATATATCATTGAAGTGGAGAAAGTATAAGTATGAATACGGACGAAAAAACAATTTTATTTGTTACTTGTGTGAACGATCAGAAAATGTATGCAAAATGTGTAAATCATATTTTAAATTTGGCAGTGCCGGATTCGTACAAATTAGATTTTTTCCCTATTCTAAGAGCAGACAGTATGACAAGTGGTTATAACAAAGCAGTTTCACATCCAGCAAAATATAAAGTGTATTTACACCAAGATGTATTTATTGTAAATCATGCATTTTTATATGAAATGCTCAATTTGTTTAACTCTCATGAGCATTTGGGAATGATTGGGATGGTTGGAGCACAGTATGTTCCGCCCAATGGGCTATGGCACGAAGGGAGAGGCGTTGTCGGTAAAGTAATGGGGTATATGAATAACCTATTTTATATGGCGACACAAGAGAAAATTTATCATGAATCTAAAACATTTATTCCTGTGGAGGTAATTGATGGGTTGTTAATGGCCACACAATACGATGTAACGTGGCGCGATGATCTTTTGGATGGATTTCATTTTTATGATTTGTCGCAATCATTTGAATTTCGAGAAAAGGGGTACACAGTGGGAGTACCTGTACAACGTGATGCTTGGTGTATCCATTATCATTTTGATATTAATATGACGAATTATGAAAAGTATAGAAAAATATTTGTGGAGCACTATATGTCAGATGTAAAACAGGAAGAATAAAGGGGCTACAAAATGAAAGATCATACAATATTAGTCGTTGTTTGTGTAAATAACGAAGAGCTTTTCGAACAATGCGAGAGACAAATAAGAAATATTTTTGTTCCCCCTGGTTATGTCGTACAAATTTTTCCGATACGAGATGCGAAAGGTATGGCAAGTGCATACAACCGAGCACTTTCATATCCGGCGAAGTATAAAGTATATATACATCAAGATACTTATCTCATTAATCGTGAGATGTTTTATGACCTCATTTCTCTTTTTAAGGACAATGAAAAGCTTGGCTTAATCGGAGTAGCTGGGGCTCAATTTTTACCAAGTAACGGGATATGGTGGGAAGGAAAAAATTTAGTAGGGAAAGTGATTGAGTATAGAAGACGGAATTATCAATTATTAAATTTAAATCAGGAGTTTTATGAAAATCAATCTTTTATGTCCGTTCAGGCGATTGATGGTTTACTAATGGCCACACAGTATGATATTCCGTGGCGTGAAGATTTGTTTCAAGGATTCCACTTTTATGATGTGTCGCAGTCTTTAGAGTTTCAAAAAGCTGGCTATTTAATTGGTATCCCTAATCAAGCAAATCTATGGTGTATTCATTACAACGGAGATGAATTTGATGCGGATACATATGAGAAGTACCGGAAAGTATTTGTAGAACATTATAAAGATATATTATCTCCATCGTAAGGGAGAGATGCAGTGTGAAAGGAATTATTTTAGCAGGTGGTACTGGATCGAGATTATATCCAATTACAAAAGTAACGAATAAACATTTACTTCCTGTTGGGCGGTATCCAATGATTTATCATGCGGTATATAAGATGAAACAATGCAAGATTACAGATATTATGATTATTACAGGTAAAGAACATATGGGAGATGTTGTTAGTTTCTTAGGAAGTGGTCACGAATTTGGTGTGTCCTTTACGTATCGTGTGCAAGATAAGGCGGGCGGAATTGCACAAGCGTTAGGGCTTTGTGAGGATTTTATTGGGGACGATCGCATGGTAGTTATATTAGGAGATAATATTTTTTCAGATGATATTCATCCATATGTTGAAGAGTTTACAAAGCAAAAAGAAGGTGCAAAAGTACTGCTTCAATCTGTAGAAGATCCTGAACGATTTGGCGTAGCGCATATTCAAAACAAAAAAATAATTGAAATTGAAGAAAAGCCAACGGAACCGAAAAGTTCCTATGCTGTTACGGGAATTTATTTGTATGATTCGAAAGTTTTTTCTTATATAAAAGAATTAAAACCTTCCGCAAGGGGAGAACTTGAAATTACAGATATAAATAATTGGTATTTAAAACGGGGGGTACTTACTTATAACGAAATGAGCGGCTGGTGGACGGATGCGGGAACTCATGCTTCTCTTCAAAGGGCGAATACGTTAGCCCGAGATATAAACTTTGGAAAACAGTTTAACGGAGAATAGGTGAAGATATGAGAGTTATAGAAACAAATTTTACCGATGCGAAATTGTTAGAACCGAGGTTATTTGGAGATGATCGAGGCTTTTTTACAGAAAGTTATAATCAGAAGGTGCTAGAAACATTAGGGATAACGTATTCATTTGTACAGGATAACGTGTCTTATTCGGTTAGGTCGGGAACGATTCGGGGATTACACTTTCAAAAAAATCCGAAAGCACAAACGAAACTCATTCAAGTTATGCAAGGGGCAATTTATGATGTTATCGTAGACTTACGAAAAGAATCACCAACATTTAAACAGTGGAAAGGGTATATTTTAAGTGCGGATAACCACCGGCAATTATTGGTGCCAAAAGGATTTGCGCATGGGTTTTGTACGCTTGTCCCAAATACTATTGTTATGTATAAAGTAGATGAGTATTATAGTGCACAGCATGACTCGGGATTACTTTGGGAGGATAAAGAATTAGCAATTCCATGGCCGGTAACAAATCCTATCTTATCTGATAAGGATCGAATATTACCATTACTTCAGGAATATGAAGATAGTTTTTAAGTAGGAGAGTTGTTTATGAATATATTAGTAACAGGTGGAGCTGGATTTATTGGAAGTAATTTTGTTCATTACATGCTGCAAAGCTATGAAACATATAAAATCATTAATTTCGATGCATTAACATATAGCGGGAATTTGAATAATGTAAAGTCTATTCAAGAGCATTCTAATTACTCTTTTGTAAAAGGGAAAATTCAAAATGGAGAGCTGCTGGAGCATGTTATTAAAGAGCGTGATGTGCAAGTAATTGTTAATTTTGCAGCTGAATCACATGTGGACCGTAGTATTGCAAATCCGATTCCCTTTTACGATACGAATGTAATCGGGACAGTCACTTTATTAGAATTAGTGAAAAAGTATCCGCATATTAAGTTCGTGCAAGTATCAACAGATGAAGTATACGGTTCTTTAGGGAAAACAGGAAAGTTTACCGAGGAAACCCCGTTAGCTCCAAATAGTCCGTATTCTTCAAGTAAGGCGAGCGCCGACATGATAGCCTTATCTTATTATAAAACATATCAATTACCAGTTATAGTAACGCGTTGTTCAAATAATTATGGACCGTACCAATATCCTGAAAAGTTAATTCCATTAATGGTTACGAATGCACTGGAAGGAAAGAAACTACCGTTATATGGTGATGGCTTAAATATAAGAGACTGGTTACATGTAACGGATCATTGTCGTGCGATTGATATTGTTTTGCATAAGGGACGTGTAGGAGAAGTATATAACATAGGTGGAAATAACGAAAAAACAAATGTAGAAGTTGTGGAACAAATTATTACTCTCTTAGGAAAAACAAAAAAAGACATTGAATATGTTACGGACCGTTTAGGGCATGATCGTCGTTATGCAATTGATGCAGAGAAAATGAAGAACGAATTTGATTGGGAACCAAAGTATACGTTCGAACAAGGATTGCAAGAGACGGTGCATTGGTATGAAAAGAATAAGGAATGGTGGAAACCACTAAAAGGACAGTAAGGGGCATGTAAATGAAAGAGCGGGTTATCATAACAGGAGCAAATGGTCAATTAGGAAAGCAACTACAAAAAGAATTAAATCCTGAAGAATATGACATATATCCATTTGATAAAAAGTTACTAGATGTAACAAATATATCCCGAGTTCAGCAAGTGATACAAGAAATAAATCCACATATAATTATTCATTGTGCAGCGTATACGAAGGTTGATCATGCTGAGAAAGAACAGAATCTTGCTTATTTAATTAATGCAATAGGAGCTCGAAATATAGCGGTTGCTTCACAATTAGTAGGAGCAAAGTTAGTTTATATTAGCACCGATTATGTATTTCAAGGTGACAGACCAGATGGCTATCATGAGTTTCATAATCCATCACCGATAAATATATACGGAGCTTCTAAGTATGCGGGGGAGCAGTTTGTCAAAGAGTTACATAATAAATATTTTATCGTTCGTACATCGTGGCTGTATGGTAAGTATGGAAGTAATTTTGTGAAAACGATGATTCGATTAGGGAAAGAAAGAGAAGAAGTATCGGTTGTATCGGATCAAATCGGTTCTCCTACGTATGTGGCGGATTTAAGTATGATTATTAATAAGCTCATTCATACTTCTTTATACGGTACGTATCATGTATCAAATAGAGGCTCCTGTTCTTGGTTTGAATTTGCCCAAAAAATATTTTTGTATGCAAATATGAAAGTGAATGTATTGCCTGTTTCAACTGAAGAATTTGGATCGGCGGCTGCGAGGCCAAAATATTCTATCTTTCAACATAGTATGCTCAGGTTAAATGGTTTTGCACAAATGCCTTCTTGGGAAGAAGGATTAGAGTGTTTTTTTATAGAAACAAAAAGTCATTAACAAATTTATGTTAGTGACTTTTTTGTTTGCCTTTAAGCGGTTTTATGGTACTATAATTATAGTATCAGGTACTAATAACAAGTATAAGTATTTCTGGGAGGATATATCATGGAACTATTACAAGGGAAAACATTTGTTGTTATGGGCGTTGCGAACCAAAGAAGTATTGCGTGGGGAATTGCTCGCTCTTTGCATAATGCAGGTGCAAAATTAATCTTCACATATGCAGGAGAACGTTTAGAAAGAAACGTTCGTGAATTAGCGGACACATTAGAAGGACAAGAATCACTTGTATTACCTTGTGATGTAACGAATGATGAAGAACTGACAGCTTGCTTTGAAACGATTAAGCAAGAAGTTGGTACAATTCACGGTGTTGCACACTGTATTGCTTTTGCAAATCGTGACGATTTAAAAGGCGAATTTGTAGATACTTCTCGCGATGGATTTTTACTTGCACAAAATATTAGTGCATTCTCTTTAACAGCTGTAGCAAGAGAAGCGAAAAAAGTGATGACAGAGGGCGGAAATATTTTAACGTTAACATACCTTGGCGGAGAGCGCGTTGTGAAAAACTATAACGTTATGGGTGTTGCGAAAGCTTCATTAGAAGCGAGCGTGAAATATTTAGCGAACGATTTAGGCCAACATGGTATTCGCGTTAACGCTATTTCTGCAGGACCAATTCGTACGTTATCTGCGAAAGGAGTAGGCGACTTTAACTCAATCTTAAGAGAAATTGAGGAGCGCGCACCACTTCGTCGCACAACAACTCCAGAAGAAGTTGGCGATACAGCAGTGTTCTTATTCAGTGATTTAGCACGCGGCGTAACAGGAGAAAATATTCACGTTGATTCAGGGTATCATATCCTAGGGTAAATATAATAGTAATTATAATTTTTAAAGGACAGTCTCTAAACGTTGAGACTGTCCTTTTTATTGTTCTCAGAAAGAACGATTTTTAACGAAAGTTCTTGCCACGTTATGAATATAACTATAATAGTACACGATTTATTCAGCTACGTATGGAAGTGGGAGGGACGAGTGTGAAGAATAAAAATAAAAGTTCAACAGTTGGAAAACCGTTGTTATATATTACGCAAGTAAATTTAGAACTTGCTACACCGAAAATAAAAAGAATTATCTTAACAAACTTTGAAAATGAGGATCAAAAAGAGAAAAGTAATAGAAAAGAAAATGTTGTAAGTAGTGCTGTGGAAGAGGTAATAGAACAACAACAAGAAGAGCAGCAAGTAGAAGAAAAAATAGAAGAAGCGGAACAAGTACAAGAGCAGCAAGAACAGCAAGAGCCAGTGAGAACAGTCCCATATAATAAATCATTTAAGGATATGAATAATGAAGAAAAAATTTACTTTTTATTAAACCGCCCTCATTATATTCCAAAAGTAAGGTGCAGAATAAAAACAGTGACGGTCTCATATGTCGGATCGATAATATCGTATCGAAAGGGGGTCGTATCAATTATGCCGCCAAATAGTATGAGAGATATTAGGTTATCTATAGAAGATATAAAATCAATTGATATGGCCGGTTTATAAATATGTAAAGGTGGTAGAAGGATTCTACCACCCCAATAGTTTTTTAGTTTACTTATTTAGATAGAAACGTCGCGTAAGCACTGAATAGCACAGAAACAGCTTAAATCAACAGTAAGGCAAGTAGATGTCGATTTTAATCTCGCATTTGGAACATTTAAAAACGTACAAATTGGATCGTCACCAGGTGGTACAGAAGAACCATCACCTAATACTACAGTTAATACACGTAGTACAGCGCAGCTATCATCGTCTACGCTCTCAACACGTAAAATTGGAGATCTACAGCTCTTAAGACTTCCTGATGGTGCAAATGCTTCAAAAGGTTCTCCAGCTTTTGTGTATAAAATAAAAGGGCGTGTATTTGCTACTGATGCAGTATTGTGTGCTCCTAAAAATGGGATTTCACAACCAGATCCACACGTTGTAGTAGAACAATCTTGTAGTTCATTGATGAATTTTACAACGTCAACCACACAATGTGAAGAGCTATGGTGTTTATTTTCGTTACAACTCATTAATGTCACTCCTTATCTTCTTGTTTGTATTTACATTAATAAGATATTGGAGTCGAGGAGATTTGGTCACAATCTCAAGACCTTTTTTTTTAAATAGGCGAAAGAAGATAAGGGAAGGTGGAAACATGCTGTTTACAAGTTGGCTTTTATTTTTTATTTTCGCATTAGCTGCTTTTAGGCTTACTCGTTTAATTGTTTATGATAAAATTACAGCCTTTTTACGAAGACCGTTTATTGATGAATTAGAGATTACAGAGCCTGATGGAAGTGTATCAACGTTTACAAAAGTAAAAGGTAAAGGATTAAGAAAATGGATTGGCGAATTATTAAGCTGTTATTGGTGTACAGGTGTATGGGTTAGTGCTTTTTTATTAGTTTTATATAAGTGGATTCCTATCGTTGCAGAGCCGTTACTTGCATTATTAGCTATTGCAGGTGCAGCAGCGATCATTGAAACCGTAACAGGATATTTTATGGGAGAATAATATATTTTCATAATACGAGAAAAAGCGGAGTTTAAAAGAATCAGGGAACGGAAATAAGGAGTTGTTCATATAGTGAATAGACAGAATTGACAGTAGAGGAGATGTTTGCTGTGAGCAATAATCCAAGGCAAAATTTATATGACCTGCAGCAGTGGTATAGTATACAGCAACAACACCAAGCACAACAACAGGCATATCAGGAACAATTGCAACAACAAGGATTTGTGAAGAAAAAGGGATGTAATTGCGGGAAAAAGAAGAACAAAATAAAACAATATGAAGAATGAAACACTCATGTTACTGTGAGTGTTTTTTATTATACATATAAAAAAGCGGTATTTCTGTATTAGAAATACCGCTTTTTACTAGCTAATTTGTGCAACTGTTAATGCTGCCGCACGGATGTCTACAGTTCCAATCAATTCAACTGGTACAATTTGAATCAAGTCACCAGGGTTTAAGTTAATAAGAATAACACCACTGGATACGTCTACTTCACCAGTACCGATAACGTTAGAACGAACCGCTGTACCTGATCCAGGAATAATGTTAGCCGGCGTACCTAATGATAAGAAGAAACGACCAGCTTCTGGTGCGGTAGGAACGTTATCAAGACTAATTGTTAATGTATAACTAATTTGATAAATACCAGCTCGTAGAATTCGAATACCATCTCCGACACTTACTGTATCATTTATTACAGGAACAGTAATATTTGGGTTTGGACTTACGCTAGGTAATAGTAATGGTGTAAATAGTGAAGCGAACTGAGGTGCAGAAGCGTTGAAAGCAAAACCGAAGGCAGGTAATGTACTAGCTGGTTTCGCTTCGCAATCAATCTTAGTAAATTCGCAATCAGAAGAGAACATGTTTTTCACTCCTTTATCTGTTTCTACTTTCAGTTAATGAAAAGGACAGGTTCTATGTTCTAGACAAGTTCCCAATTTTATGAAAAATACATAATAATACCTTTTAAGCATGGATTGGGTGGCAGATAATTCTACCACCCAATCCATGCTTAAATCAGTATTTAGTTTTATATAGAAACATCGCGTAAGCATTGAATAGCGCAGAAACAACTTAAATCAACTGTCAGACAAGCAGGGGTCGATATTAATTTGGAATTTGGAACATTTAAAAACGCACAAACTGGATCGTCACCAGGTGGTACAGGAGAATTATCACCTAATACTACAGTTAATACACGCAATACAGCACAATCATCATCATCTATACTCTCGACGCGAAAAATTGGAGATTGACAACTAGTAAGACCTCCAAATGGTGCAAATGCTTTAAAGGGTGTTCCATCTTTTGTGTATAAAATAAAAGGACGTGTATTTGCTACTGATGCAGTGTTATGTGCTCCTAAAAAGGGGACTTCGCAACCAGATCCGCATGTTGTAGTTGCACATTCTTGTAGTTCATGTATAAAACGAACGACATTAGATACACAGTTGAAATCACAATCATGGTGATGATGATCTTCATTACAATTGCAGCTCATTATGTTCACTCCTTATCGTGAGTTCTGACATACACTATTACAATATGAACGGGATATGATTGATATTACGTTAATTCTCAGGATAGAAAAAGGGAATTTATATAGAGGGGATGTACATAACGTGATATGAAAAAAGACACCCTTATTTAATGGATGTCTTTTCAGGTAAATCTTTTCGCGTAGTATATAAAAAACGAGATATATCTAGTTTCTTTCCTCTGAAAAATTGCGGGGAGGAAATATAAAGCTCCTCTTTAGCGCGTGTAATGGCGACATAGAGTAATCGTCTTTCTTCTTCTAATGCTTCAGAAGTATCCGTCACACGGTCATTTGCATCTTTTAAAGAAGAAGTGTGCGGCAATATACCATCGCTGGCACCAAGTAAAAAGACGCATGGAAACTCAAGGCCTTTCGCGTTATGAATTGACATAAGTGATACTGCATCTTTTTGCGGCATTGTTTTTAATGCTTCCATTTCTTTTTGACCTTGAATCGCCTCGTCAATAAATTGTAAGTAAGCAGGAATATCGGTGAAACGAGTTGCAGACTCCATTAATTCTTCTAACATTTCTTCTTGTATGTCTTTATGCATAGTAAAGGAAGAACGATCGTTACTTTGTAAGTACTCTAAATATTTTCCTTTACCATGAATAATTTCTTTTAATGCCTTTTTCGGTTCTAATTCTTTTATAAATTTAATAAAATCGATACGCTCATTTACCTTTTTCACTTGAAAAGGTTTCAAGCTCGGATTTAATAATAAGAAATGAAGAAGAGAAGGGAAACGCCCTTCACCATATTTCCATTGCTCCCGTTCAATAAATGAAATACATTCATCACGGCCGATATACATCGTCGGCAATATGTTAGAAAGAGATTCTATGCGAAACGGTTCTAGCACGAGTCGTAAATGATCTAATACAGGCTTAATTAAAGAGTGCTCGTAAAATGATTGACTCGCACCGTGTTTAATAAACGGGATTTTATGAATTGTAAGCTGATCAAGTAACGAACGGCTTACAGAATGTGTGCGATACAGTAAACAAAAATCTTTATAGTTTCGCTCACCGCTATCTATCTTCTCTTGAATGAGCTGCAAAATTTGATTTGCTTCATCAAGAGTTGTAGCTGGTCGTGCATAAAAAGGTTGTACACCTTCTTCACGAACAGAATATAGCTCTTTATCAAAACGTTCTTGATTTAGTTTGATAACTTCATTTCCAAGTCCGACGATAAATGGATTAGATCGATAATTCGTATTAAGCGCAATAATCGTTGTATTATCAAATTCTTTTGGAAAAGATAAAATAATTTGGTGACTTGCTCCTCGCCAGCCGTAAATCGCTTGATCGTCATCACCTGCGATAAATAAATTATTTCTTGGCGTGGCTAATAATTTTACAATTTCATATTGTGCATACGATGTATCTTGGAACTCATCTACTTCAATGTAGTGAAAACGTTGTTGCAATTGAGTAAGCAAAGGAGCATTATTTTCTAACATATAATACGTTTCTAATAAGATGTCGTCGAAATCGATATAATTGTATCGTTGTTTTACCTCTTCAAAACGTTCGTATACTTCTTTGAATTCTTGTTCAACCGGTGTTTTCGCTTTTACATCTTTCGGACGATTCAATTTGTTTTTCTCAAGTGAAATCATAGCGAGTATCGTTTCAGCATCATAATCGTCTTTTAAGCGCAATTCTTTCAAAATTTTCTTTATCATAATTTGTTTATGTTTTTCATTTGCTAAAATTTGCTGATTATATCCTTGACTACGAAGCAATTTTAAAAAGACAGAGTGGAATGTACCAGCAACAACATAGCTACTTGCAGCATGATTCATACCAGGCAAGTTTGCTACACGACTTCGGATTTCTTCAGCTGCTTTTTGTGTAAACGTAAGCAGTAAAATATTTCGCGGATGAACATGTTTTACATTAACTAAATAACCAACGCGAGTTGTTAAAACAGATGTTTTACCACTTCCAGCGCCAGCTAGTGTAAGAACAGGTCCTTCTGTCGTTTGCACTGCTTCTAACTGTTTTTCATTTAAATAAATACCTTGCTGTTCTAAAGCACGGAAATACGCTGCATCTGCATCTTCTTCCATAATTAAATGGGTAGACGTTTTCGGAATATGATATGTCGCTTGCGGAATGCCAGCATGTGTTAACGATTTTTGTGAAAATTTTTCTTGTGTCATATATTCACCTTCAAAACTATAGCATCAACATTTAACTTTAGCGGAAGAAAAAGAAAATAGCAATGTAAAAAACAGGAGGGGTTACCTCCTGCTACAAATTTATCCCGCTATTTGCGGGCAGTAAAACTCCAAACTCAAAATTCAGGTGGGAGATCAACTGCCCGTAAACGCCCGATTGGTGAAGGCCGATAATCAGTGGGGGATGAACAAAACCCCCACTGATAAAAGTTTCACTTTATAATTCTTTTATCATTACGACGTGCGGGATATTGGCTTCCATAAACATATCAGAGGCTGTTACGTACCCTAGCTTTTTATAGAAAACTTCAGCATGTGTTTGGGCATGAAGTTTCAATTTCGGTAAAGACTCTTCCTTTGCGTATGCTTCAAGTGCATCCATAATGATTTTGCCAATTCCTTTTTTACGATGGGAAGCTAGTACACAAACGCGTTCCATTTTCCCAACTCCATCAACAATGCGAAAGCGACCTGCACCGACTGGAATGTCATTGTCATATACAACAACGTGCGCCGAAGTATCTTCAAATTCATCATATTCTTCTTCAGAAGAAACACGTTGTTCTTCCACAAAAACTTGTTTACGCACAGAGAATGCATCGCTTAGCTGCTCATCTGTTTGTACGATTTGTGCGTGCAAATTAGTTGTTCTCCTTTCCAAGGTGGAATGTTTCATGTACAGTCCACGTTCCATTTTCTAATTGGTATAGAAGGTGGAAACGATTGATTGGTTGTTCATAATAGAAATCTTTCATACGTAATCGACCTAATACGTCAGCATGCTCTGCATCTGATAAGTCTTGACCGATTGTTAAATGAGGTACGAAAGAGTATTCACGCTCTTGTGTAAAGAAACCATTATGCATTTCTTCATTTAAGAAAGTTAGTTCAGGTGTTTTTTCTACTTTAAAATAAAGGACATTATTAACAGGTGCGAATGAACCGACTTTTCCAACATGAAGGGTGAAAGGGTTCGTTTTACTTGCGATTGTATGTAACTCGTTTACAATCGATTCTAGTTGATCATCTTGCGTCTCAAAGGGTGTTTTCAATGTAATATGTGGCGGAACTAATGCGTAGTGCGGATCATAACGTTTACGCAATCCGTTCGCTTTATCTTGAATCATTTTAGATGGAAAAATTACAATGCCTAATTTCATGTTCCAATTCCTCCCTTTGTAAGTCTAGTTAGATTTTGAGAAAAATAAATCTCTTTATCTATTATATCAAATTATTCTGAATACTGCTCTCTATTATTTCATTGATAGAATATGAGAGAAAGCTTTCGGTAAATCAGCTTGCCAATACTTCCAAGTGTGATTCCCTTCAAACTCTTCATAATGCGTGATGAAATTTCTATCTGTAAGAAGTTTATTTAACTCGCGATTTGGTTCTACGAAATCAGATACTTGTCCGTCTGTGCGCTTTACAGCTGTTTCTTCTGTCCCAATGACGTGATAAAGTTCTAACGCCTGTGGATCTTTGAAGTCTTTTGCTAAGTTCATGACTGTTTCATCAACAAATGGTGATTGCATAACGACTTTACCGAATGTATGCGGATACATAAGTGCAGTCATGAAAGAAACTGTACCGCCAAGAGAATCTCCAATTAAAACGCGTCCTTTACCCATTTGATACGTTGGATAATTTTCATCAACATATGGAGCAAGCTCGTGAGCAAGGAAACGAATGTAAGCAGCATTCTTTACATCCTTCGGGAAATATTTTTCCTTACGATCGTGTACATTTTTATATGGAATACCGACAATAATTGTGCGGTCGATTTCTTCAGTTTCACGAAGACGCTCAATTACACGGTGCGCTTTACCAAGCTGAAAATAATCTCTACCATCTTGTGCAATAACAACCGTATGCTTATGGAGAGGTGTGTAATTTACTGGTAAATAAACAAGAAGTGTAAGTTCCTCTTGAAGTGATGTACTAAAAAATGAAATTTCTTCAATTCTCCCTATTGTTTGATTCATGTATATCCCCCTAAATAAAAATTTACTATGATTGTAAGAGCGACGCTTGTAGTGAAAAGGTAAGAAATAGTCACTAATAGGTGCCTCAATTTCTATTTTACCATAATGGTACGAAGAATCTAAAAAATTAGTATTTAAGTTATGAAAGAAAACGGATATAATGAAGTGGGATTTTTTACAGGTGAGAGGGGAGACAGAGTTTGAAACAAGAAAAATCAATCGCGCTACCATTAGCAATTTCTATTATAGCAATTTCATTCGCAGCAGTGTTTGTAAAGATGTCCTCAGCACCATCTTCTATTTTAAGTATGTATCGATTATGGATTATCGTACTTATTATGCTGCCAATCGTTTGGAAAAAGCGGGAAGAGTTTAGTAGGATTCAAAGAAAAGATTGGGGATTTTTAATTGGATCTGGTTTCTTTTTAGCGCTTCATTTTCTTTTATGGTTTGAATCTTTAAAGCATACGACAGTTGCTAGTTCGACGATTATTTTAGCACTTCAACCAATCGTATCTTTAGTTGGAGGTTTTTTCTTATTTAAAGAAAGAACCACATACTCAGCTATTGCGACAATGGGAATTGCGATACTAGGTGTAATGTGTATTGGCTGGGGAGATTTAGGGCTAAGTGAACAAGCGATTTATGGGGATATATTATCCTTTTTAAGTGTGATAGCAGTTGTCGGTTATTTATTTATCGGGCAAACAACAGTAAAGAAAGTATCACACTGGATTTACAGCTTTACAGTTTTTGCATTCGCAGGGATCTTTATGGGGATTTATAATATAGTGCTGCAAGTACCTTTTACAGGTTATACGAAGTGGGACTGGACCGTTTTTCTTTTACTTGCGATTGTGCCGACAGTGTCACATGTCATTAATAACTGGTTATTAAACTACGTAAATGCAACAACGATTTCAATGAGTATTTTAGGAGAACCAGTTGGGGCATCTATACTAGCGTTTTTCTTACTTGGGGAAAAATTAAACGCAATGCAAATTATAGGTAGTATGCTCGTATTGTTTGGTGTATCTGTTTTCTTACTACAGCAACAAAAAAGAACATCAAAAAATGTGGTGAACGAACCGGCTTATACACAGGAATTATAACGAGTGTATTCTAATATACGAAAAGAGAAGTTATTGGTAACTTCTCTTTTTTTGTTCCATGCAGAAAATAAAACAGATCAATAGGAGGAATTCCCGCCATATAGTATGAAAAAAGATAATATATAGTGGAGTTACATCATACTTTTCCCATACAAATATTGAAGGGAAAGGAGAGACCAAATGAAAGATATTTTAATGAAATACATGACAAAGCTTACAACATTAAGTGAAGAGCAGCAGCGATGAATAGTAATACACTAATAAATTTCGGTATTTGTTTAGAGAGAAAAGTTACATATCCTAAAACGAAAAGATGTAAGCCGAAAATGATTAACCCTACAGACCAAACGTATTCAAAAGCTTCTAGAAATAACATTGTATATGCTTCTGAATTAGCAACTGTACTTTTTGAAAGAAGTAATACAAATGTTAAATTGAATATAGCAATCCCAAGTATAGCTGTATACATAAGACGAAGACAGGTAGCTAGTAATGAGAGGCTAGCATGGATAGGTTTTAGAAAGAAATAAAGAGCCCACGCGGCGACAATATCAGTAATAAAAATGATAATCCACCCGAAGATTTCTGCTTTGAAAAGTGAATTTGAAGTTTGGATATTATGGAATGTGGTACTCGCATTTTCTTGTACAACGAAAGTTCCATGAACAAAACCGTAAGAAAAAAATGCAATGAATGCCATCACAAGAAGAGAAGAGCCAGCAAATAAGGCGTACTTTCGTTCAGTCATAATATATCCTCCTATTCTAATGTTGTTTTCATTGTAATAGGGAAGAGGAGAAGATTCATTGACTTAAATCAAGAGAGGGGAAGTTTAGTGGAATTTCCATCAAAAAAAGATGTATGGTTATATCCGATTTTTTCGTTATCATTGGAGCGTGTTTTGCTCCCATATTTGCAGGGAGAGAATATTTTCTTTTATTCTTTACAATTCCATTAGCTATATTATTTATTTGGAGTTGGCTTTCAACAAAATACATCGTCGGAGAAGAAACAATTACTATTAGATCAGGTTTCGTTAAAAAGCGCATATTTATACGAGATATAAAACAAATTTCAAATACGAAAAATCCAATTGCAGCCCATGCACTATCATTTGATCGACTTGAAATTGTTTACGGTGCACATCAAACAGAAATTATTTCTCCTAAAGATAAAGAGCAATTCATCAATCTTGTTAAAAGTAAAAATCCACACATTGAAATCAAGTAAAAGAGTGGCTTCGTGGCCACTCTTTTACTTTGGATTTGTCATATAAGGTTGTACATGAATGACGCATAGGTCACGAAATTTCCCCTCAGCAGTTGTAACAATTACGACTGCTCTTCCTGCACTTTTTCCAGTAATCGTTACCGTATCACCTTTTTGATACATTGTGATGACATCAGCATTCATATTTGTCCAAATAAGTTCTTTATTCGTTGCTTGCACTGGCAAAACGGAAGCTGATAACTCAGTACTTTGTCCAGTTCTTACTTTCAACTTATTTTTTTCCATATGAACACCGATGACTGAAATAACAGAAGGAGCAATAGAAATTTTTGGTGGATTAGGTTGTATGTTTAAACAAGAAGTAGAAGTATTTGTGATAGGTGAAAATTTTCTTATATGTTGTCGCTGGAAAGCTGCTAACATGTTGGAGTCCCCTTTCTGTATAAGTGCTGATACTAATACTATAAAGGAGTAGTGTTATGTTAAATTTAACGAAACATAAAGAATTTGTTAAATTTGAAAAGAAGATTGTCGAACTGTAATAAAAGGAAAGCTCTACTGTTATGATAACAGCAGAGCTTTCTTTTTATAGATTATGACTATGTTGTTTTTCGGAATTCTCAAATTGCTCTTCAACTTCTTTTGAAGGTTTAGTTAGTAAACTAACAATTATGATTACTATTAAACTAATAGCGAAACCAGGAATCATTTCATATAAGAAATCTTTTAAGAATTTGAATTGAGTCCAAATAATTACTGTAGCGGCACCTGAAATCATACCAGCAAGCGCACCCCATTTTGTCATGCGTTTCCAATATAAGCTTAATAAAATAGCAGGTCCGAATGAAGAACCAAATCCAGCCCAAGCGTATCCAACAAGAGCTAAAATCGTATCATTTTGTTTAAACGCTAATGCGCACCCAACTAAGGCGATAACAAGTACAGCCATACGACCGACAAATACAAGCTCTTTATCAGAAGCAGAGCGTTTAAAGAATGTACGATATAAATCTTCTGTTATAGCACTAGAGGTAACAAGAAGCTGAGATGAGATTGTACTCATAATCGCTGCTAAAATAGCTGCTAATAAAAATCCAGTAATAAGTGGGTGGAATAAAATTTTTCCTAGTTCAAGGAAAATTGTTTCTGGATTAGATAATGTCAACTCTTGTTGTGAATAGTAAGCAATACCAATAAGACCAGTAAACATAGCTCCGACAACAGAGAAAATCATCCAGCTCATACCAATTCTTCGTGCGCTTTTAATTTCTTTTACAGACGAAATTGCCATAAAGCGTACGATAATATGAGGTTGTCCAACATAACCAAGGCCCCATGCGAATAAAGAAATCATTCCTAAAGTAGAGGCACCTTTAAAAATATCTAAACGTGTTGGATCTACCGATCGAATTGTATCAAATGCAGGTCCAAGTCCGTGTGAATTCATAATTGTTACGATAGGAACAAGAATAAGAGCAACAACCATAATGATTCCTTGCACGAAGTCTGTCCAACTTACTGCTAAGAAACCACCAAATAATGTGTAAGCTACAACAACGCCTGCTACAATGAATAATCCAACATGATAGTTCATACCAAATGAATTTTCAAATAATACAGCGCCTGAAACTAATCCTGAAGCTACATAAAAAGTAAAGAAAATCATAATAACAAGTCCGGATACTAAGCGTAGCATGTGAGATTTGTCGTGGAAACGGTGTTCCAAAAATTCTGGAATAGTAATAGAGTTGTTTGCAATTTCAGAGTAGGTACGTAAGCGAGGAGCGACATATAGCCAGTTTGCGTATGCGCCTAGTGTTAGGCCGATTGCAATCCAACTACTACTTAATCCAACGCTAAACATTGCACCGGGTAAGCCCATTAAAAGCCAACCGCTCATATCTGATGCTCCAGCACTTAATGCTGTTACTGCGGGGCCTAGTGTACGCCCACCAAGCATATAATCTGTTAAGTTGGACGTTCGTTTGTAGGCGAAATAGCCGATTACTAACATCCCGAGCATGTAAATAGAGATAGAAGTTAAAGTTAACATCTGCGTACTCATGTAGTTCCCCTTCCTTTTGTCATGTCTTTTGATGCGTTATGCATATTTATCCCGCATTAACGGGCAGTAAAACTCCCACCTTAAAATTGGCTGGGCAAGGAAGTTAGGTGGGAGATCAACTGCCCGTAAATGCCCGATTGGTTCAACTAATAATCAGTGGGGGATGAACAAAACCCCCACTGATTAAAGTTTCACTTTATAATCTATCATGATTATTCTGAAAAATCCATACAGAAATATGAATTTTCAGAAATGTAAGCGTTTTTTGACGTTATTTTACTTTTTTAATATATAATATTCATACAAAAAACCTTATTTTTAATAGAGTATTTATTATATTTACATAAAAAGAGGTTGTTTTGTCAATATAATATTGAATGAAGAAAAAATATTTTTTTTTGGAAAAAGTATTGACTTATTAGAAATGCGAGGAATATAATGAGTGCAACTTAAAAAAATGCAAGCGTTGATGAAGAAGAGTACACATGATGAACATGTCAGAGAGCTGATGGTTGGTGCGAATCAGTATGGAATTGATGTGGAATGGGCTTCGGAGCTTCCAAACCGAAACGAAAGAAGTAGGCTTTGGCGACATGATCTCATCGATATAAGAGACACGTATTATTTTTTGATACGGCAAAGTGCGTTACATTCGTAACGAATTAAGGTGGCACCACGGGAGTACCCGTCCTTTCTATAGGATGAGTACTCCCTTTTTGTGTACAAAAAATTAAATAAATGAAATCGTTTAAGTAAGAAGAGTACGTATATTGGAGACGTTACAGAGAGCCGGGGATAGGTGGGAGCCCGGTACGATGCCATATACGGAATGGGCTTACGAGAGGTATGCTGAACAATTATTTTCAGTAGGCAACCCGGGTTCCGCCGTTACAAGGATAAGGTATATATTTTGTACCTGAATAAAGCGGGATGCCTTTGCGTCCAACATGAGGTGGTACCACGGTAAATTTATCGTCCTCTACATATTTCGATATGTAGGGGACTTTTTTTATTTTTCAGAGTGAGGTGAAAGGCATGATGACAAAAGAGGAATTTATGAAGCAAAAAGAGCAAGGAAAAACATTTTTAGTAATAGCTGAAGAAGAAGGAGATAGCATTACGCCAATTTCTTTATATAGACGTATGAAGGGTAAGAAAAAGTTTTTACTAGAAAGTTCACAGCTTCATCAAGATAAAGGGCGCTATTCTTACTTAGGGTGTAATCCTTATGGAGAAGTGAAAAGCGTCGGTATAGAAGTAGAACGAACGATGTATGGGCAAACAGAAAAGTTGCAAGGTAACGTATTGCAAGTATTAGAAGAGGTAATCGCACCAGAACAGGTAGAGAGTCCATTTCCGTTTTGCGGAGGAGCGATTGGATATATCGGCTATGACGTAATTCGGCAGTATGAAAATATAGGAGTAGACTTACATGACCCATTAAATATTCCAGAAGTACACGTACTACTGTATCGCGAGTGTATCGTTTACGATCATTTACGCCAAAAGTTGTCGTTTGTATATGTATGCGGGCAAGAAGATTCAGCTTCTTATGAAGAAGTATACGAAAGATTGCAAAGATACAAAGAAGAAGTGTTAAACGGTGAAGAAGAGAAGGTGAGTGAAGTAATATCATCGTTATCATTTACTTCTTCAATAACGGAAAAAGAATTTTGTGAAATGGTAGAAACAGCGAAAGAATACATTCGGGCCGGAGATATTTTTCAAGTTGTATTATCCCAGCGATTAAAAAGTGAATGTAAAGGAGATCCATTTGCCCTTTACCGGAAACTTCGAATTGCGAATCCATCACCATATATGTTCTATATCGATTTTCAAGATTATGTTGTACTTGGTTCTTCGCCAGAAAGTTTACTATCAGTAAGAGACGATAAGGTGATGACAAACCCAATTGCGGGTACGAGGCCGAGAGGGAAAACGAAGCAGGAAGATGAGGAAATCGAAAAAGAACTGTTAGGAAATGAGAAAGAGCGAGCAGAACATATGATGCTTGTGGACCTAGGCCGAAATGACATTGGCAGAGTAAGTGAAATTGGCTCTGTGACGATAGATAAATATATGCAAGTAGAGAAATACTCTCACGTTATGCACATTGTATCTGAAGTTCACGGAATATTACGAAAACGAATGAGCGGATTTGATGCATTAGCGTATTGTTTACCAGCTGGCACAGTGTCAGGAGCCCCGAAAATAAGGGCGATGGAAATTATCAATACATTAGAGCATGAAAAAAGAAATGTATATGCCGGAGCAGTTGGATATATTTCATTCTCAGGAAACCTTGATATGGCGCTAGCAATTCGAACGATGGTTGTGAAAGATGAGAAAGCGTACGTTCAGGCAGGAGCGGGTATCGTTTACGATTCAGATCCAGTTGCTGAATATGAGGAAACATTAAATAAAGCGAGAGCGCTTTTGGAGGTTATGAAATGATTGTACTGATTGATAACTATGATTCCTTCACATATAACTTGTATCAACTATTAGGCGAGTACGAAGAAAACATCGTCGTCGTAAGAAATAATCAAATAACAATTGAACAATTAGAGGAGATGAAGCCGAAAGGAATTGTGCTTTCACCGGGACCTGGGAAACCAGAAGATGCTGGAATTTGTATCGATGTTATTCGTCACTTTTATAAGAACGTTCCCATCTTAGGAATTTGCCTTGGCCATCAAGCGATCATATCCGCATTTGGAGGAGAAATTGTTAGAGCAGAGCGCATTAAACACGGAAAAACATCACGTGTGAAACATAATGGAACGTCAATCTTTTCGTACGTTACGCAGCCGCTAACGGCAATGCGCTACCATTCACTCGTCGCAGCGCAAAATAGTTTACCACAATGCTTTGACATACTCGCGACAGCGATGGATGACGGAGAAATCATGGCAGTTCGTCATAACTATTATCCGCTCTTCGGATTACAGTTTCACCCAGAATCAATTGCAACGGAAGAAGGCGGAAAATTAATACGTGCCTTTTTAGCACAAGTGAAAGAGGAGGAGAGAGTATGAACAGTTATCTTCGAAAATTAGTAGAGGGACAGCATTTAACAGAGGAAGAAATGTATGAAGCAGGGCTCCTTTTATTAAGTGACAACATATTGGAAAGTGAAGTTGCAGCTTTCTTAGTATTGCTGAAAGCGAAAGGCGAGACAGCAGAAGAAATATTCGGTCTTGTTCGTGCCCTTCGCGAAAAGGCATTACCGTTTTCAAATCATATAAAGGGCGCAATGGACAATTGCGGAACGGGTGGTGACGGTGCGCAAACATTTAATATTAGTACAACATCGGCATTTGTACTTGCCGGAGCTGGCGTAAAGGTTGCGAAACATGGAAACCGCGCTGTTTCTAGTAAAACAGGAAGTGCTGATTTATTAGAAGAACTCGGTGTAAACATAAGCTGTACGCCGGGTGAGATTGACTATTTATTAGAAAATGTAGGAATTGCCTTCTTATTCGCACCAGCGATGCATCCAGCATTAAGACGCATTATGAAAATAAGAAAAGAATTAAACGTTCCGACGATCTTTAACTTAATTGGACCGTTGACGAATCCCGTTAATTTAGAAACACAATTTGTCGGTATTTATAAACGAGATATGTTATTACCGGTAGCGGAAGTATTGCAGAAACTTGGCAGAAAACAAGCGCTCGTTGTAAACGGAAGTGGATTTTTAGATGAAGCATCATTACAAGGAGAAAACTGCGTCGCTATTTTAAAAGACAATGAAATAATTGAAATGAGTATTGCACCAGAAAACTACGGTTTTTCAAGAGTGAAAAATGAAGAAATTAGAGGCGGGAATTCAAAAGAAAATGCAAAGATTACGCTCGGAGTATTGAGCGGAGAAAAAAGTGTATACCGCGATACCGTTTTATTAAATGCAGGGCTTGCTCTTTTCGCAAACGGAAAAACGGAAACGATTGAAGAAGGAATTAAACTGGCGGCACATAGCATTGATTCTGGCAAAGCATTAGAGAAGTTAAACTTATTAATTACAGCAAGCAACGAAAAATTAGAAAGGGTGAATTAAAATGGGGACGATTTTAGACAAAATTGTAGAGCAAAAGAAAGTAGAAGTTGCAGAGTTATATGAAACATATTCACCAGTGAAAGAAAAAAGGAAAACACATTCACTTGTAAAGGCTTTAGAGCAGTTTACTGTAATAGCAGAGGTAAAGCGAGCGTCTCCATCAAAAGGCGATATTAATTTACACGTTGATGTGCCAAAACAAGTGAAAACATATGAAGAATGCGGCGCAGGAGCAGTTTCGATTTTAACAGATGTTCAATTTTTTAAAGGGTCGTTTCATGATTTACAAGCGGCAAGAGCAGAAAGTAACATTCCGCTTTTATGTAAAGATTTTATAATTGATAAGATTCAAATTGATAGAGCTTATGAAGCTGGTGCAGATCTTATTTTATTAATCGTTGCAGCATTGTCAAAAGAGAAATTAAAAGAGCTTTATAACTACGTACTAGAAAAAGGATTAGAAGCGATTGTTGAAGTTCATGATGAACAGGAATTAGAAATTGCAACCCGATTAAATCCGCACGTTATCGGAATTAATAACCGTAATTTAAAAACATTTGAAGTAGATTTAAGCCAAACTGAAAAGCTCGGAAAACGACTGAATGAGGAGAAAGTGCTTTGGATTAGTGAAAGTGGTATTCATTCAAAAGAAGATATTACTCGCGTTAAAAGAGCTGGTGCAAAAGGTGTGTTAGTTGGAGAAGCGCTTATGACATCATCTTCTATAAGTAATTTTTTCGAAGACTGTAAGGTGAACATATGAAAGTGAAAATTTGCGGCATCACTGATGTTGAAACAGCAAAAAGTGCTTGTGAATACGGAGCAGATGCACTCGGATTTGTTTTTGCAGAAAGTAAACGAAAAATTACTCCAGAGCAAGCAAAAGAAATTATTGAGGAAATTCCAGCCCACGTTTTCAAGGTCGGTGTTTTCGTAAATGAATCAGTAGAAGTGATCCAGAAAATTGCAGATGAGTGTGGGTTAACGCATGTGCAACTACATGGGGATGAAGACAATCATCAAATTAGAAGATTGAATATTCCGTCTATAAAAGCGCTAGGAGTAGCTTTAGAGCAAGATATGGAACGTGCGAAAAAATACGAAACAGATTATATGTTATTTGATAGCCCGAAAGAAAAGTTCCATGGAGGAAATGGAAAGACATGCTCATGGGAGTTACTCGCGCATATGCCAAAAGCGTTGCGAGAGAAAACGATATTAGCTGGCGGATTAAACATCATTAATATAGAAGAAGCCATTCAAACCGTTCAGCCATATATGGTCGATGTGAGTAGCGGAGTAGAAACAGAAGGAAAGAAAGATCTAAAGAAAATAAAACAATTTATTATAAAAGCGAAGGAGTGTTCCAAATGAATTACGCATATCCAGATGAAAAAGGTCACTACGGTATATACGGAGGGCGATACGTTCCAGAAACGTTAATGCAATCTGTATTAGAACTAGAAGAAGCATATAAAAAAGCGATGCAGGATGAAGCGTTTCAAAAGGAATTAAATCATTATTTAAAAACGTACGTCGGAAGAGAAACACCGCTTTATTTCGCTGAAAATATGACGAAGTATTGCGGCGGTGCAAAAATTTATTTAAAACGTGAAGATTTGAATCATACAGGAGCTCATAAAATTAACAATACAATCGGTCAGGCACTTCTTGCAGTACGAATGGGTAAGAAAAAAGTTGTCGCTGAAACAGGAGCAGGACAACACGGGGTGGCAACCGCTACTGTATGTGCCCTACTCGGATTAGAATGCGTCATCTTTATGGGAGAAGAAGATGTGAGACGTCAAAAATTAAACGTGTTTCGAATGGAATTACTTGGAGCGAAAGTAGAAAGTGTAGCGGCAGGTAGCGGCACATTAAAAGATGCGGTAAACGAGGCGCTTCGCTACTGGGTTTCACACGTGCACGATACACACTACATTATGGGATCAGTTCTTGGACCACATCCATTCCCGCAAATTGTCCGTGATTTCCAAAGTGTAATTGGGAAAGAAACGAAAAAACAATACGAAGCATTAGAAGGGAAATTACCAGAAGCAGTCGTTGCTTGTATTGGCGGTGGTAGTAACGCAATGGGAATGTTTTATCCGTTCGTACACGATGAAGAAGTTGCTCTTTACGGTGTCGAAGCAGCTGGAAAAGGTGTTCACACAGAAAAGCACGCAGCCACTTTAACGAAAGGAAGCGTCGGTGTTTTACACGGATCGATGATGTACCTTCTACAAAATGAAGAAGGGCAAATTCAAGAAGCGCACTCTATTTCGGCAGGACTGGATTACCCAGGTGTTGGACCAGAACATAGTTTACTAAAAGACATCGGCCGCGTTTCTTATCATTCCATTACAGATGAAGAAGCGTTAGAAGCATTTCAATTATTAACGAAAAAAGAAGGTATTATCCCGGCATTAGAGAGTTCACATGCTGTTGCATACGCTTTAAAGCTAGCGCCACAAATGAAGCAAGACGAAGGACTTGTTATTTGTTTATCCGGCCGTGGTGATAAAGATGTAGAGAGTATAAAACGTTATATGGAAGAGGTGTAAAAAATGGGAGTAGAAAAAATTAAAGCAGCGTTTGAAAATGGCAAAAAAGCATTTATTCCGTACGTAATGGGCGGAGATGGTGGCCTTGAAAAACTAAAAGAAAGAATCCGTTTTCTAGATGAGGCTGGAGCAAGCATCGTTGAAATTGGTATCCCGTTTTCAGATCCAGTCGCAGACGGCCCAACGATTCAAAGAGCAGGGAAACGAGCGCTAGATAGCGGTGTAACATTAAAAGGTATTTTTCAAGCGTTAGCAGAGGTGAGGCAAGAAGTACAAATTCCATTTGTACTCATGACATATTTAAATCCAGTACTCGCATTCGGAAAAGAACGTTTCATCGAGAGCTGTCTTGAAGCAGGTGTGGACGGCATTATCGTTCCGGACTTACCTTATGAAGAACAAGACATCATTGCACCGCTTCTACGCGAGGCGAATATAGCTTTAATTCCGCTCGTTACCGTAACGAGCCCAATTGAGCGAATCGAAAAAATTACGAGTGAATCAGAAGGATTCGTCTACGCCGTTACAGTAGCGGGCGTAACGGGAGTACGTCAAAACTTTAAAGGTGAGATTCATAGTTACTTAGAAAAAGTAAAATCACATACGCATTTACCGGTAGTGGCAGGGTTCGGTATTTCAACGAAGGAACATGTAGAAGAAATGATTACAATATGTGATGGCGTTGTCGTCGGAAGTAAAGTTATTGAGCTGTTAGAAAATGAAAAGTTAGAGGAAATAAGTGAGCTAATACAGGCAGTAAAACAAAAAGAAGAGGCATAAGTCTCTTCTTTTTGTTTTGCGTAATAAATGTTAAAATATACAGAAAATACATATAATTCAGAGGGTGAGAAGGCATGCTAAGACGTAAACTACTATATCTTCTTTTAACTGTACCACTATACGCTTGGCTCATTAGCATGACGAAAATAGAGTTGATGGCTCTATTTTTAGGATATGTATTCATCTTTTCCCAATTAAATCGAATACAAGAGCAATCTATTTTAGAAGTATGTATATTTTCAATTAGTATAGAACTATTTAGTATCGTTTCGATTGTACTATTGAACGAATTATTTCGCTGGATCCATTCATTTGAATTAACGAAATTTGGAAATGTTGTATTGCAAGTAATATGTGCTTATATTGTGTTTGTTGTGTTAGAAAAAATAATCGGGCAGCAGACTGTTTTCCAGGATAAAAGATAATATTATATGTTATTCAAAAAGAGGAGCCGCTTGGCTTCTTTTTTAAATCTGTTGTAAAGTTAATTGAAAATTACAATATCTGTTATATAATAGTTAAAAATTGCACTTTTTACGAAAAGAGATGATAGCATGGCCATATTGTTGGCACTTATCCCGATTATGATGATTTTCATTTGTTTATTTTTGTTTAAACAAACGTCATTAAGAGCCTCATTAATCTCTTATGCTGTTTCTGTTGGAATCGTTTTACTCTCGCCAACGTTTCAATTAGGGATAAGTGAAACTGTGCACGCTACGATTAAAGGTTGGTTAATTTGTTTTATTGTCGGATACGTTTTGTTTTTCGGTATTTTTTTATTTCACCTCATGAACAAAATGGGATACATCGATCAAGTAGCAAGGTTTTTGGAACAAGTCACACATGATCGCTTATTACAAATGCTTCTTATGTGTTTTGGTATTTGCCCACTAATTGAATCAGTAAGTGGATTCGGTATTGGTTTTATGGTCGCAGCGCCGATCTTTCTTTCGTTAGGCTATAAACCATTTCAAGCTGTACTGCTCTCGTTTATCGGTTTGCTGGCTAGTTCATGGGGCGCGATGGCAACGGGTACGATTATCGGTTCGCAGCTTATTAACATACCGCTCACAACTCTTGGCACAAATACAGCATTATTAAGCATCCCGATTTTTGCATACTTTATCTTCCTTTCTTTATACGTTGTCGGTGGATTTCAGGCAGTTATAGAAAAGTGGAAGGAAGGCGTTGGTTTCTTTCTACTATTTTCTCTCGGAATCTATCTTTCTAACGCATATGTAAGTGTTGAACTAGCAGGGATATTAAGTTCTATCGTTACCATTACATTTGGTTTTTTAATCATTAAATTAAAAGGAAAAGATGAACAAAAACTTCTAACAGAGCATGCGGCGGCTACGGAGAGAGAAGTATCGATTATAAAAATTATTAGCCCTTATATATTCTTAACAGTTTGTATTTTACTTTCTCGCCTCGTTCCAGTATTACACGATCTGCTCAGGTCATATGCGGTTCTCGATTTAAAATCATACTCTTACAAACTAGAGCTACTATATTCGCCAGGATTTTGGCTTGCCATGACATGTTTGTTTACAATTATTTACTTCCGCATTCCATCTAACATTATTAAACAATCACTCTCGCAAACGATAAAACAATGGATTCCTTTCGCGATTACGACGACAATGTTCATTGCGATCTCAGAACTAATGGGTGCATCTGGCATGCATTCATTACTTGCAAAAACAGCTGGTGAAACATTTGGGACATTTTTCGTTTTCGTTGCTCCGTTCATCGGTGGAATCGGTGGCTTTTTAACAGGTAGTAACGCAGGATCAAATGCGATGTTTATTAAACTCCAAATGCAAACAGCACAAAACGTAGCGCTCCCGTGGCAATACGTCACAACACTTCAAAACACCGCATCATCAGTAGCGACAATCGCTTGTCCATCACGAATTACACTAGGTGCTTACTTATGTAATATCCCTTACCGTGAAAATGAACTACTAAAGAAGACGACGTTAATGATTTTTGGTGCAGTGTTACTTGTAGTGGTAGAGGTTATTTTTTGGTATATGTTGAGAAAATAGAAAATCCTCCTGGTAAAGGAGGATTTTCTTTTTATATGGATAATGCCTTAAGTATGAAAAGCTTCTACTAAATGAATAGGAGATGAAAGGTATGCCCTTAAAAAACTACGGTGTATTAAAAGGTACAGTTATACAATCAAAGATTGGAAAAGGGAAAACACCTCATTATCAAGTTCATTTACAAGGCGAAGCAGGAGTATACTATCGCATTGCAATTAATGTGAAGTCACAAAGTTATCCGTCAGAAGTTTTGTATTTTGCGAGTAATAATATTCAGTCAGAGGCGATTCATATATTACCGACATTACCGTTTGGTTTTACGGAAGTGAAAAACAATGAACCGAAAGTTGCTTTAGATTATGTAAGAGGAAATCTATTTGACTCAAATCAAATGATTCCTTTACCTGCTGAAAAAGCGGGAGCAGATAATGATCTAAACGAAAAAATAGAGCGGTATATAAAACGAGCGAGAGAAGAAAAAGCGATTATTTACGCGTTTGGTGAAAGATGGGGACCAGAAGAAAATATACCAGATTCATATTTTCATTTTAAACCAGGAAACGGTATACACGATATTCACATGAATCAAGGGAATGTAGAGAAATGGCAAGGTGATAATGGTATATGGCAAGACGGGGGAATACTCATTCACTTTGAGAAGGAAGAAGAATGGATTGGTATCTTCCTTGCATTCCAGTCACAGTCATGGTGTACCGATGAAGAGGGGCATGCTCGTATTCCGGTTGAGCATTGTGATTATAAGAAAAATAATTAGTGAGAAGAGGGCGTTCACAACGAACGCCCTCCTCTCATTTTATAAAACCCAAAACTCACAAGTGTAGAAATACAAGAGAAAAGAAGCGCCACACTAGAAAATGCAATGAGATACATATTATATTTCATAACTTTGCCGATTAGTTGGTTACTGTCGTATTGAAACAGTCCCGCTATTATATTGAATAAAAATAACACGATAAACATGACGATAACACCGTCTATTGATCCTTTAATATCTGGTTTACTTAAAGCGATATGTGCGGAAATACAAATGGCGATAAATAAAAATAACCAAAAGGAAGGATTCAATAAATTATTCAATGTAAATAAACTTTTCAATAATACAAACGTCGACAACAGCATGTTTTGCACCATTTCTAGATTAATAGAAGTAGAAGCGATTGTTTTTTCGAGAGTTGTATTAAATAAGAAATATGAATTTGGTACGAAATAGCGCATTAAAAGAATTAGTGCAGTAATCCCCGAAATAATAGGACCAATTCCAATGAAGAAGTTCCCGATGCGTTGATATATACTTTTTTGATTGTATTGATGTTGTACGTAACCTAAAGCTCCTTGACTTGTATCTGTCGGGAAGAACTGCGTTGCTACAATTTTATGACGAAATAGTATACACATAATTGCATGTCCAAGTTCATGAATAGGGACACCAATCCACGCAGTTAAAAGGAAGCCTTTCCTTCCGAAAGCTCTCGACCAATACATTCGTGTGAGAGATTCTAAATAACCTAATATAAATCCAATTACAATGATGACACCAATTAAAGAGAATAATTGGATCACGCTTGTAAGGAGTGTTTGAAAAATCGAGTTTACAAATTCCACTGTCTTCATCCAATCTTTTAAAAATGTTATTTGCTCTGTTTCATAATAACATTATTTTTCTATATTACTAGCACATATAGTTTCGTTTAAAAGAAGGATTTCATATTCTTTTTCTTGTAGTCATGTTTTATGTACAAAGTCATATATTGAATTTGTAACACCCTATAAGGTATATGCTTAAGGAGGGATGAGAGAATGAAATGTCCGGCGTGTCATACAGAAAATGCAGCGGAAGCAAAGTTTTGCGGGAATTGTGGACATTCGTTAACGGAAGAAGTGGTGGCAAGTGGTGCAGAGGAAGAAGGGGAGCAACAAGCGCGCGTAGCACAAGTAAAGGAAACTCGTCCGAATGAAACGGTAGAGCAAGCGAAACGATTTGCAAGTGGTTATTTCCAGTTTTTTACACATGGTTTAAAAGCGCCGACAGCGATTATGAAAAATGGCAATATTGAAGTGCGAAATGGAATTGTAAGTCTTGTTCTTATTTGTTTTTTAGGAGCATGTATTTTTTATAGAATGATGAGCGCAACGGCAGCTGTTACGAGAACGTTAGTACCAGATATAACTACTCCTACTTTCTTTGGAGAATCTGTAAAAGTCTTTTTCTTTTTATTAATTTTAACGTTATTTGTCGGATTTATTATTTTTGTAAGTGGTAAGATGATGAAATCTTCTTTTTTGTTTCTTGAAGTATTCGGTATATGGGGAACGATAGCGACTCCGGCTATTGCTATATTAGTTCTTTCTTTTCTGTTTAGTTTCCTATTGATCTTCTTTCTACCGATATTATTAGGGGTGGCTACAACGTATATGTCAATTAGTATCATCGTAGCTATATTAAAACTAGATAGCGGTGGATTAGATCCTGTTTACACTCTTCTTATCGCAAATGTTTTAATCGGAATCGCAACGTGGATTGTACTTTGGTCTTACATTAATACGATAATTCAAACTATTACTGGAGGATTTACGGGCTTCTAAGGAAAAGGTGGTTGAATGGATGAATGTATGTACAAAGTGCGGAATTCCGTTTGAAGATGGTGTGCAATTTTGTCAAAACTGCGGGACGAAGAGGGGAAGTCCTGTAGTAAAGAAGAACATGAGCAGAGGTACAAAAGTTGGTATTACACTTTTAGTAATACTTATTATAGCGATTGTTGGATTGTATTTGTACGGATCATCGTATTACACGCAGATGGCACAAGTAGACCGAATGATTACGATTTTACAAGAGAGGGACGGGGAGAAATTAGCTGAGATCATAACGGCAGATGATCCAGCCGTTATTGTCACGAGAGAGAGTTTAACGCCTCTATTTTCATATATAAAAGAAAATCCATCTTACGTGAATGAATTGAAAGAATATTTGAGGCAAGGTGAAAAACAAGGAGATGGAATAGAAAGAGCAGATTTTTCTTTAACGAAAGACGGAAAGTATTTCTTTATATTTGATCGGTATAAATTGAAAGCGAAGACGTATTATACGACTCTGCTTTCAAATGAAAAAGGTACATTATTAAAAATGAACGGAAAAGAAATTGATAAGACAAATGATAAAAAATTTGAGAAGCAATATGGACCGTTTCTTCCAGGGACTCAAGTGTTTCAAGCGGAATATAAAAATGACTATGTAAAACTATCACGAGAGGAAAAGGTTGTACTTATAAAACAAAGTCAAAATAATGTAACGGTAGATTTAACGTTACAAGGGCAATATATTACAGTTCAAACGAATGCGTCTGGTGCAACATTGTACGTGAATCAAAAGCCAGTTACTGCGTTGACCGGAGAAGAAATTACGTGGGGACCGGTAGCGACTGATGGAAGTGCGGCGATTTATTTAGAACGAAATGGAGAAAACGGAAGGGAAACGACCAAGGTAGAAACGGTAACGGCACTGTCGGCTTATAATCTTCCATTCCAAAAGAAAAGTGTAGAAAAAACAGTTGTTTACAATGTTACTCCGCCGCCTACTACTCATTATGTATATAATGGTTGCATCTTCCCGGATAGTGATATTCGAAAATTAACGAGTTCAGATTTAACATATTTATCGAAAGAACAATTGAAAATAGCGAGAAACGAAATATACGCAAGACATGGACATATGTTTCAAACGAAAGATATGCAAGCGTATTTTTCAAAACAGTCTTGGTACAGAGAAAATCCGTATTTTACAGGAACGTTAACAAGTGTGGAATCTTATAATGTTGAACTGATCAAATCAAGAGAATAGAGTGCATAAAAAAGGGACAGTGCATAACTGTACCTTTTTTATGGTTTTTTATCTGAACCAGGATCCCTTGAGAAAAAGATGTGAAAGAGGAATGTGACTTTACTTGCTCCTCCTGATGTACTTGCTTGCACATCAGATAATGCACTAGATGTTAAAACACCTTCAGAATGAGGTGGTACGACTATTTTGAGTGGATCATCTGATTCTGATGATGCAGTAACTGTTATTGTATCATCAGATAAGTTCAAAATTTTAACAGTACCGATTGGTAAGATAGACTTGCCAGCGTGTGATGCTGAAGCGAAGCGAGAGCCTTTCCAAATAGTTTGTGCGAAAGTCTCATCATTAGATAACCAAGCGCGAGCACTATAAAGTGTTGCGTTAATGGAAAACTCTTGGTCAAGTGATAAGGCGGCTTTCGGTTCTTTCGGTTCCTCTGGAGTTTGAGCGAGAAGGCCGGCGCACATGTATGTTTCACCTACTTTCAATTGTTACTGTTATAGCATATTAAACATGTTGTTTATAAGACACGACGGTTACCTAGTAAAGTATAGGTTTGTGCATCAAATTTGTGGATGAAATTCTCTTTCTTTACAATGGAGGTAGGTGTTATTTCTGTAAAATATGGAAATCGTAAAGAGTATGTAAAAAAGAAGGAGTGGTAAAGTGAACTATGTCATTATTGGCGGAGATGCAGCTGGTATGAGCGCAGCAATGCAAATTGTTAGAAACGATAAATCGGCGAATGTTGTGACGTTAGAAAAAGGTGAAATCTATTCATACGCTCAGTGCGGTTTGCCTTATGTCATTAGTGGTGCGATTGCTTCAACTGAAAAATTAATTGCGAGGAATGTGAAGACATTTCGTGATAAATATGGAATTGATGCAAAAGTACGTCATGAAGTAACGAAAGTAGATACGGAAAAGAAAATTGTGTACGCAGAGCATACGGAGACGAAAGATGTTTTTGAATTTCCGTATGACCGTTTATTAATTGCGACTGGAGTGCGTCCTGTTATGCCAGAATGGGAAGGACGAGAGTTACAAGGCGTTCATCTTTTAAAAACAATTCCAGATGCTGAGCGTATATTAAAAACTTTAGAAACGAACAAAGTTGAAGACGTAACGATTATTGGCGGCGGTGCGATTGGGCTGGAGATGGCAGAGACATTCGTTGAACTTGGTAAAAAAGTGAGGATGATTGAGCGAAATGATCATATCGGTACGATTTATGATGCAGATATGGCGGAATATATACATAAAGAAGCGGATAAACATCATATTGAAATTTTAACGAATGAAAATGTAAAAGCGTTTAGAGGGAAAGAGCGAGTAGAGGAGATTGAAACGGATAAAGGGACGTATAAAGCAGATCTTGTTTTAGTATCTGTCGGAGTAAAGCCAAATACTGATTTTCTTGATGGGACAAATATACGTAAAAATCATAAAGGTGCAATCGAAGTAAATGCATATATGCAAACGAATGTGCAAGATGTATATGCTGCTGGTGATTGTGCAACGCATTATCATGTTATAAAGGAAATTCATGATCATATCCCGCTCGGAACGACCGCAAATAAACAAGGGCGACTTGCTGGACTCAATATGGTCGATAAACGAAGATCATTTAAAGGTACGTTAGGTACAGGCATCATTAAATTTATGGACCTTACATTAGCGAGAACAGGCTTAAATGAAAAAGAAGCGAAAGGGCTAAACATCCCGTATAAGACGGTCAAAGTAGATTCGACAAATATGGCAGGTTATTACCCAAGTGCCAAACCACTTTACTTGAAATTACTATATCGCTCCGATACGAAGCAATTGTTAGGCGGTCAAGTAATTGGAGAAGAAGGTGTAGATAAGCGAATTGATGTGATCGCGATGGCGCTTTTCAATAAAATGAGCATTCACGATTTAGAAGATGTCGACTTAAGTTACGCACCACCATATAACAGCGTTTGGGATCCAATTCAACAAGCGGCAAGGAGAGCGGAATAGCACTTTTTTAAGTGCTATTTTCTCGTTAAAGGGGAGTAATCGTTTTTGTCGAATAAAGAGGATTGGGGAATAGTTACATATAAGGAAGGGGATCTGTAAAAATGGTTGTGGAACTTCAAAAAGTTCAAGAATCAGAAAAATGATTTTACGTAATTTATATTCACTATATCTACATGACCTCTCTAAGTTCACTACTAATATAACGATTGGAGCGGATGGTTTTTTGAATCCGAAGATTTGCATATGTTTTGGGAAAATGATGGAATCACTCCGTATTTTATAAAAGTTGATCATAGTATTGTAGGATTTTTATTACTATTGGAACGTCCATTTTTGAAGAAAGAAAACGACTTTGGTATTAATGATATTTTCATATTGAATCAATATAAGGGAAAAGGAATCGGAAAGAAGGTTATTGAAAATTTACTAGAAGAGAAACGAGGACAATATTTCGTTATTGAACTTACAAAAAATATACCAGCTGTTTCTTTTTGGAAGAAAGTATATAGAGAGCTGAAAATTGAATTTGACGAGCGAACACAGCTAATTGATGATGAAGAATGCCTCGTTCAGACGTTTAAAATATAATTAAATAGGTGCCCCTGATATATTACTCTGAAATTTAACTTTATCCCGCTATTTGTGGGAGTCGGGCTGCCTGTAAATGCCCGATTGGTGAGGGCTGATTAAAGTTTCACTTTATTTCGAATATACCGTTCACCCTTGAAAACATAGTACTTATCGCTTATATTGTCATATAGTATTTGTTTTTTAACAAAGCAATGAACGAACCAGGGGGTACAACATGGCAATTAACATGAAAACAATCGAAGAATGGATTGCTGAATCAAACGCAAGAAATGAAGAAGACTTTGGACACGTTGTGGAAGAAATGAAAGAAGTATGTGTCGGACTTGATAACGCGACATTAATTTATACGAAAAATGTATTTTGTTTCGGTAAGAAAGTAGAAGTATTGTTCTTCTTCCAAGATCATGTTGTTATCGGACAAGAAAAAGAAGAGTATGTTGAAATTGAGAAACTAAAGTATGATGACATTACAAATAGCAATCTAAAAACAAATGACAAAAATACAACTGTAGAATTAAAGTTTGCTAACGGACAATCTATCGATTTAGACAGTCTAAATGATAACTACGGTACGAAAAACTGGTTATTTGCAAGACAAATTAAGAGTATCTTTAAATTAATCTAGTGAAAAGGGCAGACCTAAAAGGGTCTGCTTTTTACTTATTTCCTATTACACAAAGGAAACCTCTTTCTTCATAATATTTCACACTTGTAAACCCTGTTTTATAAAAGAGATTTACTAATGATTCTGTCGTTTTAAATTCATCCATATGATATTGAACTTTGAAAGTTTCGGCCACTAATAAAAAGGATCCATTCGGTTTTAATATGCGAAATACTTCTTTTATATCGTGTTTAACGTCAGGCCAGAAGTAGTGGGTTTGAAAGGCGGTAATGAGATCGAAGCAATTCGTATGTATAGAATCTTTCACAGCTTGATCGGAGTAATCAATTCCATATATTTTCCCGAACGGAGTTAGTCTAGAAAGCGTATGTATTGTTTTACCACCCCCACAACCAATATCTAAAATAACTGCATCTTCACGTATATGTATTTTTTGTAAAGCCCAATTTGTTAGTCTCGTATGTGCAGAATTCATAATACAAAGCATTGAGGAACCGATTGTCCCACGAGGATTTTTCACTTGTTTGATTAAACGTTGTAAAATGCCCAATTTAAACGCTCCTTTTATGTAAGGATATATACTCATTTCGCTTTTAATAATTTAACTCCTCTAAAAAAAGCACGCCATCAACCGGCGTGCTTCTAATTATACAAATACCCTTTTAACCAATTACGCGCCCGATACGCCCCAACTGGAATTTGAATGAGAGACGTTTCATTTCCAGTATCAATCCCGTACAATTGATCGCATGAATTTGTATCAAAACTAAGTAAAGGATGACCACCCATTCCCATAGCGGTCGCAGCTAAAACAAGTCTATGAACGAGTATACCAGCTTCCATTTGGTGAATACGATATCCTCTATAGCCTAATGCATTTGTATAGTAATCTTTCTTTCCGACTACATGCAGGCAAAGCGGTACTTGAAAAAGATTCACGTTATCCATCGTCATACTGGATTGAAGGGGATAACGAAGGTCTCCATATCGAAGTGGTTGTATGGAATGCGTTTTACTGTTATAAGAATAAGCGCCGTTTTCTATATCTTTTACGTTATAAAAACATCCATATAAGGAAACGCGCGCATTTTTATTTACATACTGACCGTCAAGGTCGTTGTAATAAGGGAAGGAGAGGCTCGCTTCTTGTAGTAAAGTAGCGAGCTCGGCTGCGTCCCATTTCGTTAAAGTAAAGTCAGCATCAGGTGAATATCGCTTTTTACAAAGATGTAAGAAATCATAGGATAAACGTTCCACTTTAGGTAGCTGTACAGCATGTGCACTGTATTGCTGTCGATTTTTTTGAGTTAATGTTTGGAAGTGTTTTGTCGATTCAATCATAGAAGCTGCGTTAACTTTTGTTATCATCGGATATTCATCTACATGCTTTGAGCGAACGAAATGCTCATGTGTTAACGGCGGGATTTGCTGCAACAAGTCATGAGAAGTAACAGTTGTATTTTCACGGTAATCATTATGAAACCAATCTTTATGCGGTTCTATACTTAGAGGAATAACACCATACACATTTTCCTCGCCTTCAGACAGTCCAAGTAAATGATTCATTGCTCGGTCTAGAAACTGAAAATATACTCCATTTGTGTAACCGAATTGTTTTGCGCATTCAAGTAGATGCCCGATTAGAACACCACTATCTAACCCTTGAAGCCGGTATGAAAAATTATTGTATTTAAAGAAATTTTTCCAAAACATAGTGGATACGAATACTGTGCCAAAACAAGAATGTATGTTACAACGATTGCCGAGTGCTTCTGTAAGATAAGAATCGAAATTTCCCTCGCGAAGTAAGATAAGACGGTGATGCGCGGCGTCATAATGGTAAATGCCGTCTGGATAATGATCAATTTTTAAATACATATATAATTCATTTGGATATAAAGCACCCCCAGAAGGGATGAATCTTCGAAATAGAGTCGTTGTTTTATTATTTTCTAGGCTAGTAGTAGGTTGACATAATTGTGTTAAACCAAATGAGTACCAAAGATAATGCCCGATTTCCTCTAAGTTAGGTTTAGTAGAAGAGTTCCGCAAAGTTAATGGGATTTCTAAAGAGAGAGGGATGGCTGGTAAATTTCGATATAATTTATAAGGAAGTGGTGCGTCGTCCCAGTCTACCTCATGATTCGGCATAATTTCATCAATAGAGAAATGGAGATGATGTAAAAAAGCATCCAGCTGCATGAAATCCCCTCCTTTACTATGGAAACGGGTGTGGATGTGGATTTAATTGTTCATTCGTTAAAGGCTCAGCCATATATCCAAGTGTCATCGGTACGGTATACACTCTATCCAGTCCTGTAACCCGAGTGAGATGATGTCCGAATGTCATTGGAAGCATGCCTGGAATTAATACTTTTACACAATGTAATCCGTTCTTTTCTATGAGAGGAACGGTTTGATCTACAACGATTACTTCAAGTCCAGATTGATGTAACCTGTTTAAAAGTTGATGAAGATCAGATGTTAAATCCATATCAAATGATTGTAATGCCCTCATTTCTTGAAACGTTTGCACCGGAGCATCTTCACGTAAAAGGAAGTGAAGACGTTCTTCCGCTTCTTTCAATCCGTACAGCATACTATGGTCTTCCATTTTATTAACGAGATAAGAATCTTGTAAGCAGTTTTCGTAATACTCTCTTTTTTGCTGGAGCTCATCGTCTGTTATTAGTAACATGCCAGCTATTTCATGAATTGCACTCTTTAGAGCTCGGATTGGGTCTAAATGAGCGCCTCCCGCACAAACAACGTTCATTCCATTTTCACGCGTATTTTTTGCAATGACCCATAAGCTCGGGATGCCATGTTCCATCGTCGCGTTAAAAGCGTATAATTCATACCCCGTAATCGTGTGTAACCGCTGGATCATTAATTGTAATTCTGTATCATTTGCTGAACTAAGATCAAGACGAGGAAGAGGTAATTCTGCATACCATGTGAGTAAAAAAGCATCGCGCTCTACGATTTCTAATATGCCATGAAAAATGGCCTCTTCTAAACTACCACCAATCGCACATCCATTTGATGTTTCATACACAAAAGCATCTCTATGACCAAGGCTATAATAGGCGATTGATTCTGGAACTAAAAGTGGCCGTTTTTGTGATAAAGAATATCCCCATACCCAGTTTTGTTCATAATCAGGATCAAATGGTTTAAACGGAAAACTATCACGATTATAATGTTCATTTGTATGCACACCGAGTGTGCGGGGATTTAGTGCATGATCCTCAAAATCATGAAAACTACCATGCACATTTGTCTTTTTCCCGCGAGGTGACATACCGCAATATCGTTCTAAACCTTCTAAAATAGCAGTTGCCTCACTTAGTACAAATGAATGAGTTCGGCCTGCAACACCTTCATTTCCGAATATTAACGGCATGTTTATAATGACGTCAGCAAATGGCAATAAAGAATGCTGCATTTTTCCATTCAAAATACCAGTCCGGTAATCTAAATAGTCTCTCGTTAAAAATGTGTTTAGCTCATGAATAGAACGACAGCGATACGTTTCAGTACTTGTTTTTAAGCTCGGTTGTAAAGAAATTTCTGCCGCATCCGCAGTATCATCAGGTAAATTACTACATACAGAACAGAGAGGGTCTGGAAGGAAAGAATGCCGCGTACATTGCAGGGTTTGTAAGTTTAGTAAAATGAGTTCATTTTCTAAAGAAGAATGTCCGTGAGCTAATATTTTTTCCGTTTCAGCATGAATGAGCTGGCACATTTGTAACATCCCATTTTGAGTCGCACGTACATCACGCCTCGTCTCGGTATCCGCTTTTAACGCATATTTCCGCTGTAGTTCCCACATTTCTTTTTGATCAAATCCAGCGATAAAGCGTCGTCCATCGGCACAATGGGTACATCCCGTTGCAAGAGGAGGAATGAAAGGACCAATAACACCTTCACCAAAAGAAGTAAATGCACGAAGCCATGGAATATGGTTCGAACGAAATGTCAGCTCAGCATTATGATGAATAGTAGAAGGAGAGCCGTCATGTAATACGAGAGCGAGGTGAATATTTTCAGGGATTTCTTCTGTAATTGTATGTTGGCGAATGATGGAATACTGTTTGCATAATTGATCGTGTACATAGTCTGCAAGTAGGCCATCTCCTGTAAGTAATATATTTTGAATCATAGACCGTCCTCCTTTGCAATTAATACTCCGTATACACCGTCTAAGTTGTCTCTTAAAAATGATTCAATAGCTAAATCAAAAACGAATGGATAAAAATTATTTTCCGCTAAATTTTGTAAGGCAACTTGTAAAGACTGTACGCCTGGAATTTCTTCCTCTTCTTGTATTGCTACTCTAACAGAATCCGTACTATATAAAACAATGGATGATTCTGGCAAAACGTTAGCTTTATAAGGAAGCTCTTCATTTTGAATATGAAGGAGTGCTTGTTGCAGCGCGTTTCTTAACGCCAATGTTATATTAATATTTGCCGAACCGTACCATCTATCATTTATACCGATCCAAATGACAGGAAAACCAAGTAACTCCTCACTCATTCCCACTTTAGGTATCTCATGAATTGTAGAGAGAGCATCATAGTAAAACCTACAATGTTTATCATGAATTTCGGTTAAATCAAGCTCTGTAACCTCTTCTAGCATATGTGATTGGCGTTCCCACAACTTATTATTTAAATGTTTTTGCAGTGCACGGTATACACCTTCTGTCATCGTTTCCCCAGCACCAATACCGATATCAGTATGTTCAGGGATAAGACGATGAATCATTTCAGCTACATACGTTTCAACTCCTGTTAAACCAGCTTCGCGGCGTGCTTCATTATGAGTTAAACCACCACAAGTTATAGTAGGAAGGGGAGAGGTAGGTCCGTCTGATAATGGATTTGCAACTTGAATATAGCATTGTGATAAAGGTAATTGGTGCAAATCTTGTTCATCCCACATGTGGAATATACCAGCTTCTTTAGAAGTTAATGTATCAAAAAAACGAAAAAGTTCAGTTGAAGTATATTGTCCAGAACGATGGGCAAGGTTTTCTTGAAGATTTTGCACCGTATCAATTGTAAAGATTTCATCGGTTGCGAGAAGATGCTTTATAAAAGGGTGCCACTTTCCTTCAAGTGTTTCAAAGTTTAATAAAAAGAATTGAGGATTATGCTGCCGGTTTAAATCGTCAGCGACATGTTTAAATAATTCAAAAACGATAACATTTGCTAATATTGCAGATGTGATTGGTGAGAAAGGCTCGGGCGGATTTTCATTTTGCAAAGTAGTTTCGTGTAGACGATGCCATGCGGATTCCCAGCATTCTTCACGATCTGCTATTACGACGGGGCCAGCTAAACCGATTCTTGATAAGCAAATGGCTGGTATGAAATTTTTCCCCTCATCTCTACAAATAGCATGTATTGCTCTTAAACTTTCAATATCTCCATTTTGAGAAACGTATAAAATCCAGTCGAAAGGCTCGAATACTTCATGCAGGGGACGATCCGTTGTAGTATCTATTTCTTGAATAAATACATTGTCATCAAGTTCATATGCACGTTCTACTAGCTCATGAATTCGATCGTAATTTGTTTCCGCATAATCTGTGACAAGATAATGAAATTTAGGTAATCCGGATTCTAGTAAAGAAGAAACTAAGGAAGTAAGCATATCCCCAGAACCAATTATAAGGACATTTGCCGCACGGTACGTCTCGAATTTTAAAGCACCTGAATGAGAATCGGCTTCTAAAAATTCAATTTGAGAAGCGTACCTGTCGAGTAACGCACTGTTTAATTCATGAGGAGCATCTTGACTTACATCACGGGCGAAACCATTTTCATATAAAATCTCTCCAATTTCAAATACACGATTTTGATAGGGGAGAGGGAGACCATCGGTTATTTCTGCTAAAGAATAATTACCGTTAAACATAGGCATTAATTTTTCAATCCAGTTATAAATCCCATCACCGTCCATGCGGAATGAACTGGCGTTATTTCGAAAATAGACACCCCCGTTTGAGTCGGGGAGGAAGAAAGTATCCTTATTTGCTTTAAGTTTTGCATGAGCTGGAAGGTTACGCATTTTAATCCTCCTTACGTTTTAAGCATACATTATTAGCTTATGTCATGTGATTTGTCCCGTATGAACGTATGAACACAATAAAAAAAGGCTGTAGAATGATTCATTCTACAGCCTTTAATAGATTAATAATCTATCAACCTTCTAATAATAATGATTTTGGATCTTCAAGCATATCTTTAACAGCAACAAGGAAGCTAACTGCTTCTTTACCATCAACAATACGGTGATCGTAAGATAGTGCAAGGTACATCATCGGACGGTTTTCCATACGCTCGTTATCAATCGCAACTGGACGTACTTGGATTTTATGCATTCCTAGAATACCTACTTGTGGGCTATTTAGGATTGGCGTAGACATTAGAGAACCGAATACACCCCCGTTTGTAATTGTAAATGTACCACCTTGTAGCTCTTTTAATGAAAGTTTGTTATCACGTGCTTTTAGACCTAAATTACGAATCTCGCTTTCAATTTCAGCGAAGTTCAATTGGTTAGCATCACGTACAACTGGAACAACTAATCCATCTGGAGCTGCTACTGCAATACCGATATCATAGAATTTTTTAATGATAAGCTCATCGCCTTGAATTTCAGCATTTAATAATGGGAATTGTTTTAATGCTGCAACAACTGCTTTTGTGAAGAATGACATAAAACCAAGACGCACATCATGTTTTTTCTCGAAAGCATCTTTGCGTTCTTTACGTAATTCCATGATCGCACTCATATCAACTTCGTTAAATGTTGTTAACATTGCAGATGTTTGTTGAACTTCTACAAGACGTTTTGCAATTGTTTGACGGCGGCGGGACATTTTCACACGCTCAACTGGTTTTTCGAATTCAGTTTTTGCAACTGGAGCCGGACTTTGTTTTGGAGCAGCTGGTGCTTCTTTTGGCGCTGCAGCGTGAGCTTGTACATCATGTGGTCTCACACGTCCAAGTGGATCTGTGCTGCGTACGTCGTTTAAGTCAATTCCTAATTCACGAGCCATTTTGCGAGCAGCTGGTGATGCGATAGGACGATTTGTATTTGGTAAACCTTGCAACGCTTTATTTTGTTCAGCACTTGGAGCTTCTGCTTTCGGTGCTTCAGTAGTTTCTTGTTTTGGTTGCTCAGCAGGTGGTGCAGGTGTACTTACTGCAACTGGTGCTCCGTTTGCATCTAAAATTGCGATAGTTGCGCCAACTTCAACTGTATCCCCAGGTTCGCCTAGTAACTTCGATACAATACCTGAATCTTCTGCAATGATTTCTACATTGACTTTATCAGTTTCAAGCTCAACAACGCTGCCACCTTTCTCAACTTTGTCGCCTACGTTGATAAGCCATTGTGAAATAGTTCCTTCTGTAATAGATTCTGCAAGCTCAGGTACTTTAATTTCGATCATTTTAAATGTCCTCCCCTTATTTGCCTAACGGTGTGTTTTTCTTCTTTAATCTTCGGTAATCTCCATGTATTAGCTCGACTTGGGCAGATATTCTGCCCAAGTTGAGCTAATGAAATTCGTTGTTACTTTCAGTTGCTGAAAACTTCAATTTCTTGTTTATCTTGACGGAAGTTGTACTTCACATCTAAAGCGTGTGCAACAATTAGTTCTTGCTCAGCTTTGTGAGCGAATGGATCGCCACCAGATGGGCTAGAACGATCCGGACGTCCAATGTAACCTGTTTTCACTTTATCTCCAGCTAGTTCGAACAGAATTGGAGCCATGTAATGCCATGCACCCATATTACGAGGTTCTTCTTGAACCCAAATGATTTCTTCTAAGTTTTTAAAGCGTTTAATAATAGATTGAACTTTCTCAGCAGGGAATGGATACAACTGTTCAATACGAACGACATGAACTTCATCTAAGTTGTATTCATGTTTACCAGACTCGATTTCTGCTGCTAAGTCAATCGCCATTTTACCTGTGCTTAAAACAAGGCGTTTTACTTTGTTTGGTTTCATGCCAAGGTTTTCTTGCTCTAAAGCAGGTTGGAAACGTCCTTCGCTTAACTGACTAGCAGTTGAAAGCGTAAGTGGGTGACGTAATAAGCTCTTCGGCGTCATAAGTACTAATGGTCGAACGGCTTCTGTTCCTAAGATAGATGCTTGACGACGTAAGATATGGAAGTATTGAGCCGCACTCGTTAAGTTTGCAACTGTCCAGTTGTTTTCAGCAGCTAACTGTAAGAAACGCTCTGGACGTGCACTAGAGTGCTCTGGCCCTTGACCTTCATAACCGTGTGGTAATAGAAGGACTAAACCTGATTTTTGACCCCATTTTGCTCTTCCTGCTGAAACATATTGATCAAATAATGCTTGCGCAGTATTTGAGAAGTCACCATATTGCGCTTCCCACATAACAAGAGTTTCTGGAGCGAATACGTTATAACCATATTCATAACCAACAACTGCAGCTTCAGATAACGGACTGTTATGAACAGAGAATGAAGCATTAATGTTTGGTAAGCGATGTAATGGTGAATATGTTTCATTTGTATCAGTATCGTGTAATACGATATGACGATGCGCAAATGTACCACGCTGTGAATCTTGACCAGTTAAACGAATTGGCGTACCTTCTTGTAAAATAGAAGCGAATGCTAATGACTCAGCAAGTGCCCATTCAATTTTACCGTTCTCTTCAAGAGCATCTTTACGGCGCTCAAGAATTTTCTTCACTTTCGGATATACGTTAAATCCTTCCGGCCAAGATAATAAGCCTGCATTAATTGCACGAAGTGAGTCAATCTCAACACCAGTATCGATTGGCTGAATGCCCTGTGCAACAACATCTGGCACTTTAACGTGAATTGTTGCATCGCTCGTATCAGCTGGTGGTACTTGTGCATAGTCAGATTTTAATTGCTCTTGTATAAACTGTGTAACTGTTTCAACCTCATCTGCATTTAGAACACCATCAGCTTGTAATTGATCTGCATAAATTGCTCTTACAGTAGGGTGGTTTTTAATTTTTTTGTACACTTGTGGTTGCGTAACCGCTGGGTCATCCATTTCGTTATGACCATAGCGTCGGTACCCAATTAAATCGATCAAGAAGTCTTTTTTGAACAACATGCGATATTGAATCGCAAGGTTAGCAGCAGCAAGACAAGCTTCCGGATCATCAGCGTTCACGTGAACAATCGGAATATCAAAACCTTTTGCAAGGTCACTTGAATATTTCGTAGAACGAGAATCATAGCTATCAGTTGTAAAACCAACTGCATTGTTTGCGATAACATGAATTGTTCCGCCCGTTTGGTACGCGTTCAATCTGCTTAAGTTGAGTGTCTCAGACACAATACCTTGACCAGGGAATGCAGCATCACCATGAACTAAAATTACGAATGACTTTGACGTATCTTGTTCTGGAAGACCAGATTTTTTACGGTTTTCTTGAGCCGCACGTGCGAAACCTTCTACTACAGGATTAACGAACTCAAGATGACTTGGGTTATTTGCTAATGTAACGCGAGTGCTAACTTCTTCATTACTAACGACTTGTTCTCTACCTAAGTGGTATTTTACGTCGCCAGTACATCCAGTATTTGCCACTGCGCCTTCTATTTTTGCATGTTTGAACTCAGCAAACATGTGACTATATGGTTTTTCTAATACGTGTGCAAGTACGCTTAGACGACCGCGGTGAGCCATACCAATCATGACATTTTCTACGCCGCCCTTGGCACCTTCTAGAACAATTTCATCTAGAACAGGTACAAGCATATCAACGCCCTCGATAGAGAAACGCTTTTGCCCAACGAATGTTTTATGCAAGAATTGCTCGAAACCTTCAACAGCTGTTAAACGTTTTAAAAGAGCAGTTCGTTTTTTATTTGATAGTGGTTGACGCAATGAATTTGATTCCACCATTTGATGCAACCACGCGCGTTCTTCACTATCTTGTATATGAGAAAATTCATAAGCTAAAGATTTTGTATAAACGTCTTTTAATCTATGAATTACATCAAGTGCAGTGTGAATACCTTCTGGTGCATCTTGCCATACTGTTTTCGCTGGAATCGCTTTCAAATCAGCATCGCTCAGTTCGTTCATTGCTTTCTCAAGAAGAGATTGTCCATTTGCAGCATCTTCCATCGGGTTGATGTGAGCCAACGTATGCCCGAAAGAACGAATCTGCTCAACAAGTTGAACGACTTTAAGAATTTTTTCAATGTTCCCTGTGTTTTGAGGAGAAAAATGTGTTGCTGTGTTGTCCCCTGTTACGACATCATCTTGAAACGAAGGAGCTCCAAAAATTTCAAAAAGCTCTTGTAATTCCGGATCAACAGAACCTGCTCCAGTTACGTAAAGATCATACTGTTCAATAACATAACCAAGGTTCGGACCATGGAACTTGGCCCAAGGGTTTGTCGTTGTATTCTTCCTCGTCATTTGTTTAAACCTCCCAATGCATATAATCCTTTTCCTATACAAAAGGTGCATTTTGCTCTTTTTCAATAATTGATGAACTAAAAATTAATGTAATTGTTTTCTTTACTCTTATGTTATTACAATAATTTACATAATACCAAACACTATTACTTATCTGTTTTGTAAAAAAACATTCACAATAACTTATCACCCAAGTTAATCTTTCATGTTATAAAGTAATTTTACAGAAAAATGGGGTGGATATATTTGGTATACCTACATTAATACCTATAATTGTTGCATTTAAATATAAGTTAAATTGTTAGAATGTTTCGATAAGTATTAGTTTGAATTATGTATATTGAAATAATAAGCGCTTTCATTGATATTATACAACAATATAACGGAATATAGTATAAAAAATAAAAAATTATGAATTTAGCGTAAACTTTATTTCGATAGTGTTAAATATCGAAAGGAAAATGAAGGATTTCTACAAAAAAAGTGGCTAAACATAAAAAATGCTTCATAAACCGTTAGTTTCTATAAATATGGCGAAAAACAACGTAAAAACAATAGTACATTTCATCTAATAAGGAGAAGAATGAAATAGTTTAAAAGGATAAAACAAATATGGAGATATTAAATTTTCACAAAAGTGGGGAGGAGATATAGTAACGGATATATATACATTGTTCCATGTTTCATTTCAAAATAGACATGATTAAGTTGAAAAAGTTTCTTCTATATAAATAGAATGAAAAACAATCTAAATATATGTAAAGGAAACTTGACGTAAAGTTTCCTTTACATATATACTCGGTATAAGGAAGGAGGGAGAAATTTCCTTGGAAAATAAAATGGTCGAATACCGAAAAAAATTCGGACTATCTCAAGAAAAATTGGCTGAGAAACTTGGAGTTTCCAGGCAAACCATCATTTCAATTGAAAAAGGGAAATATGATCCATCACTTCCGTTAGCATTTGAAATAGCGAAAACATTTCAAACAACGATAGAACATGTATTTATTTATGAGGGAAAAGAAGGGGAGGAGTAAAGATAAACTATTCACAAAAGTACTTTGTTATTATGGGAATTATTTTTCTATTTATGAGTGGATTTATGATATTAGCAGGTATAATGACGCATTCTGCACCGCCAATTCCAACTTATACCATGCTTGCAATGATGATTATGTGTTTCTGCCTAAGCTACTTGCACCCGCAATTTAAAGAAAAAGAAGAGCGAATGAAACTCATTCGTTACAAGGGAATGTTCTTCAGCTTTTTTGCGCTAACAGCATACTATCTTCTTTTCTCGATTGGCTTAAACTTAAAAGTAATTACACTATCTGCGGTTGAACTATTGAACATACTTATGGCACTTACGATGAGTACAGTTTTTATCTCATTTGTTGTTTTATCAAAAAGATATTAAGATGGAAGAGAGAAAGGAAGATTAACATATGCAAATGATGTATGCTTTTGGCATTGGGCTTGTATTATTTTTAGCCGTATTCTTATTTATTCGTAAAGACGTTCAAGGTGGGACGTTAACGAAAAGAGGCTTTTATAAAATGATCGGCTGTTTAGTTGTTATGTTTATAGCGATTATCGTAATGATCGTTTTAATAAATCAGTCACTATAGAATTTAAAAATGGAACCTTACTTTTGTAAGGTTTTTCTTTTTGAAAAATAAAACAAAAATTACCATAAAACCCATTTACCATCTATTCTTTATATTATATAATCCAATAAAATGATAGGTAAGGAGAATAGTATATGAATAAAAAAACTATCTTCTTTATAGCGGTATGTCTACTACTTATAGCTAGTATTACTTACATAATATGTAACAAACGAGAACAAGTGCCACCTATGTTAGTATGGGAGGGCCAGGAATACTACATTACGGATGAACCTGTCAAAGCAGAAGCAGTCGGGCAAAAGCTTGGCGAAGTGACAAAGAAAATTGAAACAAGCAAACAACCTACTAAAAATAGGGAATCCAACATATTACAAGAAAAAACAGAAGTATTTGAAATGATTTTAGAAGAAGAGGATGAAAGGCGGCCGATACTCGTAAAAGAACCTAATAGTGAAGAGTATAGAGTAGCAAGGCCGATGTTAAAACAAGTACTATAAAATGAAGAAACAAATTTATAATAGAGAGTAGTGGCGTTATGAGATGGAAAGTAGGAACGTTTGAAAAAATAGAAACGAATGACCCATCTATTGAGCAATTAATACATACATTCAAAGAAAAAACCTAAATGGCGGTGCGATTATAAGCTGTTTTAAAGTAAATAACGAAAATTTTTTCAAAGAAATACCGCGTGGAGAAGATGGACACAAGCGTTTTTTCAGAAGAATCTTTAACTCTTTAGATATAATCAATAACTTAGAAGCGTTAAAAATACATACATCAGAAAAATATAAGTGTCGTTTTAAAGAGCGTCAGGCAGTCATGCTTGGTGGTAGTATTGCCACTTAAATTTTGTGCGGCGGAGCATATGTAGAATTTCAAGAACGACCAGTTGTCGCCAAGCAATTAGCGGTTAATTTATGTCAATACATGTTCCAAGATCGATATGAGGATATTAAAGCATTCGAAAGCTACCGTCCTTGGACAGATTGGTTTTACGGTATTGCGTGGGATACAACTTGGATGGTATTAGATAGTAAGGAGCATAAAATGTGGTTAATCTGTGCTACGGATTCGGATTGAAAGATAAAGAGCCTGGTAGGAATACTACAAGGCTCTTTATCTTTTGGGGAGGAATGGAAAGCGGATCGTATAAATGTTATACTAAAAAACATTTATAATGTAAGTTTTATACTATTGTATGCTGACGATAACTTAAAAGAATTATTGTTTGCGAATGTGAAATTTTTGGATAAGATGTTTGGTAGGAAGTGAATCGAAACGAAAAGACACTTTAGAGAGTGTCTTTTCGTTTTTTTGTAATTAGTAAGTACATAGTGTTTCGCTCAAATCACTAGTTTCTATAAGTAATAGTGAGCAGTCAAGGAGGTATGGAAAAACAAATCGCGTTTAAGAATAGCTCTAGGGAATTAATATCCGGATATATAATATAAAGGGGATTGAATGGGTTTTGCTCACTAATAACTAAGGGTTTGTGTTATGGGAAATACGATTTGAAAAGCGTACCAATTAAGCTGTTTACATAAGTAAATCAAATGTGTAAAAGAAATTAATTGTTTCTAAAATGGACTAATTATACAAGTGTATTAAATTTTTCTAGAGATAGTTTACTGTACTCGTATTTTCCTAAAAAGGTTAATTATCTTAGACATTCTTTTTGGAGTGTCGATGAGTTTGTTATATTCTACATTTTATATAAAGGGTGAAAAATGATGTAATTCGTTTCTTTGGGATTCACTTAATGATTTAATCTTTTCATTTAATAAATCCTTTGCGAATTCGTATAATTCTAAATCTAAATTATTATCATTATTTATCTGTATTATTAATTCATTAGGTATTAATTTTATTATGGAGGGGGCTATAAAACTATTTAATTTATTGTATTTTAAATCTTTCCAATTAAAATGGTTTTTCAGTAAAAACAAAGATTCTTTATACATATCTGTAATCCCGACTAAAACAAAATGATCTATTATGTTTTTTTTCGCAATATTTAAATCCGGGATATCTGTTCCAGATAAACATAGAGTTTGATGATTACAAACATAAAGTTTATGTTTAATAAATTGTTCAAACGTTAATTCAGAATTTATCCAATTATTTCGTTTGTAATGATGGTATTGAGAAAATATTCTATCCACAGGTTTTCTTAACATAGAAATATAAGTGATATTTCTTGAATGATTTATTTGAGATAATAGTTGGCCCTCTATTTCATCATATTTCATACCGAAACTATAATGACCACTAATAGCTTTAGCGCTATATATATGATCTTTAAGCATGTTTATTATTTGCTCCTTATTATTAAGAGGCCCAATGGTTTTATGTGCATACATAAATAATGAATGAGCACCATACTGTGTGTCTAAAATGTCTCTTAATGTTGTACCACCAGTTTTAGCAATATGAATAAAAATAATTAATTCGTTATTTGAAGTCAAAAGTCAACCCCCCGTATATAAATTTAATACTAATATTATATGCACCAATTAGAGGTATGAGGGACGGTGAATACCTAGTATACACAAATTGTTAGTATGAAAAATATTTGAGTAAAGCTGTGTGATAAAGAGGGGATTCGAATAGCACGTATTGTTAAACGGTTTGATTACGGGAAAAATATACAAAATAAAAGGGGGTGATTTAATTTTGGTGAGTTTCTTCATCTGTAACAGAAAAAGGAAATTTATGTACGCGCATGCTTGGGACAATAACTGCTAAAAGAGCGTAGTAAAATTGAAGAGCGATTTAGTAGCCTCGAACATCCACGTTAGTTTAGGAAAAATCACTATTTATTATAGGTACAGTTGTTTTTTGATTTACAACATTACATATTAAATTTAGTTTTGTAGATAATTTTTCGTTATTTTCCTTTTGGGCGAATCCTGTAGAACTTAGATTAAAACACATGAAAAAGTAGTGATAATAAATAATATGGAGCATAAAATATTTCTCCCTTAAATACAATTAGGAGGGAGATGGAAAATATTTAACAAGGAGGAAGAAATGTCTATACAATTATTTGTGCCACGGTTTGAAGTCGCAGAATGTTTGGAAGAGATTCGAGAATGTTTAGAAAAAGGATGGACGGGATTTGGATATAAAACAATAGAATTAGAAAGTGCGTGGAAAAAGTACACTGGTTTTTCGCATGCACATTTTGTAAATTCGGCAACTGCGGGTCTTCATTTGGCTGTTAAAGTATTAAAACTATTAAATAATTGGCAAGATGATGATGAAATCATCTCTACACCGTTAACTTTTGTTTCTACAAATCATGCAATTGCCTATGAGAAAATGAAGATTGTATTTGCAGATGTGGATAATCATCTTTGCCTGGATCCTAAAAGCGTAGAAAAAAAAATTACAGATAAAACAAGAGCGATTATGTTTGTAGGTATTGGGGGAAGTACAGGACAATATGAAGAGATTGTCCAATTATGTAAAAAATATAATTTACGTTTAATTCTTGATGCAGCACATATGGCAGGTACAAGGCTGCACGGTAAAATTCCAGGTGCGGATGCGGACGCGGTTGTTTATTCATTTCAAGCGGTAAAAAATTTACCCACAGCTGATTCAGGAATGATATGTTTTCGAGAGAATGAATGTGATAATTTAGTTAGAAAACTTACATGGCTAGGGATTGATAAAACAACCTATGAACGTATGGGAGACACTGGAGCTTACAAGTGGTTATATGAAGTAGACCATTTAGGTTATAAATATCATGGGAACTCTATTATGGCAGCTATAGGGTTAGTGCAATTGAGATATTTAGATCGAGATAATGCGTATCGTAGGCAATTAGCTGAGTGGTATGATGAAGAATTTGCTAAACACAGTGCCTATATTAATAGAATTCCTCTTCCAAGAGGATGTGAAAGCTCTCGACATTTATATATAATACGTGTGAAAAATCGTAATGAATTATTACTGGCATTAAATCAGGTAAATATATATCCAGGGGTTCATTATCGGGATAATACTGAATATTCTTTGTATTCTTATGGTGAAAATTCTTGTCCAGTAGCCCATAAAATGGCAGGAGAAATCATTTCTCTTCCTCTTCATTTACATTTAACCAAAATAGACATTGGTTATATTTGTGAGCAAGTTATTAATTACATGAAGGGAGGAAATTAGTGAATGTCTGTTAGTTTAATAGAAAATAATGTTTTATGCTTAAGAGAGATTCAAAAAAATGATATAGAACAAATTAGAATATGGAGAAATCAAGAGGATACGAGAAAATATTTCCACCAAAATAGTACTATTGACCCTCAAGAACAAGAAGAGTGGTATAAACGTTACCAAAAGAAAAGCGATGATATTATGTTTATTATAGTACTGAAAACGCAACATAAGGAATCCATTGGTACAACAGCTCTATACCATATTGATTTAGATAAAAAGATGGCGGAATTTGGTCGGTTAATGATTCCACAAAAAAATATGAAGGGTAGAGGATTTGGAAAACAGGCCACGATTTTGACATGTATGTATGGTTTTGAGGTATTAAAACTAAACTCTTTACATTTAAGTGTATTGGCTCATAATCAAAAAGCGATTCAAATATATAATCAGATTGGTTTTAAAGAGGAAACTAGAACGAATGATATTCTTTATATGAATATTGGGAAAGAAGAATTTTTTCAAGTAAATAAAAATTTAATAGGGTTTGAAATGCTCTTCAAAAGAGAAAAAAAAGAAATTGAATGAGGGAGTATATCATGTCGAGAAATCAAATGCCCCTAGTGAGTGTCTTAATTCCAACATATAATCGCCCAAAATACTTTCAGATTGCGTTGGAAAGTGTCATAAAGCAAACATATAAAAATATAGAAATTGTTGTTACAGATGATAGTACAAATGATGAAACATATAAGTGTATACAGCCGTATTTGAAAAAATATCGAAATATTATTTATTATAAGAACCCGAATACGATTGGTGGTGCTCACAATTTTATTCATGCATTTGAAAAAAGCAATGGAGAATACATAAATTTTCTAATGGATGATGATGTATTTGCTCCGAATAAAATTGAAATAATGCTAGCATATTTTTTAGAAGATTATGCACATGAAATTACATTAATTACTTCGTATCGGTCATTTATTGATGAGAATGGGAATAGTATTCCAGATACAATCCATAATCAAAAGAAGTTTCAACAAATTACTGCTTTAGATGGGAAGCAAGCTGGTAACAGTATAATTTCAGAGTTTAATTGGATAGGAGAGCCCACTACCCCTTTATTCCGAAAGAAAGATTTAACAGAACCATTCGGTGTTTTTTCTGGGAGATTATATCGCTCTGGCGTCGATTTAGTAGCATGGCTCAATTTATTGTCAAGAGGAAAATTATTATATATACCAGAACCATTAAGTAGTTTACGTTTACATGCAAATAATATTAGTAAATCTCCTCATATGATCTTAAATGCATTACAAGATTTAATGCATCTTATATATCATGCGAAAAAATATTCTTATTTAGAGGAAGAATGTGAATATAAAAAAGCTATTAAAAACATTTATAAATTCCTATGGCTGGTTAAAAGACAGGTCAATTTTAATGAGGACCAAAATCGGGAGATAAATTATTATATCCTCCTTTTTCGACAAATATTCCGAAAATAAATATTACGATATGTTATTTATAAGTGTAGAAAGGGGTGTGAAATATTGCCTTTACCATTGGTGAGTGTTTTAATCCCAACATATAATCGCCCAAATTACTTTAAGGAAGCTTTAAAGAGTGTACTCGCTCAAGATTATCAGAATATTGAAATTATAATTTGCGACGACAGTACGAATGATGAAACGTATTTAATAACTGCTCCTTTAGCAACTTCTTTCCAAAATCTTCGTTACTATAAAAATAATGAAAATTTAGGGGGGATACGAAATTTTCAAGCTGCTTTTCTACGTGCGAGAGGTGAATATGTTAATTTTTTAATGGACGATGATCTTTTTCACCCTCAGAAAATTAGTGAGATGATGCGCTATTATTTGCAAGATCATGAACAGAAAATAAAACTAATAACATCTTATAGGCAACCGATAGATGGAAAAGGAAATTTTATTCCGGATTTCGAGTTTACAAGGAAAAGATATGTATCTCCTACTACTATAGATGGAATAGAAGCAGGAACTTCTATGATTATAGATAGTAATTGGATAGGAGAACCTACTACACCATTGTTTAGGAAAAAAGATTTACAAGGAGCATTTGGCACATTTCATGGACATCAGTATCATTCTGCAGTTGATATGGCTTCTTGGTTAACATTATTAGCTCAAGGGAGTGTACTATATATCCCTGATACACTTAGTTATTTACGAATGCATGAAGACAATATCGGGAAAAATATAAATATGAAATTTTATTCTGCGCATGACTGGTTTCATATGATATTTTTTGCTCCACGCCGAGGGTTTTTAGGGGATCCAAAGCAATTAATGGGAAGTGCGAAAGGATGTCTTAAATATATTCTATGTATTTATGAGGCGTTTTCTAATGAGTATGATGAAGCGAAAAAACGTACTTTAAAATTTTATGTGATGTGCTTAATAAAGCGCATTAAGGAGTTATCCAAAACTATATAGGGGAGAGAAGAGAATGTTTACACATTCATCATTAGTTAGTATTTTGATCCCTGTAACTGAAAAAACTGCATATTTAAAAACTGCATTGATTAGTGCGTTATTTCAAACATATGATAACGTTGAAATTATTGTTAGAGATAACACTTTAACAAATGAAATACAGACAATGATGGAAAAGGAGTTTTTACCGCATTATAATAAGATAATTTATATAAAAAATGATAACCAAATGACAACTTTACAATTACTACAAAGTTTAATAGAAGATTCAAAGGGTCAGTATATTAATTTTTTACTTGAAAAAGACTCGTTCTATCCGACAAAGGTAGAGAAGATGATGGAGTATTTTTTATCTGACTCATTGAATACGATTCAATTAGTTACTTCTTCACAGCTACAAATTGATAAAAATGAACAATTAATCCAAAACTCAAGTGTGAATAAGTATTTTTTAAATGATATAAAAGTAAGTGGCGTAGAATGCGGAAATGCAATATTACAAAGGCAAAATTGGATTGGTGGACTATCAGCTCCTTTATTAAAAAAAGAAGGATTAAGTGAACCTTTTGGGTATCTTAAGGATCAACCGTTTTCTCTTGAATATACAATAGCAACGTGGTTGTCCGTCTTAACAAAAGGGTCGGTTATATATATATCAGATGAATTGAGTTTTGAAAGGGAGTTCCAAGAGCAGACTATAGCAGATGTGGATATAGTACGAGAAAATGAATGGGAGAAATTGCTTTTGTTCGCAAAGCAGTTAGGTTATTTAAAATAGATTATGATGCAAAGAGGATCCAAAAGAAAAATGGTTATGTTTATGTATGTCTAAACTTTAATGATTATATGAAGCAATTAATGGGTAATGCTTTATAACCAGTAAGGGGTTTGTTACAAAAATAAAAGAGAATACAGTATATATTCCTAATGAAAACGTATCTTATACTGTAAATCCAAGTAATTAAGGGTTAACACCTTTAATTCTTTCTGATTTTGTACAATCTTAACACAAAATCGTTATTGAATTAAGAAGATTTTAGATTATAAAGAAAATAAAGGAATACAAGGCTTAACTAGTCCAGAGAAAGTCTTGTATCCTATATTTTTAATATTTTTTTATTTGAAATAAATAATGTAGATAAATATTATTTTTTTAATTAAGTAATGTAAATGAAAAATAGTGTACAAAGTTTTTTGTGCACTGCCATAACACGGCTATTTCTAGTTGTGTTAGCATATGTACACTTCATAAAATAGTGAACAGATTAAATAGAAGTTTTAATTTAATAGAGCAACCTTTGAGGATGCTCTAATGACCAACACTCTTATTGTAAAAGAATATGTGATATCGTATGTGTTTTTCAAAAGGTGTGAATTATTTGAAGCAAAACTTAATTTGACACAACAAAGCAGCTAGTTTAACTAAATACATATTATACAAAAGAAATTAGGCCCTACAAGTAATGATGTGTAACTTTAAGTTACTTTTTATGTATTTGTACCAGAACCAAATTCAAAGTGAGATATTTATTTGCACTTTTAAAGTCCAACATCCTTTTTGCAATCCAACGTATAATGCCATGAGCATTTATAACATAGATTTGTTTAAGTCATCAATAAGAAAAACCAAAGCTAATCACCTCCTATGGAAAGTATCTATAGGAGGTGATTGTATGAATGAATAATTTTTTATTTGTAAACCATTAGCTATCCTAATAACTCTTAAAGGGATAATGACAGGGTTCTTGCTATGAACCGCAAAGTAAACACTTCAAATCATATAAAATAAGTGAATTTGTTACCAAAAACCATCATTTTTGTAACGAACATTAGCTATTTTGATAGTGATTGATTTCAATGGAAGGAAGTATTACCAAATACTTTTACCAAAAGATGCCCCTGTACATTAACAGGCAGTAAGAACCCTACTTCAAAATTGATTATCTAGATCAATTGGTGTTGGTAAACTCATGATAATAGATGGTTCTTAATTCTACTGTGTGTTTTAACCTTACTTTGCGTTCTATGAAAACTAAGCTGTCACTAGCTCATTTAAGAACATTTAATAGAATATTGAATAAAATGTATTACTAGTTATTTATAAATTGGCAGTTAATAAAATTTAAAAGAGGTTATAAATAATGATATATGGTGAATTAATAACCTGGAGAGAATATCGTGAGGGGATAATATTTGAAATTCTTTGTGGAAATAGTATGGTAGAAATTTTTAGTAATAAATATTCAATTGTTAATTTTGAACACATAAATGGGGGGAGATATGTATTATTTGATACATCAACAAAAAAAGTTTTCATTATTTAAATATAAAATAGTTTAGGAGGAAATAAATAATGAAATTAATAGATATTCAACAAAATTATGATGCTATTTTTAGTTTAGGTAATCAATGCTTTGTAGCTGGAAAATTAAATCATTATAATTTAAGACCATATGCAGGTGTAATAGATTGGATGATATCATTTTCTTTAACGGGTGTAATTCATTTATTACAAAATAAATTTGAAGGTTTTATGGAAAAGGAAACAATGAAATTTGATGGTTATCATGCTTATGGAACTAAATTATTATTAACAGATATAAGATATAATATAAAATCTGCACATGATTTCTCAGTAGAAGAAAATACTCCAGAGAACTGGGTTACGTATCCAGAATTCAAAATAAAAATCAATCGAAGAATAGAAAGATTTTTAAATAAATTACAAACATCTAATATAATTTTATTTGTTCGAATTGGCGGTACTTATGAAGAAGCGGAATTATTAGAAAAAACTTTATCTAGTATGATACCAGGTGAATTTCGAATTTTAATTTTAAATCCGATATCTGAACATAAAGTAATTGAATATAATTGGAATTTACAATATACATGTAGCATAGGGATTCCTATGGATGGAAATCAAAATCATGAAATATGGGATCAAATATTGACGGGAGTGACACATAAGGAAGAAGGATAAAATGAGGCGACAAATTCACTACTCACAAACCTTCTGGTGGTTGTCAAACTGCCCACCATCCCTCAAATAATGAGGAAGGGGGCAGTTTCTTTATGAATAAATTTACTTTGGAAGACAAAATGAATGCAGCAATACACTATCAAGATGGAATTGAGAGTATAAAAGATATTGAGAAATCATTGGGAGCGAATTGCGATGGAAAGACGTTTTCCATTGGAGGAAAGACGAAATCAAGTTAAAGAAAAATACTACTACCTGTATCAACAGTAGTAGCAAAGCTAAAGAAACACAGAGCAGTTGTATTGAAGGAGAAGCTGAGCCAAGGTGAGGAATACCACGACAATGACTTGGTGATGTGTACTCCTTCTGGAACACCAATTAATCCTGCTAATGTTAGAAGAGGTTTAAACGTTCTGAGTCAGAAAGCAGCTGTGCCAAAGATTCGATTTCATGATTTACGTCATACACATGCACAATTGTAAAAGAATAATGAATATGCAATGCCTTTAAGCATATACAACAAATGGCATAAAGGTAAAGCGTTTGAAGAAACAGTTCATGAATTATCTGTTCCAATCGTTGAGCAAGATGCTGAATTGAGATTCCTCCAATAGATCACACTGGATGGTTGTGTCTCGTGAGGTAACAATTCCAAAGCTACCTCTTTAGTTTTACCTAAAAAGATAAGGCTAGGGGTAGGGAGTTTTCGGATTTTTAAGAGTATAAAAAATATTATTCTGTAAAATTAATTTTCTATCGTAAAATATCCTATATAAATATTTAAAAGCGGAATGGCTATGGGGGATATAAAAGTTACTCCTGAACAGTTGCGAAAAGTGGCATGGACGATTAGATCAACTATCACGAATGCAACTGCAACACAGGAGCGACTAAAACGAGATATTGATATGATTTCTAGTAATTGGTTGGGCTCAACATATATGAAATTTAATACGGATTTCCGTGATTCATCATTTAAAATGGCACAATTTATAACCATATTAGAGCCGCTTGAGAAGTTTCTACTTGATTCTGCTAACAAGTTTGAACAGGTAGATAATATGGATGTTGCCATTGCGATGGCTTCTGGTATTCTTAATAAAAATAATGATAAAGTCGAATATCTTACAGGTAAGGCAGAAGGCGCTGAAGGAGATCGACTTGGAGGGAAATTAGAAGGTGCAGTAGTAAATGGTGAGTTTGAATTAAGTAAGGATAGTAAAATAAATACAAAGTTCGGTTCTGGTTCTGCAGAGCTAAATATTCCGTATAGTAAAGAAACACTCCGCGAAGATGCTTCTAGTGGTAACTTGATTGGTGGAAAAGTGGAGGCACGCGCTCAAGAAACATCTTATGTAAGAACGGATATTCCTTATATGGAAGATATAACTGTAACTCAAAAAATGCACGATTTTAGTAGTATTGTAGGTTATGATGAGTATACAGCGAAGGTAGGTGCGGAATATAGTTCGCTCAAGTATGAATTGCTTTTAGAGAAAATTGATGTTCCGGATATTATTCCGTATTTCAGTGATCACGATATAACAATCCGCTTAGAATTGGGAGTAGGGACTTATGGGTATAAGCTTCACATGGGTCAAGAGAAAGGTTTTTATGCATCATACGAAGGTTTTGGAGGAGGTTTTTTCTTGAAACCTGAAAAAAAGGAGTAATCACACATGTTTAAACAAGGACGTATTTTGATGTATATTTTTACCGCGGTTTTATTTTTTTCTTCATTCTTTTTTCCGCAGCCAATGGAAAAAAGGTTTTTAACAGCTATTGCAGCATTGATTATTGGTGGAATAGGTATTGGAATTTCCTATCTATTAGAAATTTTGAGTAACAAGTCGAAGAATATATCTAAAAAGAACGGAGAATGACGATGGAGCTTTTCCCGATTGGTTCAGTTGTAAAGCTAAAAGATCTAAACCAACCTGTTATGATCATTGGAAGAATGGTTATATCAGCAGATAAACGTGATTTTGATTATGTGGGCGTCCCTTACCCAGTGGGCTATTTAGGTGATGAAAAAGTACTGTGTTTTAATCATGATAAGATTGTAGAGGAAATGCATAGAGGGTATATGACTGAGAGTGAATTAGTTCTACGTGAGAAATTAGTCGAATTGTAGATTAGTTTAAAAATACATATAGATTTTAAAAACACGATAGGGGAAACAAAATGGGAAAGATAATGAGAACTCTTGTAATCATAGGTATACTTATCCCTCCGGTACTACTGTGGAGTGCGCCTGATATTCCTCTAAATGATAAACTGCTGTTTACAGGTTTACAACTAACTGTAGGATTCACCACAGTAGTAGTGCTAGAGGTTATATTTAGAAATCGAAAAAAGAAGAGGGCAAAATAGATATAAATTGTATAGAATGGCAGATAAGAATATTGGTGATTAATCTTCTCAATAAAAGAAACTAACAGAAGCAGGGAGAAATCCTTGCTTTATTTTTTGTATAGAATTACTAAGTAGAGCATCATTAAATTAGGATATCCGAGGGGAATTACTGTAGGTAAAACTGGGGATCTGTGCTAAATAAACAGTAGTCCCAAGAGTTATCTCACTGGTTTCAACGAGTGTACAAACTATAATTTCAATTACTGTAAGGGTAAACCAGAGGAGGGAATCTCTTTACAGTTAGACCACTCACAGAGTGTTAGGGACTCTATGGGATTCATCTATTTGTGGATTAATTAGTTATATCTCAAAAACACAATACCGAAAGACGCATTCTGAGGCGATTAACTTTGATTAGGTGGGTCCCCCTTTTTATCGAGTAATTACTCAGGAGATGTGCTCTTGGTATTTTTTTGTTATTACTTATTGAGTTTTATGACCCCGGAGAGGCTCGAACTCACGACCTCCACCCTGTCAAGGTGGCGCTCTCCCTGCTGAGCTACGGGATCTTTAAAAATACTTATATAGTAGCATCTTTAATCATTATGCTAAAGCAATTATATATAATTAACTGAAATTTTACAATATTTTTATAGTAAGTTTTTAAAGAGGGAACATGTGCAAGTATATTAGTAGTGAATAAAGGGAGAATTAATAAGGAAAGAACTGAATAGAAAGTAGGTTTTGAATGTAGCGGTTATATTATTTTCGATATTTATCTAAAGGATTTTCGTCACTTAGATCAACAAGTAAAGGACATAAGAATAGCAAAGGTAAAGCGGCGTTAGCGTGATGAAAGGTATCATTAGACATATATTGCCGTCCGAAACAATACGGACAATCTTTTTCAAATGTTATGAGAAGTGACCATACATCTTTTACTTTCCACTTCGTTTTACAATACGTGCAACGCGCCATGGAGTTCCTCCTCATTTTAAGTTTTTTCTAGTATATTCTATTTTATTGTACTAAAGTCATTTGTATTTGAAGTGATAAAATGTAAGTTGTTTTGTTTTTTATATGGATGTATTATGCAATTTATGACCAAATGAATGTAGTTTGAGAATTATATAATAATAGATTTTCATTTTCAGTATGCAATTTGGCCAATATATCCTTTTTACAATTTTCAAGAAATCATGTATAAATGAAGTACAAGATATTTATAAATATTCAGGAGTAGAGGGAGAATTATTGTAATGGTAAGAAAAACGTTCAAGATGCGTGTGTCTAGAAATAGAACGATTTCGATTAATGGATCGATCCTTGATGTGGATGTGACGCATGATGAGTTTTTGCAAGAGTTCGTTGAGTGGGTCGATTCTAAAGGTTGGTCGTTTATGGGTATGACGGATGAGATTACAGCCGAGGAAGCTGGTCAAAAGTTAATAGATTCGTTGATTGATGAGAAGGATAAGAAAGAGTAATTCCTTCTTATTTTTTGTTGTATATTTATGGTCCTCATCGTAAAAATGTGATATAGTAAAAAACAGTGAATATTCTTCCAATTTAATACAAATTACATATAGATTGGTAGAGCTATGTTATAAAATGTGAAAGTAAAGGAAAAAGGGAGAGTCATATGGTAAATTTTAAGAAAATTTCGGTTTTTGTTACGGTTATTTGTTTATTTTTTTTGACACCTATGACGTTATATGCTGAGACGAATATTGGAGTAAATCCGGAGCAAGTGGCACCGCCGCCTGCGGAAGGACCGAATGTTTTTAGTCAGTTTGCGACTACAATTGATGCAAAAACAGGAGATGTGTTGTACGACAAAAATGCACATCATCGTGCGTTCCCTGCTAGTATGACGAAAGTGTTAACGGCGATTTTACTGATGGAGCATACGAAGCCAGAGGATCAATTTACGTTTTCACAATTAGCATTAGATCAAGAGAAGAGTAATTATCAGATTGAGTTTCAACCTGGTGAGACTATTAATAGAAATACTGCACTTATGATTTTAATGGTGCTGAGTGCGAATGATGTGTCGTATGTGATTGCGGAGCGTATTGGAGGAAGTGTTGAAAATTTCGCGAATATGATGAATGAAAAGGCGAAACAATTAGGGGCGAAAGATAGCCATTTTGTAACGCCGAATGGGTTGCATGATCCAAATCATTATACGACGCCATATGATATGGCCATGATTACAAGAGGGGTGCAGAAATATCCTGAGATTTTACAAGCGATGAATACGAAAAGGACGACGGTTACGACGTCTAGCCAGACGGTGTCTATTTTTAATAAGTCTACTTATTTTGAAAATCCATATAGCATGGGTGGTAAAACAGGATTTACAAATGAAGCGCGCAATACGCTCGTTTTATTAAATGAGAAGGATGGTAATCGTATTATAAATGTAGTAATGGCTTCTCAAAGACCTGAAATTTATGAAGATTTGAAGCAGATGGCGGAATATTCTTTTGGGCAATTTACGAAGCAAACTGTACTAGATAAGCATAGTTGGCATCAAAAGACAACGTATTTAAATAAAGATATTGATAGTGAACTTGAAAAAAGTGTAGAACTTATGCTTAAGAAAGATGAAGGGAAAAATGTGAGAACGACTTTCCGGGCCGCTTCATTAGATAAAGATTCGTTGTATCAGAAAGGAATCCACCGTGGTGAGGTAGTTGGTGCAGTTGATATTACGAAAAATAATCAAACAATTGCGACGATAAATGTTCTTTCAAAAGAAGATGTTACTTTTGCGATACCTAAAAAAGATACAGTTGAACCTGAAGTAAAGGGATCAAATGTGAAAGTGATAAGTGTTGGTGTAGGAGCGATTGTATTATTTGGAGCGATTTTATATGTAGTGCTGCGCCGAAATAACCAAGGGGTGAAATCAGAAGAGAAGTAAATAGCTAATATGGAGACTGTGATGAGATTTTGTCACGGTCTTTTTGCGTTAATATACCTCTTATAAATAACTAATAATTGTAAATTTTCTTATTGCATTCCTCTATCGTTCGTTATATTATTTAGTTGTGTTCTTGTTAAAGAACTAATATGGATATTGCATACTTCAAATAATATAAAACAACGGAGAGGGAGAGAGATGATGAAATTAATTTGGAAGGTAATTAGCAACGTTATCTCATTTGTTTTATTTGCGGTAATGGTTTGTTTAGCTTTTGTAGTTATTTCTTCAAAAGCGAGTGGTGGTGATCCAACAGTGATGGGATATCAATTTAAGAGCGTTCTGTCAGGATCGATGGAGCCAACATTTTTGACAGGGTCAATCATTGCGATAGAGCCAACGAAAGATGGTTCTAAATATCAAAAAGGTGATGTTATTACGTTTAAAGAGAAAGATAACAAAATTGTCACCCACCGTATTATCGGTGTGAAAGATATAAATGGAAAAGTAATGTATGAAACAAAAGGGGATAACAACAACGGACCAGATTTAGCACCAGTACTTGCAGAGAATGTAATCGGAAAATATGCAGATATTACAGTTCCATACCTTGGTTATGGATTGAATTATGCGAGTTCAAAAGCGGGAGCAGCATTACTTCTTATTATTCCAGGAGTCCTTTTGCTTTGCTATTCCGCGATTTCTATTTTTGGCGCTATTCGTAGCATCGACGGAGAAAAGAAAGATAAAAAAGTAGAACAATCCGTCTAGTTATCCTAGTTATAATTTCCTACTAGGAAATTAACAAATATATATATATTATGGGGGATTTGGACATGACTTTAAAGAAAAAATTAGGGATGGGCATCGCATCAGCAGTACTAGGAGCAGCATTAGTTGGTGGAGGAACATTTGCATTCTTTAGCGATAAAGAAGTGTCAAATAATACATTTGCGTCTGGGACATTGGATTTAGCGCTGAACCCATCAACAATTGTGAAAGTGGATAATTTAAAACCAGGTGATACAATTGAAAAAGAGTTTACATTAGAGAATAAAGGTACATTAGATATTAAAAAAGTATTATTAAATACAGAGTATGATGTAGAAGATGTGAAGAAGGATAATAAGAGAGACTTTGGTGAAGACATTGAAGTAGTTTTCTTAAAAAATATTGATAAACAAGAGGACGTAATTAAGAGAATGACATTAAAAGAGTTGAAGAGTAAAACATTGACTGCTGCAGAAAATGATTTAGTAAGTTGGCTGTCGCCTGAGAAAGGTATTGAAGCAGGAACTAGTGATTCATTTAAAGTGAAATTCCACTTCATAAATAAAAATGAAGCTCAAAATGAATTCCAAGGTGATAAACTTCAATTAAAATGGACATTTGAGGCACAACAAGGCGATGGTGTGGAGAAGAAATAATCATACTGAAAAGAGACTATCAAAAGTAGTCTCTTTTTGTGCTGAACGGGAAATGTAAAAAGAAACATAATTTATATTTCATTTTGTAATTCACTTTATTATAATAAAGATATAGTTCTTGATAAAGAACAAGTTGTTCGATAGGAGAGATTAAAATGCTGAAGACACCTCGCAAATTCAAAAAGATGCTTATATTGCCATGTTTGTGCTCTTTTACTTTTTATTTAGGTTCTCAAATGATAACTTATACCGAAGCAGCTTTCACTCATGAGACGAAAGTGCAGGCTACTATTTCTACAGCAAGTATTTTTCCAAAAACAGTTGATCAGTTAACAAATCAAGCTAATCAGCATAAGGAAGTTATTTTGCATGAGTATGAAGAGATGAAATCAAAATTAACTTTCACTTCCACTCAAGAGCTAGAACAGACACTTGCTACGTGGAAACAAGGACGTGAGAAAATTGTTGCGGAGAGAGAACTGTTACAAAAAGTATATGTATCAATAGAAAATCCGTATAACCAAGTGAAAGAAGAGTTAAAGGAAAATAAAAATGAATCCACTAAGCAAGTATTCTCTTATGTGAATGCTGGTTTTCATATAGTGAAAGAAAACTGTGAGTATGTTGATAAAGAGGTTAATTTACAGGTAATTGATAAACAAATTCAAGCCTTTGAGAAATTATTAGTAAATGAAACAGAAAAGCAAAAGAACCTAGAAGAGAGTAAGAAGCAGGAAGAAGCGAAAAAGCTAGAAGAGAGTAAGAAGCAAGAAGAAGCGAAAAAGCTAGAAGAAAGTAAGAAACAAGGAGAAGCGAAAAAGCTAGAAGAAAGTAAGAAGCAAGAAGAAGCGAAAAAGCTAGAGGAAAGTAAGGGGCAAGAAGAAGCGAAAAAGCTAGAAGAGAGTAAGAAGCAAGAAGAAGCGAAAAAGCTAGAGGAAAGTAAGAAGCAAGAAGAAGCGAAAAAGCTAGAGGAAAGTAAGAAACAAGAAGAACAGAAGAAGTAGGAATAGCAAGTAAAATACAGCAGCATTTCGGAAGGTATAAATACAATCATAAGACAAATAGATGAGAGAGCCCTACTACTCATCTATTTGCTTTGTTTTTTTCGAAGGTATAAGGGTCAAAAAATTCAACGAATGCGAGGAAGTTAGTTGGCCGCACGCTATTTGGTGGAGGTTAATAATTAGTGGGGATGGACAAAAAACACTGATGAAAGTTTTATTTTATTTCTCAATAATTTTCTGGGAAAAATAAAAAATGTTGAGAAATAAAAATAATCAAAAAATATGTTGTGTTTATATAGTTTCGTTCGTTATAATGAACTTGAGGTTTTCAAAAAAGAACAAATATTAGCTAAGCTAATATAGTTTTAGTTACACCTCTTATTAGAAATAAGAAATAAGCATGTAAAAATACAAAAAATAGCTAGGGGGAATTTATTGTGAGTCTAAAGAAAAAATTAGGTATGGGAGTTGCATCAGCAGCACTGGGGTTATCTTTAATTGGTGGAGGAACATTCGCATTCTTTAGCGACAAAGAAGTGTCGAACAATACATTTGCAGCTGGGACGTTAGATCTTGCTTTAAACCCTAAAACAATCGTTGATATTAAAGACCTAAAGCCAGGGGATTCAGTTAAGAAAGAGTTCTTATTACAGAACAAAGGAACATTAGCTATTAAAGATGTTAAACTAGCGACAAAGTACAGCATTACAGATGCAAAAAACGATAATGCTGGTGAAGATTTTGGTAAGCACATTAAAGTGAAATTCATTTGGAACTGGGATAAGCAAAGTGAGCCTGTATATGAAACAACTTTAGCGGATTTACAAAATGCTGATCCTGATCTTGTAGCTAAAGATATATTTGCTCCAGAGTGGGGTGAAAAAGGTGGCTTAGACGCTGGATCAGAAGACTATCTATGGGTACAATTTGTATTCGAAGATGATGGTAAAGATCAAAATAAATTCCAAGGCGATTCATTGAACTTAGAATGGACATTCAACGCAAGCCAAACAGATGGCGAAGAAAAATAATAAATCAAAAGCGGGTATCCCCCGCTTTTTTTTATAAAGAAAAAGAAGTGCCGTTTTAAGCACTCCTTACTATGTATTATTTTTGGTTTTTCTTCCATTGTGTAAACTCGAGAAATTCACGAAACTGTTCTTTTGAGACACCAGAGCTCATCGCATCTTTAACGAGCTGTGTCCATTCGGAGTCTAGATGACTTTCCGTAGTTGTTTCATCGTGAAGTAAAGTATCAACTGGAATTTGTAGAACTGTTGCGATTTTTTCAAGAAACTGAATGGAAGGGTTTTGTTGTAAATTTCGTTCTATAGAACTAATGTAAGATTTAGCAACACCAGCTTTTTCGGCAAGTTCTGTTAGTGAAATACCTTTTTGTAAACGAAGGCGTTTTATACGTTCTCCTATCATATTTGCGCACCTTTCTATCAATATGTAGTCGTCTTATGATGTCATTATTATAACATAAAATTCGTTAAAAAGAACGAGGCTATTGAGCCTGGCTCGTATGCTTCATACGTTGAAAAAAGTGTTCAATATCTTGCAGGGCAATGCCAGCATCTAGAGCTTCAAGTATTAAATCAATCCATTCTTGATCTAGTGAGTCAGCCTTATCTTTGTACAAGTGTAATTCCTCCCTAATTATTGGTCATAATTGCTGCTACATAGTAGACGATAATTAACCGGCTTTTATATTTTATGTGTCAAATTATCGAATATTGTGTAGATGAAACAAAGATAAAATCCCCATTAAATTCCCTCTATGGAAAGTATAAGGTTTTCGTCAAAACTTTTCAATATTTTCAGAAAACATTGTTGAATCATGATATATTCGTATATTAACTATGAAATTTTTACAAATATATTAAAAAAATTACATAATATAACTAAATATTGAAAAAATATTGAATTTTTAATAAAATTTAATTTGTAATACATATTTTATATTAGGGGAGGAAATAAGGGATGAAAAAGAAACCATTTAAAGTGTTATCATCAATTGCTTTGACAGCTGTTCTAGGCTTGTCACTTGGTGCTGGAAGTCAGCCTACATATGCTGAAACGCCGGAGAACAAGACAGCTACAAGTCCAGTTGATGATCATTTAATCCCAGAAGAGAGATTAGCAGATGCACTGAAAAAACGTGGGGTAATTGGTTCATCTGCTTCAGAGACAGAAACAAAGAAAGCTGTTGAGAAGTATGTAGAGAAGAAAAAGGGAGAAAATCCTGGAAAAGAAGCGACAAATGGGGACCCACTTACGAAAGAAGCATCTGACTTTTTAAAGAAAGTGAAAGATGCAAAAACAGATACGAAAGAAAAATCAGAGCAACCAGCAAACGGGACTGCAACAGGAACAAGTCCAGTTAGAGGCGGCTTAAATGGGAAAGTGCCAACTTCACCTGCTAAACAAAAAGAATATAACGGTGAAGTTCGTAAAGATAAAGTACTTGTTTTGCTTGTAGAGTACGCTGATTTCAAACATAACAATATTGATAAAGAGCCTGGTTACATGTATTCCAACGACTTTAATAAAGAACACTATGAAAAAATGTTATTCGGTAACGAGCCGTTTACACTAGATGATGGAAGTAAAATTGAAACGTTTAAACAATATTATGAAGAGCAATCAGGTGGTAGTTACACAGTGGATGGAACAGTTACAAAATGGTTAACGGTTCCTGGTAAAGCAGCTGATTACGGTGCTGATGCTGGTACAGGTCATGATAATAAAGGACCAAAAGGACCACGTGATCTAGTAAAAGATGCATTAAAAGCAGCTGTAGATAGCGGACTTGACTTATCACAGTTTGATCAGTTTGATCAATACGATGTAAATGGTGATGGAAATAAAAATCAACCGGACGGTTTAATTGATCACTTAATGATTATTCATGCGGGCGTTGGACAAGAAGCTGGCGGGGGGAAATTAGGTGATGATGCAATTTGGTCACATCGCTGGACAGTTGGACCAAATCCATTCCCAATCGCAGGTACACAAGCGAAAGTTCCATATTGGGGCGGAAAGATGGCAGCATTCGACTACACAATTGAACCAGAAGATGGCGCAGTTGGTGTATTCGCACATGAATACGGCCATGATTTAGGTCTTCCAGATGAGTATGATACACAATATAGCGGTCAGGGTGAGCCGGTTGAAGCTTGGTCTATTATGAGTGGCGGTAGCTGGGCTGGTAAAATTGCAGGAACAACACCTACAAGTCTTTCACCACAAAATAAAGAGTTTTTCCAAAAAACAATCGGTGGTAACTGGGCGAATATCGTAGAAGTAGATTACGAGAAATTAAATAAAGGTATCGGTCTAGCAACATACTTAGACCAAAGTGTTACGAAGTCAGATCGTCCAGGTTTGATTCGTGTTAACTTACCAGATAAAGAGGTAAAAGGAATTCAGCCTGCATTTGGTAAACAGTATTACTACAGCACAAAAGGTGATGACCTTCATACAACGATGGAAACGCCACTATTCGATTTAACGAAAGCAACGACTGCAAAATTCGATTATAAGTCATTGTATGAAATCGAAGCAGAGTACGATTTCCTTGAAGTACACGCTGTAACAGAAGATGGACAAAAAACGTTGATTGAAAGAATTGGTGAGAAAGCAAATAGTGGAAATGCAGCTACGACAAATGGAAAATGGGTTGATAAATCATATGATTTAAGTCAATTCAAAGGTAAGAAAGTGAAACTAGTATTTGAATATATTACAGACGGTGGATTGGCGTTAAATGGATTTGCACTTGATAATGCGTCACTAACTGTAGATGGAAATGTTGCATTCTCTGATGATGCAGAAGGTACACCACAATTCAAATTGGACGGTTTCGTTGCATCTAACGGAATGGATAAGAAAAAGCATAACTACTATGTAGAGTGGAGAAACTATGCGGGTTCAGATAACGCATTGAAATTTGCTCGCGGTCCAGTATATAACACTGGTATGGTTGTATGGTATGCGGATTCAGCTTACACAGATAACTGGGTTGGCGTACATCCAGGACATGGTTTCCTTGGTGTAGTTGACTCTCATCCAGAAGCAATTGCAGGAACTTTAAATGGCAAACCAACATTTAAGAGCAGTACGCGATTCCAAATTGCTGATTCGGCGTTCTCATTCGACAAAACGCCAGCTTGGAAAGTTGTATCTCCAACGCGTGGAACATTCGTATACGATGGATTACCAGGAGTACCGAAGTTTGATGACTCTAAAAAGTATATTAATGAGCAAATTCCAGATGCAGGACGTATTTTACCGAAGCTTGGTCTGAAGTTTGAAGTAGTAGGACAAGCTGATGATAACTCTGCAGGTGCTGTTCGTTTATATCGTTAATACAGTAAAACTACCGAGAGAATTTCTTTCGGTAGTTTTTTTGTGAGCAATGAATTTTATATAGCTGGAAAAGTCATATATAATGTAACTTTACGAATAGAAATTTGTTACATATGAAGTCTATATAAATAATGAAAGAATTGGATAAAAATAGTGGGAGAAGGTGAGTGAATGAGTATTTCCTCTATTGTAAATAAACAAAAGGAATATTTTCACAAAGGGCATACAAGAAGTGTAGAAACGAGAAAGAATAGTTTGAAGAAGCTTTATGAAGGAATTCAGCGTTTTGAGGATGAGATTTTTCAAGCATTGAAATTGGATTTGAATAAATCAGTTCACGAATCATTTACAACAGAAATTGGATATGTACTAAAAGAGATTTCGTTTCAAATGAAGCACATTTCCTCTTGGAGTAAGCCAAAGCGAGTTCGAACAGCACGGACTCATTTTGGATCAAAGGGGAAAGTAGTGCCAGAACCGTATGGTGTGACGCTTATTATCGCACCGTGGAACTATCCGTTTCAGTTAGCAATTGCACCACTTGTAGGAGCATTGGCAGCCGGAAATACAGTCGTTTTAAAGCCGTCAGAGTTAACACCAAACGTTTCGAATGTGCTTACGAGAATGGTAGAAGAATTATTCCCAGAAGAGCTTGTATCGGTAGTAGAAGGCGGTGTTGAGGAAAGCACTGCACTTTTAAAGGAGCCGTTTGATTATATTTTCTTTACAGGTAGTGTTGGTGTTGGAAAAGTTGTGATGGAAGCAGCGTCGAAAAATTTAACGCCTCTTACGTTAGAGCTTGGCGGGAAAAGTCCATGTATTGTGCATAAAGATGCGAAGCTAGATGTAACTGCAAGACGTATCGTTTGGGGCAAGTTTTTAAATGCTGGGCAGACGTGTGTGGCACCTGATTATATGTACGTTCATTCTTCAGTGAAAGAACAGCTAATCGAGGCATTACGGCATGAAATCACGGAGCAATATGGAAAAGAGCCTTTACAAAATGACAATTACGTAAGAATTGTGAGTGAGCGTCATTTTGAACGTTTATGTACATTTTTGCAAGACGGTAAACCTGTGATTGGCGGGGATTATAAGAAAGCAACATTGCAAATTGAGCCGACAGTGTTAACGAATGTTACATGGGAAAGTGCTGTTATGGAAGATGAAATTTTCGGACCGATTTTACCAATTATAGAATATGAAAAAATAGAAGAGGTAATTGAAACGATTCAACAGCATCCAAAGCCATTAGCGCTATATGTATTTTCTGAAGATAAAGAAGTGCAAAAGAAAGTGACGAGTAATATTTCATATGGCGGAGGCTGTATTAATGATGTTGTCTATCATCTTGCAACGCCATATTTACCTTTTGGGGGCGTTGGGAGTAGTGGGTTAGGCAGCTATCATGGTGAACAAAGTTTTCGGACTTTTTCCCATTATAAAAGCATTTTGTCCCAATCTACAGCATTCGATATGAAAATTCGTTACTCTTCTACAAAAAGTGCTTTAAAATTCATACGAAAGTTGTTAAAATGATGATGGTGTTTATCAGTAGGCGTAGCCGTATGATAAAAACCCCTTCGCAACTGAAGGGGTTTTTCTGTTCGACATATGTATCATGCGAAAATGAATCAAACATACTACATAAAGAATAGAAGAGAACGCTGCTAAACAACCATTTTTGTTTGGATCGAAACAAAAAATAGTCTATAGAACATAAATATTTATTCATGAATATAAAAATTAAAATTCAAGGTAGATAGGACGGGAAAATGAAAAAGATTATTAAAGTTGAAGCAGTAGAAAAACATTTTGGAAATCAAGTGATTATCCCCCCTCTTTCTTTAGATATTAAAGAAGGAGAATTTTTAACAATTTTAGGACCGAGTGGTTGCGGGAAAACGACTTTACTTCGTATGATCGCAGGATTTGAAACGCCAACTAAAGGGAATCTTTTATTAGATGATGAAAAGATTAACGATTTGCCGCCATACAAGCGTCATATGAATTTAGTGTTCCAACATTACGCACTATTCCCACATATGAATGTTGAAAAAAATATTTGTTTCGGTATGAAAATGCAAAAAGTATCAGTAGCAGAGCAGAAAGAACGTGCGGAAGAGGCAATGCGTTTAACGCAGTTACTTGAGTTCCGTAATCGTAAACCTTCGAAGCTTTCTGGTGGACAGCAGCAACGTGTAGCAATTGCAAGAGCAATTGTAAACAACCCACGTGTCTTACTATTAGATGAGCCACTTGGAGCGCTTGACTTTAAGTTAAGAAAAGATTTGCAACGTGAATTGAAAAACTTACAACGTAATTTAGGAATTACGTTCATATATGTAACGCACGATCAAGAAGAAGCGATGAGTATGAGTGATCGTATTGTCGTTATGAATAAAGGGCATATCGAACAAGTCGGCACGCCTAAAGAAATTTACAATCAACCGAAAACATTGTTTGTTGCGACGTTCATCGGTGAAAATAATATCGTGAAAAATGGGGAAAACTACGTAGCAGTTCGCCCTGAAAATGTAAAAGTTCGCTCGGTTGAAGAGCCAATTTTAAAAGAATACCACCTTGGACATATTGAAGATATTGAATTTGTTGGAAATATGGAAAAGCTATATGTACGTGAGGAGAAAACAGCAGAATTACTAATGGCATACCAAACTGCTGAAGAAGCAACGCAGTGGAGCATTGGGGATAATGTATATGTAGGCTGGGAGCAAGAGGACGAGGTGACCTTAAATTGAAGAAAGGGAAATTACTCGCATTACCTACAGTCGTATGGCTGTTACTCTTCTTCCTAATTCCACTGCTGTTCGTATTAGCATTTGCCTTCATGCAGCGCGGAGCATACGGGACAGTGGAGATGAAATTTACATTAGATAACATAGCGCGTGTGTTTGATCCATTATATATGGGGACGTTATGGGAAACAGTGAAGATAGCTGTTATTACTACAGTAATATGTTTATTAATCGGTTATCCATTTGCCTATACAATTACAATTGTTGATCGTAAATATCGTTCTATCCTTCTATTATTGGCAACGATTCCGTTCTGGATTAACTTTCTTGTTCGTTCATACGCATGGATTGTTATTTTACGTTCACAAGGACTTGTAAACACATTGCTATTGAAACTAGGTATCATTAGTGAACCTTTAAATCTGCTATATAATACACCTTCTGTAATACTCGGAATGGTATATTCTTTATTACCATTTATGATTTTACCAGTGTATGCAGCAATTGAGCAGCTTGATAAGCGTAAGCTAGAGGCAGCTTATGATTTAGGAGCAACACCAGTAAAGGCATTTTGGAATGTAACAGTACCGATGACGATGTCAGGGATTACAACTGGTTCTATTTTAGTATTCGTTTCTTCTATCGGAATGTTTGTTGTATCAGACGTTATGGGTGGGTCGAAAGTAGCATTAATCGGAAACGTAATTCAAAACCAATTCTTAGGCTCACGTGACTGGCCGTTTGGTTCCGCGTTATCTATGATTGTTGTTCTATTCTCTGTTCTGTTAATTTACTTATATTATCGTGCAACGAAAGTATATAAATATGATGGAAACGGAGGGGAATAGGCAAAAATGAAGAAGTTTTTAGTTTCTTATTCTTGGTTAATCTTATTGTTTTTGTATTTTCCAATGATGGTTTTAATGGTATATTCCTTCAACGATTCTCGCATTAATGCGGAATGGGAGGGCTTTACACTCCATTGGTATACAGATTTATTTCAAAAACAAGATGTTATTGATGCGTTTGTAAATAGTATTACGATTGCTCTTATAACGACAATTGTGACGACAGTTCTTGGTGTGATTTTTGCTATTGCATTACACCGTTACAAATATCGTTATGAAGGTGCCATTAACGGTCTTGTATATTTACCAATTTTAATTCCTGATATTTTAATGGGATTATCTTTACTTATCCTATTTAGTCAATTAGGTATGGAACTTGGAAAAACAACAATTATTATTGCACACATTACATTCAGTATTTCATTTGTTGTTGTTATTTTAGCGGCACGTCTTTCTGGTATGGGACGTGATTTAGAAGAGGCTGCAAACGATTTAGGAGCAACGCCGTGGCAAACGTTTCGTTATGTAACGTTTCCAGCAATTGCACCAGGAGTTATTTCAGCCGCATTATTAACATTCACATTATCGATTGATGATTTTGTAATTAGTTTCTTCGTATCAGGACCAGGATCAACAACATTGCCATTATACATTTATAGTATGGTTAAGCGCGGAGTATCACCTGAAATTAATGCTCTTTCTACAATATTAATTGTTGTAATTGTAGGATTAATGGTGCTATCGGAAATTTTCCGTAATAAAGGTGCAGACGGTGAAGAAAACTCTGGAGGACACCTTCCTTTATAATACGAATGATATAGAAAGAACGAGGAGGTAAAAAATCAATGAAATTGATGAAGACATTAGCTGGCGCAGCTATTAGCTTCGGCCTTGTTGCAGGTGTACTTGCGGGCTGTGGTGAGAAGAAAGAAGAATTGAATATTTATAGTTGGGCTGACAACTTTGATGAGCAAGTTTTAAAAGATTTTGAAAAGAAATATAACGTGAAAATTAACTATGATAAATATGCAAGTAATGAAGAAATGCTTGCGAAATTACAAGCTGGTGGCGCGACATATGATTTAATTCAGCCATCTGATTACATGGTGAAAACGATGGCGAAGATGGACTTATTAGCGCCCTTAGATAAGAAGAACATCCCGAACATCGAGAATCTTGTTTCTAACTTTAAAACACCTGCGTTTGATCCAGAGAATAAGTATTCTCTAGTATATACTTGGGGTGTAACAGGAATTGCATACAATAAAAAGTATGTGAAAGAAGTACCTACAAGCTGGAATGATTTATGGAACGAGAAATATAAAGGGCATGTTACTTTATTAAACGATTCTCGTGAAGTGCTAGGAATGGGACTTAAAAAGAATGGATTTTCAAATAGCACGAAAGTTGATGCAGAGTTAAAGACAGCGTCAAATGATTTACAGAAGCTACTTCCAAACTTATTAGCATTCGATACAGATAATATTAAACAAAAATTTATTACAGAAGATGCTTGGATTGGGACAGTATGGTCTGGAGACGCAGCCTTTATCGCAAAAGATAATAAAGATGTAGGATACGTTGTACCAAAAGAAGGCGGTACAATTTGGGCTGACACGTTAGCAATTCCAAAAGGTGCGAAACATAAAGAACTTGCAGAGAAGTTTATGAACTACTTATTAGATGAAAAAGTAAGTGTGAAAAACTACGAGTCAATTGGTTACAGTAATCCAAATGAAAAAGCTCATCCTCTACATAGTAAAGAATACCGTGATAACCACATGATCTTCTTAACGAAAGAGGAATTAGATCGTACAGAATGGCTTGTTGATGTAGACGATAAGTTAAAAGACTATGATCGTTACTGGACAGAGTTAAAAACAAAAGGTAAATAAGTAAGGAAATGCGGTTTCTAAAATAGAAATCGCATTTTTTCATAGTAGGAGGAAACCGCTTGAAGAAGAAGTTACATCAGTATGAGGGAATGTGTATCGTTTTATTATTTGTTTTATTTAGTATCATCGCTTGGAGGGTACATGTAGGTGGTGTTACAATGATGGATACATATGTCCGCGGATTAGTAAAAGGGTTACAAACGGAAAGCTCTCTTACATTTTTCTCATACTTTACAAAGATGGGATCTGAGATTGGGATCATAACTACGCTTGTTATAAGTTTGCTTGTTTTTTGGAAGAAACGTTATTATGCTGCAATGATTGTGTATCCAATGGCTATATTAACGACGCATCTTGTTAATAAGGGAATAAAAGAAATTGTGAAAAGAGACCGTCCATCATTAAATGAGGCACTTGACGCACTTGGGTATAGCTTCCCAAGTGGACATGCAATGCTATCTATCATAACATTCGGTTTTCTTGCCTATATCATTGCTGCAAATTTGAAAAGTATAGCTGGAAAATGTGGTATTACGATTTTGATGGGCATATTAATTGTATGGATTGGATTAAGTAGAGTTATTTTAAATGTTCATTACCCGACTGATATTTTAGCTGGTTACTGCGCAGGTGGCATTTTGTTAATCATTGCAATTTATTGTCATCGTTTACTTACCGAAAGATTGGGACTTAATAACGAGAGATAGAAAAACGTCTAAAAAAACTATAATTATAGTTTTTTTAGACGTTTTTTGTTTATATGGACATGTGATACAGTATAAGTGATAATTGAATTATTTAAAGTAGGTGAAAATGTGTGAAGACAAATGTACATAAAATTGATAAGTGGGGGAAGTTAGGCGCTTTTTTGTTTCAATTTCGTTATACAGTAATCGTCGTATTATTACTACTCGCAATAGCACTCGGTATCTTTGCTCCGAAGCTTCCAGGAGTATTAGGTGGTGATGGTTTCCAAACAGAAGGAGATTATCAAAAGACGAAAGAAATTTTAGATAAAGATTTTAAGCAGTCCCAGGATACACTTTTACTCGTTTTTGAGAAGAACAAGGATGCTTCACATGAGGAGTTTCAAAAAGGTATAGAGGGAATTATCAAACATATTCAAGAGAAAGAAACGTATGAGTCTTTCCATCATCCGATAGAAAATAAAGTGATGCTACAAGATGATATCGGTTATGCGACGATTTTATTTTCCGGGAAAACAAATAAAGATCGAATGGAAAAGACATTGCAATTCGCTGATGAAATCAAGAAAGAAAGTAGTGCAGTATTAAAAGTAACACCGACAGGGTATCCGAAAATTAATCAAGAGATTAATGAAAGAACACAAAATGATTTAAAAGTAGCAGAGATGATCGGTTTACCTATTGCTTTTCTCGTACTATTATTCTCATTTGGTAGTCTGCTTGCGTCTATTTTACCGATTTTAAATGGCGTACTTAGTGTAATTAGTACGATGGGGATTTTATATTTTATAGGTAGCGATAAAGAGTTATCTATTTTCGTGTTAAATGTTGCACCGATGATTGGGCTTGCATTATCAATTGATTTTGCACTGTTATTTGTAAATCGCTTTCGAGAGGAAGTTGCGAAGAGAACAGTGAAAGAGGCAATCGCGATTACGTATCAAACGGCAGGGCGTGCTATCGTATTTTCAGGGTTATGTGTATTCGTCGGTTTATCCGGTTTATTTTTCTTTAAGATAGACTATATTCAATCTGTTGCCATTAGCGGGATGATTGTTGTCATTATGAGTATTTTATTTTCACTCACACTCCTTCCTGCACTGTTATCTTTAATCGGAAAAAGAATATTAAAAAAGAATCAGGTAGCACCTACTCCATCGAATGTATGGCGTAAATTTGCACAGTTTGTAATGAAACATCCAATCGTAATGATTGTTGCTGTTACAACATTTATTGTTATTTGCTTATTACCGCTACGTACAGCTAATTTGCAGTTTCCTGGTGTTGAAGCATTACCAGAAAAGAGTGATACGAGAGTTGCATTTGAGAAGTATGAAGAAGCCTTTAATAAGACGGTCAAAACACACGCCGATGTTACTTTAGTAGTAGAGACGAAGGGTGATATAACAGAAAAAGAAAGCTTACAAAAGGTAGAAGATGTCGTTCAAAAGTTAAAAGATGACAAGCAAGTATATAAGGTGACAAGTGTATATGACAGGCTAAATGGAATGAAAGCAGATCAAGTTGCGGGAATGTTACAATCACCAGAAGCGGCGAAAATAGCTCCTGTATTTGAAGCGTATACGAAAGGAAATAAAACAACAATGGAAGTCTTTTTGGATACGAAGCCAAGTACAGAAACTGCAAAACAATGGGTTCGTGATTTCAAAAAAAATTATAAAGAAAACGATGTTACTTATTATTTAGGCGGGATGACAACGTTCCAACAAGAGTTGGAAGATGAAATTAAAGATAAAGTTGCAATTGGTATGTCTGTTATATTTGGGTCAACCTTTGTTATTTTATTATTCGCATTCCGCTCGATACTCATTCCAATAAAGGCGATTATTATGAATGTACTTAGTTTAAGTGCAACAATTGGAATTGTTATTTGGTTATTTGAAGGTGGTCATTTCGGATTAGATGAGAGTTCAGTTTTATTTGTATTACCAATCTTTATTTTCGGCCTCGTATTTGGACTTAGTATGGATTATGAAGTATTTCTTATTTCACGTATTCATGAGTTGTATGAGGAAACAGGAGATAACGATCAAGCAACGCTAGAAGGGCTTGTCTCGACAAGCCGCATCATTACATCCGCTGCTTTAATTATGATTGTTGTTACCGGTGCGTTCGCCTTTACTGATATTTTGCCAGTAAAGCAGATGGGTATTGGAGTCGCATTAGCGATATTTCTTGATGCAACAATTATTCGCCTTATGCTCGTACCAAGTTTAATGAAATTGTTTGGAGATTGGAACTGGTGGTTACCATTCCGAAAGAAAAAAGAAAAATCGTCCTAAAAAATACTCATCTATAAGGTGAGTATTTTTTTTATGAATAGCAAGGCCTATATTTTGCAAATAGTATGTGATAAGAACATTACATACAAGTAGGTGAAGGCAATGTTTCGTTATTTTAAGTTTAAGCTAAATGATACAGTACAGTTTGCTGAAAAAGATGGACATATGTATCGCATTGTCGGTTATCGGTTAGAAAAAGGATTTTATCCAAAAGATGAATGGACTCATATCATTTATGAACTGCTTAGAGACTTTGATGGGTATACGATGGATGCGGAAGAAGAGGAACTTGTAAAGGTCATTCAAGTAGAGGATGAGTATTACAAAATACAAGAAGTATCGGGGTATCGTTATCCAGTAAAAATGAAGCAAAAGCAGCAAGTTATGAAAGGAGAGAAGATAGACGACTTATTAGATACGTACAACGACTATAAACGATTGGCAGATTTCTTTAAAGATTTATCGTATGAACAAAAGGCTGAATCAGTATTGCAAGAAATGAAAAGGATTAGAGCATGAGGGGCAGTCTATTATAAGACTGTCTTCTCTTTTTGGCGGTGCATCAAAGTGTATTTTCCGTTACAATGAGAGAATCAATAGAAATAAGGTGATACAATATGGAGACAAAGAAAAAGGGCGAATGGTGTGAAATTACGGTTCCAGCGATATGGAATAGTATAAGCATTGAATCGCTGTTAAAAGTAGAATGGGAAGTGCCAAAAAAATTATTACATCAGCTTCGTATGGAAAAAGGTATTACAGTTAACGGAGAACAGAGGAGATGGGATGAACTTTTAAAAGAAGGAGATAAGTTACAAGTTCATATGTTTATGGAGGAGGAGTACGGCGTAAATCCAGAATATGGTGAATTAGATGTAGTGTATGAAGACGATCACGTACTCATTGTAAATAAGCAGGGGCAAATGGATACACATCCATCTGAAAAAGATGGGACGGGAACACTTGCCAATCTTGTTGCTTTTCATTTTCAAATGCAAGGTTTAGAGACGAAGGTTCGCCATATTCATAGGTTAGACAAAGATACGACAGGTGGTGTTGTATTCGCAAAACATAGAATTGCGGGTGCAATTATGGATCGTTTATTAATGGAACGGAAAATTAAAAGAACGTATGCGGCACTTGTTGAAGGAAAAGTAAAAAAGAAGCAAGGGACAATTGATGCAGCTATCGGAAGAGATCGACATCACGCTACAAGGCGCCGCGTTTCTCCAAAGGGAGACCAAGCTATAACATATTATAAAGTAGAGAAATATTTTAACAAACAAAATGCTACGCTCGTAACGTTACAGTTAGAAACCGGTAGAACACATCAAATTCGTGTTCATATGAGCTATAATGGAAATCCGTTAGTAGGGGATGTATTATATGGTGGACAAACAAAATACATGTCTCATCAAGCGCTACATGCGATGAAGATTAATTTTTTACATCCAATTACGAAAGAAGAGATCATGGTTGACGTACCTTTCCCTGCAAATTTAAACAATACAATGAAAAAATTTGAAAGAGAAAACGGGTAAAGTGTAAGTTTAAACTTGAAAAAGGTAGATTTTTGCAGGGATTTCTCTAAAAGAGGCGAAGCCGTTAAGAGAAAAGAGAGGTGAGAATCACTTGGTCAAATATAAATACGTGTTAGGAATATTTTTCGCTTGTCTTTTACTTACTCTATGCATCTATCCATATTTACCAACTCGTATGGCAGTGCATTGGAACGAGAATGGTGTAGCGAATGAGTTTATAAGTAAACAAGTTGTCGTGTTATCTCTGCCTGTCCTTATTATTTTTTTACATGGATTTGTGTATATTATTTCACATAATATATATAAGTTTAACGAAGGAGAGCATTTTAGTGTAAGCGGATTTATAAAGAGTATTACTTTATTTATGTTGTTTATCCATATGCTTATTCTTTTTATTAATTTGAGAAGTATTATATTCTTTCAGACAGGACTAACGATTGGAATTAGTATGTTTCTTTTTATGCTTAGTAAAGTGTTTAAAAAGGTGAAGGATACAGAGAAAGAACCAATCAAATTACAAAAAATCCGTTTAGTTAGTAGGCGAATCTTTCAAGTGATGGCATGTAGCATATTATTTTCATTGCTTTTGAGCCTAAAATGGGGATTTTACGTATTAATTAGTGTGATAAGCTTCGGGTCTATTTTATTTATGTTCTACATTTTATATTCGTACATAATAGAAAGTTATGAAATTTAAAAAAGAGTCTTCTCCTAATGAGAAGACTCTTTTAATCTATTTACTTCGTAATAAATTGTTGTGTCCAGTAGTTACCGCTTTCTACATAACCAACACCGATGTGAGTGAAGCCATTATTTAAGATGTTTGCACGGTGTCCAGCACTGTTCATCCAAGCTTGTACTACCTCTTCAGGTGTACGTTGGCCTTGAGCGATGTTTTCACCTGCAGATGTATAAGAAATACCAAATTTCTTCATCATGTCAAACGGAGACCCGTATGTAGGGCTGTTATGATCAAAGTAGTTATTTTTTTGCATATCTTCAGATTTAATGCGCGCTACTTTGCTTAATTCAGTATCGATTTTTAGTGCTGGTAGGCCTTGTTTTGTACGCTCAGCGTTTGTTAATTCAACAACACGTTGTTCGAACTCACTTAAAGATTTTGCTTCTTCAGCAGGCTTTTGCTCAGCAGGTTTTTGTTCTGTAGGTTTTTGAGTATTGTTGTTTTCAGCAGGCTTTTGAGCTTCTGGCTTTTGCTCAGCAGGCTTTTGCTCAGCTGGTTTTTGTTCAGCAGGCTTTTGAGTTTCTGGCTTAGCTGTTGGTTGCTCAGTTACAACATTTTCAGTAGGCTGTTGACCAGGAATGAAGCAATCTTGTTGGAATTGTCCTTGATTCCATTGTGCTAATGATTCAACTCCCATAGATTGTAAGAATGCTTGTAATTCTTGCTGGCTCATTTGCTTCATCATCATTTTTGAATGCTGAATATTTTGAACCTTTATGTTAGATGGTTGTACTGTTGCAGCTTGTGCATCTAAAGAAGATACTCCTAAAGTAAGAGCTGTTGCAGCAGCTACAGATAATAAAACACGCTTTTTCATGATGTGTGTCCCCCTATATAAAGTTTTAATTTGTTTTCACACGATTTGTTTTTGACAGCCTGTCTGACTGACAAATTCATCGTAGCATACAATTTACAAGAAAAAAGATGGAAAAAAATTCATAGACTTCAAAATTACCTAATTTATCCTAGAGGAAGAAAAGGGCGGAAATAAGAGAAACATAGAGTATAAAAGGAATTTTCAGCATTTTTATACTTCGTTTTAAGAGGGGGTTTTTGGATAAAGTTACCTAAATAGAAAATGAAGAATCCTATTGTATCAATGGTTTGAGCGATTTTCAGAGGAATATAATGGATTGATTTTTACAAAACTGTAATGTTTCTGTTGTTCTTTTTTATAATAAAGTAACATATTCTTAATTTTGTAGCGGACAAAAAAGCGGCTATCTCTTTACATAGACGAAGGAGATAGCCGTTTTCCTATTATTACGTATGTTACGAGTTATTACGAGTTGGTTTCAATTGCTTCTAATAATAGATCAACAATGTGAATTCCTCTCATTTTATGAGAAAGGCCTTCACGTTCAATACCTAGTTTCATTTGTAATAGACATCCAGGATTTGCAGTAACAATAGTCGCTGCATCTGTTTCATGCACACGTTCCATTTTGTAATCCAGAAATTCCATTGATAACTCCGAATGGACAATATTATAAATACCAGCAGAACCACAGCAACGGTCCGCATCTTTCATTTCATGATATGTTGCACCTTGAATGGCCTCTAGTAACATACGAGGCTCAGAAGATGTTCGCATAACATTACGTAAATGACAAGAATCTTGATACGTAATAATTTGTGGCGTGAGTCGTAAGTCAGTACGTTTATGGAAATCTAATTCTACTAGTATAGCAGTAATATCTTTAATTTTAGAAACAAACTGCGTTGCTCGCTTTGCCCACTTAGGATCATCCTTTAACAAATAATCATAATCTACGAGATAAGCTCCGCAACCACCTGCATTCGTAATAATATAGTCGATGTTTAAATCTTCGAATGCTTTTATATTTCGTTTTGCTAATTCTTTTGCTCCACTTTTTTCACCAGCATGCCCATGTAACGCCCCGCAGCAACTTTGTGTTTTCGGAATAACGATATCACAACCAGCTAACTGAAGAAGTTTCATCGTTGCATTATTTGTTTCTAAAAACATCGTATCCATTAAACAACCTGTGAAGAATGCAACTTGTTTCTTCTTTGTCACCTCAGCAGGTAAAAATTCAGGACGATCTTTCATTGCTTTCATTTTAGGGACTTTTGGTAAAACGAGATCCATCGTTGCAAGTGTTTCGGGGAATAACTTCATAATACCTGTTTTATGTGTTAGCGTTTGTAAACCAGAACGCTGATAAAAACCGATTAGTCCAGTTAATGTTCTCATACGATTTTGATGAGGGAATAGTCCTTCAAATACAACTTTACGAACAGCTCTCACGGGCATTGAGAACTTTTTATTTTGATTTATAATATCACGAGCTTCTTCTAATAAATGTCCATAATTCACACCAGATGGACAAACAGGCTCACAAGCTCGGCAGCCAAGGCAAACATTTAATGTATTTTCAATATCTTCATCTGGCTCAATTAAGCCATCGACGACGGCTTTCATTAATGCAATACGCCCGCGTGGTGAATGTGATTCTTTATATCCAGATTGAATGTAAGTAGGGCAAGTCGGTAAACAAAAGCCGCATCGCATACAGTTTAGTAGTTCATCTTCACTTAATCGTTCTTTAAATTCCTTTTGAATGTTTTCTGTATTTAATGTGGTCATCGCTCAACCACCACTCTTTTACGAGAGTCTTTCGCGAACATTTTACCTGGATTCATAATGTTATTTGGATCGAAGGCTTGTTTAATTCCTTACATAGCAGCAATACCTTCTTTACCTAATTTCATTTCTAAATAAGGAGCTTTCATCGCGCCAACACCATGTTCACCAGTAATCGTGCCACCAAGTTCAATTGCTTTCGCAAATATTTCAGCAAAAGCTTGTTCAGCTCGGTGCATTTCTTCTGCATTACGAGCATCTGTCATACAAGTTGGATGTAGGTTGCCGTCACCAGCATGACCAAAAGTACAAATAGGAATAATATATTTCTTTGCAATTGCATTAATTGCTTCAACCATTGGAGCAATTTGTGAACGTGGTACCGTTGCATCTTCTAATATTGTAGTAGGTTTTAGTCTCGCAAGTGCTGATAGCGCACTACGACGTGCTGTACGAAGGGCATCTGCTTCCGCTTCATCTTTTGCGATGCGAACATCGACTGCATTCATAGAACGACAAACGTTAGCCATTTTTTCAATATCTCGATTGACAACTTCGGGCGGTCCATCTTGTTCAATTAATAAAATTGCCTTCACGTCAGTTGGTAAACCGATTTGTGCAAACTCTTCTACAACTTCAATTGTCGGTTGATCTAAAAACTCAAGTGTCGCAGGAATGATTTTATTTGCAATAATAGAAGAAACAGCACGTGCAGCTTCGTTAATATCTTCATATAGTGCGAGCATTGTTTTCTTCGTTTCAGGCATAGGAACAAGTTTTAATATCGCTTCCGTAACAACACCAAGTGTTCCTTCAGAACCGATAAATAGACGAGTTAAATCGTAACCAGCTACATCTTTTGCTAATTTACCGCCAGTGCGAATGATATCGCCATTTGGTAAGATAAGCTCAAGTCCCATTACATAATCACGTGTTACGCCATATTTTAACCCACGTAATCCACCTGAGTTTTCATTAATGTTACCGCCGATTGTAGAAATTTTCATAGAGCTTGGATCTGGTGGATAAAATAAATCTTTTTCTTCTACTGCTTTAATAATATCAAGTGTAATAACACCAGCTTGTACAGTAATTGTTAAATTTTCTTCGTCAATTTCTAAAATATTGTTCATATGGCGGAAAATAAGGACAATGCCGCCTTCAAGTGGACACGTTCCAGCGCAAAGATTTGTTCCAGACCCGCGAACATATACAGGAATTTTATGAGTGTTACACACTTTTAACACGTCTGCTACTTCATTTGTATTACGAGGAGCAATGACTGCATCAGGCATCGCTTGGAAGTTTGGAGTGGCATCATAACTATAAGTTAAACGCCCCATATTGGATGTATCTACATTATCTTCGCCAACAATGGATACGAATGAATCAATAATTTGCTTTTCTAACATTGGAAATCCCCCTCAAACTGTTAACGTATTTAATAATAATAAAAAACGTTGTAACAGTGCTTTCATTATAATGATAAAAAAGTCAGGGGATTCTTTCTATGTGTAATCGTCTAAAGGTTAATCTATTTTATCGTTCTTTTTTGTGTGATTATCTAATAATAGAAGTGCAAAGTATAAAACATTTAAATCTTTGAATTGTTTTGGGTCAAGTTCTGTATGTTCCTCAATCTTTTTTAACCTGTAATGCAATGTGTTAATGTGTATATGTAATTGCTGAGCTGTTTGCTTATAGGATTGGTTATAATCAATAAATAAACGTAAAGTGTGCATAAGTTCAGGAGATGATACTAAGTTTTTGATGGTACGCTCTAGAAACTGTTCCCGTGTTTCAGTAGAAATATCTTGTAAGCACATTTCTAAACGTAAATCTTCATTAAATACTATTTTTTTCGTTTCAAGTGATACTGAAAGAGCTTGTAATGCTTGTTCGTACGATAAGTTCATATTGCTTGGCGTAACTGTTTGTCCAATCCCGATATATAAAGTAATAGAAAATAAAGTTTCACAGTCTTGTTTTAATCGTTTTAAAAATTGATAAGTTTGCTCTTTGGAGCTTATCGCCGTAAATAAGATGAATCGATCATTTCCCCAGCGAACAAATAGATGCTCCTTTGTTAATATATTGCGTACGTGTTGCCAAATTTTACGCTGAAGCATCGTGTCATTTTGATCGATAGAGAACAAAATAAGTTGTTTCTTCTTATATAAATCAATACCAAGTGTTTTTGCACGATCGAAAAAACTTGGAGACCAGTCTGTATTTTGAAGCCAATCAAAAACAAATGCTTCATAAGAACGGTGCTCAAGTTCTAGCTGTTCTAAAAAGTAATTTTCATGAATTAATAGTTCGGTCATTTTACGTAATATTTCTCCATATTGGGAAATGTTTTCAGGTTCTCCTGTGATTCCAATAACACCGATTACTTCATCATGGAATAGCAAAGGAAGATTCATCCCCGCCTTTACGCCTTGCAGTCGCCTTTCATCTTCTTTTGTAATAATGACAGTCTTTTTTTGTTTCGCACAGCGGAGTGCGCCTTCATGAAATTGACCGATTCTTTCCGCATCTGTACTTGCGATAATAACACCTTGTATATTAATGATAATAATATTTTCTGTAATTAGTCTGCGTACTTCCCGTACAATTTTATTCGCTAAATCAGGAAAAAGCATAATTTGCACACCTCAAATTCTATTTGTTGTACATTATATATGTAAGTTTATTAATAAAGGAAGATTTCACATTTTCCACACATTTATTTGTTATTTTACAATTATAACGAAATCATCCGAAGATGGAGGGAATCTTTTGAGAAAGTTTATTTTTCTTCTCTGTTTTTTATTTCTATTAGTAGGGTGTCAAGGAAGTTCATATACACCAATTGCTAAAGATAAAAATGTTATTATAACAACGAATATAAAAGAAGGTAGTATTAGTTTTATTGATAAAAAATCTAAAAAGTTAATCACGACATGGGAATTAAATGAACCGATGGCAGGAATTGCACTACTTCCAAATAATGAGGAAATACTTGTATACGGCAAGCAGTTAGAATATATGTATGTATACTCACTAACAGAAGGAAGACAGGTGGACAAATATAAGCCAGGAAAAGGAATTGTGAATGTAGTCGTATCAGAAGACAAAAAACAATTATTTGCTGCCGATCAAAATGCTCAAAAGGTAAGGTTCTTTACGATAGAAGGGAAAGAGACAGGGAGTGTTTCAACAGGAAAAGGACCGATAACGATGGTAGAGCATGATAAGCGATTAACTGTGCTAAACTTTTATGACACGAAACTAACGACAATTGATACAAAGAAAAAAGAGGTTATACAATCCTTTATGATTCCCCCAGCATCAACAGGAGCAACGGTTAGTGCTGATGGGAAAGAAATATGGATTGGTGGACATGGTGATGGAAGTCAAGTGAATGAGAAAGTATTAGTGTATTCTTTACAGAGCGGAGAAATGGTACGTTCTTTACACGCTCCGTTTATGCCTGTGAACATAACGAAAGATAATAAATACGTATATGCATTAAGCCACGGTTCGAATACGCTTAGAAAATTTGATATTAGTACGTATAAAGAGGTAGCTTCCGTTGAAGTAGGCTCAAATCCATTTGCATTTTTGAAAAGCGGAGCAGAAGGGTATGTAGCTAGTTATGATAGCGATGAAGTATGCGTTATGGATATGAAGAATATGAAAATAAAACAAACAATTAAAGTCGGCAAAGGACCGTTTCAACTCATAGAGAGAGAAGGGGAAGGGCAATGAGTAAATATAAAGTGCTAGTTGTAGATGACGAAAGTGATATGAGGCAACTTGTCGGAATGTACTTAGATAACTTCGGATACGAGTGGGGAGAAGCTGAAAATGGAAAAGAGGCACTTCGAAAATTAGAAACGGATCATTACGATTTCGTTGTACTAGATATTATGATGCCAGAGATGGATGGGCTTTCAGTTTGTAAAGAGATTCGAAAAACGTCGGATGTACCTATTATATTTTTAACAGCAAAAGGTGAAGAGTGGAATAGGGTGAACGGCTTACGTATGGGAGCAGATGATTATATTGTAAAGCCGTTTAGTCCTGGGGAACTAATTGCTCGTATGGAAGCTGTTTTAAGACGATATACAAAGCAAGAACAGCAAGAAGAGATTCAATTTGGACCGATTCTTATTAATGAAAAAAGTAGACGAATTGAGACGGATGGACAAGCAGTGTCACTTACAGTTAAAGAGTTTGATTTACTATATTTTCTTTGCCAACATAATGGACAAGTATTTAGTCGGGAGCAATTGCTTGAAAAGGTATGGGGATATGATTATGCAGGAAGTACAAGAACAGTAGATACGCATGTGAAAACGATGCGTCTAAAGCTCGGAGAAAGTGGAAACTACATTCAAACCGTTTGGGGTGTAGGTTATAAATTTGAGGTGTAACGTATGTTTACGATGGTACAAAAGCTATGGCTTACAGTAGTATGTGCAGTATGTGTAACAGTTTCCTTTCTTTATTTTGTATCTTTATACTCATATGAAAAGTTATACGTGGACAATTTAAAAGATTCATTAGTAATGGAAGGGAAGCGTCTTGCTACGCAATATGATAAACGTGAAGGAGTATCCACTTTTGAAGAGAAAGTAAGGGCATACGATCAAATATCTAGCTCAGATGTTCTTTTCGTGTACAATCCACGTGATTTAAGTGCATGTTTGCCTTTCGATGTGCACCATCATTCTCTTATAAGTGAAGGGGATAGACAGTCACTATTAGATGGGAAAACTGTGACTAAGATAGGGTATGAAGAACATTTTAATCGCAATATTATGGGTGTTGTCATTCCTGTTTTAGATAATAAAAAATTAGTTGGTATTGTATACTCTTATATTCCTTTAAAAAGTATAAAAGATTTAATATTTGATATGGGTCTTATTTTAGCGCCGTTAGCACTTGCTATGATTTTAATTACAATATGGATTGGTAGAAAAATTATTATTGCTATTACAAGACCGCTTTCGCAAATGGAACGAGTTGCAAATCATCTAGCTACAGGAGATTTCTCAGAGCGAATTACAATTTCTTCAGAAGATGAAATTGGACGATTGGGAAAAGCGTTTAATAAAATGGCAAATTCTTTAGAAACAGAAGATGTAAAGCGTAAGGAATTTTTAGCAAATGTTTCACATGAACTTAGAACACCACTTAGTTATATTAAAGGATATAGTGAAGCTATTTTAGACGGTGTCGCAAAGGGGCCGCAGCAGGAAAAAGTAACGCAACTCATCCATAAAGAAGCAGATCGTATGCAACGTCTCGTTCATGATTTATTAGATTTAGCGCAGCTAGAAGGTGAACACTTTCCTCTAAAGAAACAACCTATCGTTTTTTCACAGCTTATTGAAGACGTACTTGATACGTACGAGTTACAGTTTATAGAAAAAAAACTTCGTATTTCAACGAATTTAAATCCTGAAATTATCGTAATGATTGATGATGATCGCATGCAACAAGTACTTCATAATGTGTTAGATAATGCGATACGTTATACAAATCAAAACGGGGATATCATAATAACATTAAAGCAAATTGATGATTCCTGTGAATTACACATAAAAGATACAGGAATAGGTATTGATACAGAGCATTTAGAAAATCTCGGGGAACGCTTTTACCGAGTAGATAAAGCGAGAAGTCGTCAACACGGTGGAACAGGTTTAGGCCTTGCAATTGTAAGGCAAATTGTTCATATACATGATGGTGAGTGGAGAATAGAAAGTGAAAAAGGTAAGGGAACGACAGTTATTATTAAATTAAAAGTACAAGATGAGGAGAGCATGTTCTAATTTCGGAGATATGCTCTTTATAGTTACACGGAAATATATTAATTAATATCGAACAAATATCAAAAATTTGACTATTTTATGAACAAAACATTTGTACTTCTTACTAATTCGTTCTAAAATAGTTATGGATGTTAATTTCTTATAAAACGTTACAATTGTTGTTTGGAAGATACTGAGGTGATTTAACTGGAGTACAAATCTATTAAACCAAAAAAAATTTACGAAGAAGTATCTGAAGCTATTTTAACAATGATTAAAAATGGTACGTTAAAACCTGGTGACAAGCTACTCCCTGTTCATCAATTAGCAGAGCAGTTTCAAGTTGGCAGATCTGCAGTTCGTGAAGCGCTAAGTGCGCTCAGAGCAATGGGCTTAATTGAAATGAAACAAGGAGAAGGTACATATGTAAAGAATTTCGATTCTTCTTCATTAACAAAATCATTAAATAATAAGTTATTAATGAAGAAAGAGGATATTTTGAATTTATTAGAAGTACGGAAGGTGCTTGAAGTGGGGGCAGTTCGAGCAGCTGCGGCAAAACGTACGGATGATAATTTGCAAAATATGAAACATTGGTTAGATGAAATGGCAAAAAGCATTGGAGATGAAAAAGCTGGTGAAAAAGCAGACTTTCAGTTCCATATGGGAATCGCACAATCTTCGCATAATAGCATCTTACTTGAGCTCATGAATCATGTTTCAGAGATGATTGCTGAAACAATTGGTGAATCAAGACGCATTATTTTATATGGTGAACAAACAACATCAGAACGACTTTTAGAGGAGCATCAATCTATATATGATGCGGTGTTAAAGCAAGATGTGGAATTAGCGCAGCAAGCGATGCTAGATCATTTAACAAATGTAGAACATATTGTCACAGGTAAAAGCGATATAAATTCGTAATTTAATCTTTTAAAAATCTAATTTTCTGATAAAATAGAGAGAGATTAAGTAAGCGTTTTCTTTGGAAGAGGGAGAGGATAGGCCATGGTTGAGCCTACTTCTTCTAATCTTAGTCATCAGATGACCATACGATTGTTGGCGAAGTTGTAATGAGGGGGAATTATAGTTATGAAAGTTACTTTATTTGTTACTTGTTTAGTCGATATGTTTGAAACAAACGTCGGTAAAGCAACAGTTGAAGTATTGGAGCGTTTAGGTTGTGAAATTGAATTTCCAGAAGCACAAGTTTGTTGTGGTCAGCCTGCTTATAATAGCGGCCATGTAGAAGCGGCAAAAGAAGCGATGAAACATATGATTGAAACTTTCGAAGATGCAGAATATATCGTCACACCATCTGGCTCTTGTGCGACAATGTTTCATGAGTATCCGCATGTTTTTAAAGATGATCCAAAATGGGCTAAACGTGCACAAAAGGTTGCTGATAAAACATATGAATTTACACAATTTATTGTAGATGTTTTAAAAGTTACAGACGTTGGTGCAAGTTTACCAGGGATTGCTACTATTCATAAATCGTGTCATATGACACGCCTGCTCGGAGTAAAAGAGGCACCAGGGATTTTATTATCAAACGTAAAAGGATTAACTGTAAGAGAACTGCCAAACGAGCAAAATTGTTGTGGGTTTGGGGGAACGTTTTCAGTTAAGATGACACCTATTTCTGAGCAAATGGTGGATGAAAAAGTAGATAGTGTAATGGAAACAGGTGCAGATTATTTAATCGGTGCAGATTGTGGGTGTTTGTTAAACATTGGCGGACGTATTGAGCGTTTAGGTAAAGAAGTAAAAGTAATGCATATTGCTGAGGTACTGAATAGTCGCTCATGAAGGGGGAACATAAGCTATGTCTATGAAAATCAGTGAGAAAAAATTTAATGATCGCGTAGGCGATGGAATTCAAGATTCGTTTATGCGCGGAGCGGTATCTTCTGCACAAACGAGATTATATACAAATCGATTAAAAGCAGCGGACGAATTAGGAAACTGGGAAGAGTGGCGTGAACTAGGTGAACAAATTCGTCAACATACGTTAGAGAATCTTGATTATTATTTAATGCAGTTAAGTGAAAATGTATCAAAAAGAGGCGGTCACGTTTACTTTGCAAAAACGAAAGAGGATGCGGCAAAGTACATTCAAGACGTTGCGAAAAAGAAACAAGCGAAAAAAGTTGTAAAATCAAAATCGATGGTAACTGAAGAAATTAGTATGAATCATGCCCTTGAAGAGATTGGTTGTGAAGTGTTAGAGAGTGACTTAGGAGAGTATATCTTGCAAGTAGATAACGATCCACCATCACATATTATTGCGCCTGCACTTCATAAAAACAGAACGCAAATTCGCGATGTATTCAAAGAAAAACTTGGATATGAAAATTCAGATGATCCATACGAAATGACAAAGTTTGTTCGTAAACAGCTTCGTGAGAAATTTATGGATGCAGAAATTGGTGTGACAGGTTGTAACTTCGCTGTTGCAAATACTGGTTCTCTTTGTTTAGTAACGAACGAAGGTAATGCCGATCTTGTTATGTCGATTCCGAAAACTCAAATTGCAGTAATGGGTATGGAACGTATGGTTCCGACAATGGAAGAATTAGATGTTTTAGTTGGTTTACTATGTCGTAGTGCAGTAGGTCAAAAATTAACAAGTTATGTAACAGTAGCAGGACCAATTCAAGAGGAAGAGGTAGATGGACCAGAAGAGTTTCATTTAGTCGTTGTTGATAATGGCCGCTCTCAAATTCTTGGATCAGAATTCCGTTCAGTATTGCAATGTATTCGTTGTGCTGCTTGTGTTAACGTATGTCCTGTATATCGTCACGTTGGTGGACATTCATATGGTTCTATTTATTCAGGACCAATTGGTGCCGTATTAACACCACTTTTAGGTGGGTATGACGATTACAAAGAGCTTCCTTATGCATCTAGTTTATGCGGAGCATGTACAGAAGCTTGTCCAGTAAAAATTCCATTGCATGATTTATTATTAAAACATCGTCAAGTTATCGTTGAGCAAGAAGGACGTGCTCCACTTGCAGAAAAATTAGCAATGAAAATGTTTAGTATGGGTGCTTCTTCAGCGGCTTTATATAAAATGGGATCAAAAATGGCACCGGCAGCAATGAGTCCATTTACATCTGGCAACCGTGTATCAAAAGGCGTTGGGCCACTTAAAAACTGGACAGATATTCGTGAATTCCCGGCTCCAAGTAAAGAAAGATTCCGTGATTGGTATAAAGATCATAAGAAAGGCGGGGACAAATAATGACAGGATTAATTCAAAACCGTGAGTCCTTTCTAGATAATATCGCAAAAGAACTTGGACGCGCGCGTAAAACAGAAGGCGTAGAACGTCCAGCATGGAAAAGTAATGTAAATGTAGAAACGTTAAAAGATTATTCCCAAGAAGAATTGTTAGAAGTATTTAAAAATCAATGTACAAACATTCATACAACTGTTGTGGAAACGACAAACGACCGTTTACGTGAAGATATTCAAAAAGTAATCGTTGAAAACGGCGGAGGACCTATTATATTATCAGCAGATGAACGTTTTGATTCCTATGGATTGACTTCTTTATTTAAAGAAGAGCTTCCAAAGCAAGATGTTGAAGTAAATGTATGGGATCCTGAGAAAAAAGAAGAGAATATGCGTATAGCGGAAAAAGCGAATATTGGAATCGCATTTAGTGATTATACTTTAGCTGAATCTGGTACGATTGTTGTACAGAGTCATAAAGGCCAAGGGCGTTCTTTACACTTTTTACCGACTGTATACTTTGCTATTATTCCACGTGAAACACTTGTACCTCGTATTACACAAGCAGTTCAACATATGAACTCTCGTGTGGAAAAAGGTGAAGCGGTCGCATCTTGTATTAACTTTATTACAGGGCCAAGTAACTCTGCGGATATTGAAATGAATCTTGTTGTCGGAGTACATGGACCATTAAAAGCAGTATATTTCATCGTATAAAATAGGGGAAAGCAGGCCGGAAAACGGCCTGCTTTTTTAATAGAATAAAGATAATATGAAGTAGAAGTTCTCTCCTTTTTTTGCTATGTTCTTTTGGAAAGGAGAGGAAGGGATGTTCACTTATTTATATGCATTGTTAGTGGGTATGGTGTTTGGTTCTTTTTTTATGGTAATCGCAATGAGGGTTCCAATAGGTGAATCTATTATTACACCGCGTTCGTATTGTCACTACTGCAAGTATACGTTACAGCCGAAAGAACTTATTCCAATCATTTCATTTTGTATGCAGAAAGGGCGTTGTACGAATTGTAAAAGAAAAATCTCAAGTTTGTACATAGTATTTGAATTTGTTACAGGGAGTTTGTTTTTTCTTACTGTATATGTAATTGGAATAGAACGAGAGCTCATCATCATTTTATCGCTCTTTTCTTTACTTCTTATTATTTCAGTTACAGATTTAGTATATATGCTAATACCTAATCGTATTTTAATTTGGTTTGCACTTTTGCTTATTTTAGAATGTATTTTTGTACCGTTAGTTACTTGGATAGATAGTTTAGCTGGTAGTGGAACTATATTCATTTTGTTATATTGCATGCAAAGGATTCATCCAGATGGTCTTGGCGGAGGTGATGTAAAATTACTTTCGTTACTCGGATTTATAGTGGGAGTGAAAGGGGTTTTTATAACTTTATTTTTAGCATCTTGCTTTAGTCTTTGTTTTTTCGGAATAGGTATAGCGTTAAAACGTATAAAAATAAGAACCAAAATGCCGTTTGGACCTTTTATTAGCCTTGGAGCAATATGTTATATGTTGGTCACATATGCAAAATAGAGAGGAGATAGAAAATGAATGTATATATGGATGATCAAAGAAGTTGCCCGTATGGATATCTTTTGGCAACTACAGTAGAATCTGCGTTACAATTTGTACGGATTAATAAGGTAAACATCCTCTCTCTTGACTTTAACATGGGATGGAGGCAAAAGAATGGGGCGGAATTTGTAGAAGCCTTTTGTAGAGAAGGTCTATATGTTAATGAAATTCACCTTCATACAAATGATGTCATCGGTATGCATAAGATGAAACAGAGAATTGAGAAGGGGAAAGAGCAAGGAGAAATTGATCCTCATATTGTCATTAAATATGTGGGAAGCTAAAAACTCCAAAGTAAAACTTTGGAGTTTTTAATGTTTCATATGTGCTTGTAAAGGAATAATTTCCTCTGTTTGAGCTGCTACTAATTCAGTTTCTTCTTGTTTAGCAACAGGTGCTTTCTTTGTTAAGTAATGATATACCATACCGACAAATACCGATCCGCCAATAATGTTACCGATTGTAACTGGAATTAAGTTATGAATAGCCCCAGCGAAAGTAATTGTATCAGGATGTGGTGAAACTAAAGATAAGGCAAACAATGATAAGTTTGCAATGCTATGCTCATAGCCAGATAAGAAGAATGTGAAAACGAGCATCATTATCATCAATATTTTTGCTGTATCACCTTTTACTTGAGAAGGTAAGAAGCAGGCAAGACATACGAGCCAGTTACATAAAATTGCTTTAAAGAATAATTGCATTGTAGGTGTGTTCATTTTTCCTTCAACGACTGTATTCATTAAATGACCGTGATCGATTGCTCCGAAAATGCCAGTTGCGTAAAATAGTAAAGCAAAGAATAAAGCGCCAGCTAAGTTACCTGCATAACAAGCAACCCAGTTACGGAGTGTATCAGAAATCGTTGTTTCTTTTCGTAAAGTTGCCACTGTGAAATACATTGTATTTCCAGTAAATAATTCAGCACCGCCATACATAATAAGTACGAGAGCAATTCCGAAAAACATGGAGGAAGCTAAATATGTTGCTGGTGAATCTGCAATGTGAAAAAAGTTACCTAATTTAAAACATAGTACAATAACAAAACCGATATAAATGCCAGCAAGTGCAGCACGAATGAAATATTGCATTGGATTTGTATCTAGTATTTGCTTTTTGTTCTTAGCCAGTTTTACAACATAGTCTAATCCTTGTTCTAGCATGAGTAATACGCTCCTTTAGTACATCATCTATAAATACTCCTTATAAGAATAAAGTACATGGAATTGTTCACAGTTTCAATAAGTTTGTGCAATCTTTCACAAAAAGGACATACATAAATTAAGAAAGCGATTACAAAAGGTAGTATAATGGAATTTTTTCTAAAAATAGAGAGGGAATTGAAACAAAAAAGAAAAAGCGCTGTAATTACAGCGCTTTTTCGTCTAAATTCTTTTCTACTTTTACTTCTACCTCTTTTGAGAAGAACCAACCGCCAACTGCGATTCCGACTAATACAATCCAGAATGTAAGCTTCCACGGAGTAGATTCTGGGAATGAGTGCGGAAGGACACCTAAAGCAGGGTGTGCTAGCGTATAAATCGCTAATTTCACACCAACCCAACCTACAATTAAGAATGCTGCAGTTTCAAGTCCTGGTTTACGTTTTAATATTTGTACGAAAGCAGTTGCTGCAAATCGCATTATAACTAATCCAATAAGTCCACCTGTAAAGATAACGATAAATTGACCTGTATCAAGACTGCCAATCGTACCTAATCCTGTTTTCGGTAAAGTCACTGCTAATGCAACAGCAGCTAAGATTGAATCAACAGCGAAGGCGATATCAGCAACTTCGACTTTAAATACAGTCCACCAAAAGTTCTCTTGTTTTTTCTTTGCTTCTTTTTCTTCTGTTTCTTCATGTGTATTCTTTTTAACATACGTTTTAAATAAGTGATTTCCCGCGATAAACATAAGGTAAATCGCACCAATTGCTTGCACTTGCCATACATCGACTAGGAACGAAATCATAAATAGTGATCCGAAGCGGAAAACGAACGCTCCTGCTAATCCATAAAATAGTGCTTTCTTTCGTTTTTCTTCTGGTAAATGTTTTACCATAATTGCGAGAACGAGAGCGTTATCAGCCGCTAAAATCCCCTCTAGTGCAATTAGGATGAGTAATACCCAACCATACTCCAATAATAATGATACATCCATGTACATTCTCCTCTCATTTCTATAAATGCTAAACAAGTGAAGAAGTTCCCCACTGTTTAGCTTCCCCATACTCCTGCGCATCAACGGTGGAAGGAATTGGTAAAAACAAAAAAGACCTCTGCCGTTGATAGGCAAAGGTCTTGCTAGACATATGTAATGAAAATGCCAACAAAGCCGGAAGAACTGAGTTCTACGTAATGACGACTTTGTTTCCAAGAAATAGTTCTTGGACGCTACTCCCCTTTGGAGATATGCTATTCTACTCTCATTATATGGATAATTTATACGGTTGTCAACCTGTTAAAATATCTTCGTTTGGATATTTTATTTTCCTTTGTTTTTTACGTGCAAATGAAAAGGCTAATGTTAAAGGTCCCATCTTTCCAAAAAACATCATAAAGATAATAATTGTTTTGCCGATGATTGTTAAGTGTGGCGTCAAATTCATGCTAAGGCCGACAGTTCCAAATGCTGAAAATACTTCAAAAGCACTCATTAATAGAGGAACTCGTTCAGTGATGCTTAAAATTAAAATAGAAAGAAAAATAAACGAAATTGAAATAATGGTAATCGTTAAAGATTTGACAATGAGCGTATCTTTAATGGATTTTTTAAACACGACAATATCATCTTGTTCATGCAAAAATTTAAATACGCCTAAAAACATAATTAAAAAAGTTGTTAACTTAATCCCACCACCAGTTGAAGCACTGCCAGCACCAATAAACATAAGAAGCATCATTAATAAAAGGGAAGGTTTTGATAATGCAGAGATATCAACAGTATTAAACCCGGCAGTGCGCGTCGAAACCGCTTGAAAATAAGCAGCCATACCTTCTTCAAAGGGTGTAAAACCTCTCATGGAAATTGAATTATGGAACTCGAATATAAAAATAAAAGCTGTAGCAATAATATTGACGATTAGAGTAGAAGAGAGCATAAGTTTTGAGTGCAATGTAAGGTTTTTAAAGTTTTTCTTTCTTTTTATATCTACAATCACTGTAAAACCAATTCCCCCTAAAATAATGAGAGAAGAAATAACAAGATTGACGAGAACGCTATGAGAGTGGGACATTAAATTATCGCTCCATACAGAAAAGCCAGCATTGTTAAAGGCAGAGATAGAGTGAAAAAAGCTATAATATATACCTTTGGCAATCCCGTATTTTGGCACCCATTCAAAAGAGAGAAGTAAAGTAGCGATACATTCTACAGCAAAAGAAAATAAAAATAATGCTTTTGCAAGACGAATGATTCCACCGACATTTGTTTGGTTTAATGCTTGTTGTAATAAAATTCTGTTTTGAAGACCAATTTTTCTGCCGAGCATAATTGCAATTAAAACAGCAAAGCTCATAATGCCGAGCCCGCCAACCTGTATAAGCGTTAAAATGACGCATTGGCCAAATAAGGTAAATACTTTTCCAGTGTCCACAACACCAAGCCCTGTAACCGTACAAGCAGAAACCGTTGTAAATAAGGCATCGAGCCATGAAATAGATGTTGTTGTAGCAATTGGCAATTTTAATAAGCATGTACCAATAATTGATAGCGTAATAAAAGATAATGTAAGAACACGGGGAGGGCTCATGCTAATGTTAATCCGTTTCATGTCACATATCGTTCCTTTCAATTTGCTCTTACTACTAGTATGTGAAGAAGAACTATTATGTATGTTAAAAAAGAAAGAGGCAGAGAATATCTGCCTCTAAGCCATATGTTATATAATTATCCGCGTAATTGTTGTTGAGCTAAAGCAACAAGACGTTTTGTTACTTCACCGCCAACTGAGCCGTTAGAACGAGATGCTGTGTTAGATCCTAAGCTTACACCAAATTCTTGCGCAATTTCATATTTAAATTGTTCAAGCGCTTGTTCTGCACCTGGAACTAGTAATTTGTTTGTTTTTACCATGTTGATACACATCCTTATAAGTAGTCCAGTTCAGCTAAGTACTATCTGAACTGGTACCGTTATTTTATGTGGAAACGACGTGCTCATACACGGAAGTAATCGGTGAGTTTAGAAGTTCTTGGATAGAAAAAAGAGTAGCAAATTTGCTACTCTTTTTTCAGTATTGTCGCTGTACCTTCCACGACGATATCATCGGATTGATTGTAGATGTTTGTTTGTAATGTAATGATTTTTTTATCATCCCGTTTTTTAATGACTTCTGCCACTACACGAAGTGTATCGCCGATTTTGACAGGAGCACGGAATGAAACGTTTTGGGATAAATAAATCGTATTTTTGCCTGGGAGTTTCGTTCCAAGAACGGTAGAAATAAAACTTGAAACGAGCATACCGTGAGCAATACGTTCTTTAAACATTGTCGTTTTTGCAAAAGAGTCTAAAATATGAATAGGATTTACATCTCCAGTCAATTTTGCAAAATTGATAACGTCCTCATCCGTAATAGTTTTTGTTAGAGATGCTTGATCACCGACTTGAATCTCATCATAACGAAGCTCCGGAACAGTTTGTGCTTCTTGGAATGGATTCATTTTGTCCTCCTTCTTTTCCATATCGAAAAATGTAAGCCATCTTGATGTAGTAGGAGGAAGAAAGAGTTTTGTTTGTGCTGCAGTTAGTTGCCACATTTTTCTTACTTGATGGAAGTAAATAGATTTTTTGAGTTTTCCTCGAACTGCTTTGCGAGTTCTAGTTGCTTGGACTTGAACTCTCCCAAAAAAACTTCTAACTGTTTTTGAACCTCTTCGCGTTGCGATTGTTGTTGTTCAATAAAGTGTTTTGTTGTTTCTTCAAATTGACCGCTAGTTTGAGTAAGAATAGACAAAGATGTTTTCGTAGGAGAAACAGTAAGTTGATGCATTTGAGTAGAAAGCTCATTCCATTTCCCTTGCCACTCGTTAATTTGATCATTTAAGGAGTTACCAGTTAATTGCTTCACGTAATCTGTATATTGGTTATTGAACTGAGCTGTGAATTGTTGTAGTTCTTTTTCTAGTTCATTTACTCCTGATGTTAATTTATGCAAAGCGTCTTGTTGTTGTTTTAACGTTTCTAAAGTAAGTTGCTCTAATTGTTTCCCAGCTGAAGAGAAGAGGGAAAGAGATTGAGACCAGTTTTTCCAAAATGCATCGACTAATTCGTATGGCTTAGTTTCCATTGTTTGACCTCCAAATGTTTTTTTGCATATTGTGAACGCAGATTACTCTGCTGTACCACCAGGTGAAGATGAAGAATCCTTTTCATCCTTTTCTGGAGAAGTAGAAAATGGAAAGAATGCATTGGTGTATAACGTGAAAAACGTCCGCAACATATTTTGATAATGTTCAAAAGAAGTCGCACATGTTGATAAATATTGCTCTCCATATTCAGTTAAAGAATAAATTCGTTTCGCTGGCCCGCCTTCACTTGTATCCCAAGTGGAAGAAATGAGATTTTCTTTTTCTAACTTGCGCAATGTTCTATACACATTACCTTGGTCAACAGAAGAAAAGCCGATGTCCATTAGCATTTGAATGAGTTTGTAACCATGAAGACTCCAGTCTTTTAGACAGAGAAGTAAGAAAGGAACTAAGAAGTTTTTTGGCATGGAGTTTGGTTGTTTCGCTTGGTTTTTTTCCAAACTTTCTGGGTGTTCTGGTTCATTATGTAGCATGATTGTGCATCACCTCATGAATCAGTTAGATGGAATTTTTTGCTTATAAGTGCAATTTACACCTATCTGTTTTTAATGTCAATACATTTGTTAGAAAATAAAGAAAAATAAAATATATACTTGAAGTTTTATTCGGAATATTAGAAAATAGTGAATAGGTTGAATTGTTTCAAAAACGAAAAAGGGAGTGTAGGCGAAGTGATTGATCAAAAATTCGATCCATTGCAAGCATGGAAAAATGCTTATGAACAAACCGAAACATTTTGGGGGAAAGCGCTCAATGAAACAATTAAAACAGAAGAATATTCTGCTTGGATGGGCAGCGTTCTAGACTTGAATTTGTTTTATCAAAAAGCATTAAATGATACGACAAAAAGTTATTTAGAACAAGTGAATGTGCCAACGAAAGAGGATATTGCTAGAGTAGCTACGCTTGTTATTAACTTAGAAAATAAAGTTGATAACATCGAGGAAGTTCTAGAAGAGAAAGTGGATTCATTAGGACAAGCTCCTACATTAAAGCGTGATGTTACGAAAGTAAAACAAGATATTCGCACGTTAGAAACGAAAGTTGATCAAATTCTAGAATTACTAGAAAAGCAAAATGCGGTACTAGCTAAACTACAAGTACCTGTAAAAGAAGAAGTAAAGCCTGCGAATAAGCCAGAAAATAAAAAATGATAAAAGCGTTTGTTTATAACGTGTAAAAGAGAGAGGGAGAATCTCTTTTTCATGAATAAACAACGAAACATAATTAATATATGGACTCTATTAGTATGAGTACCAAAATGATTCATAACAATCGTTCACAAATTCATTTAAGGGGGAAAAGAAATGGTTCAATTAAATGGCAAAGTAGCAATCGTAACAGGTGGGGCAAAAGGAATTGGGAAAGCAATTACAGTAGCATTAGCACAAGAGGGAGCAAAAGTTGTTATTAACTATAACAGCAGTAAAGAAGCAGCTGAAAACTTAGTAAATGAATTAGGAAAAGAAGGACATGACGTTTATGCAGTTCAAGCGGATGTTTCTAAAGTAGAAGATGCAAACAGACTTGTAGAAGAAGCTGTGAATCATTTTGGTAAAGTTGATATTCTTGTTAATAATGCTGGTATTACAAGAGATCGTACATTCAAAAAATTAAATCGTGAAGATTGGGAACGCGTAATTGACGTGAACTTAAGCAGCGTATTCAATACGACAAGCGCAGTACTTCCATACATATCGGAAGCAGAAGAAGGAAGAATCATTAGTATTTCTTCTATTATTGGCCAAGCTGGTGGATTTGGACAAACAAATTACTCAGCAGCAAAAGCAGGTATGCTAGGATTTACAAAATCACTAGCTTTAGAACTTGCAAGAACAAATGTAACTGTAAACGCAATTTGCCCAGGATTTATTGATACTGAAATGGTAGCAGAAGTACCAGAAGAAGTGCGTCAAAAAATCGTTGCGAAAATCCCGAAAAAACGTTTTGGTCAAGCTGATGAAATTGCAAAAGGTGTAGTATACCTATGCCGTGACGGTGCGTATATCACTGGTCAGCAATTAAACATTAACGGCGGATTATACATGTAATGAAGTAAGAAAAAAGTGCATATCCATAGCAGGAATGCACTTCTTTTTTTTAGAAAGAAATCGACCGAAAAGGGGATAAAAAAATGACTACATTCGTAACAGAATGGGAAAAGCAATTAGAGTTGTACCCAGAAGAATATCGCAAAGCATATCGTCGTGTGAAAAGAGCGAGCGAAATTTTATTACGCGAACCAGAACCACAAGTTGGTTTAACACCAAAAGAGGTTATTTGGACGAAGAATAAAACGAAGCTGTATCGTTACATTCCAAAACAAGAAAAAACGCAGAGAGTTCCAATCTTATTAATATATGCTCTTATTAATAAACCATATATTATGGATTTAACTCCAGGAAATAGTTTAGTGGAATATTTAGTAGATCGTGGTTTTGATGTATATATGCTTGATTGGGGCACATTTGGTTTAGAAGATAGTCATTTGAAATTTGATGATTTCGTGTTCGATTATATTGCAAAAGCAGTGAAAAAAGTAATGAGAACTGCAAAATCGGACGAGATTTCTTTACTTGGTTATTGCATGGGTGGAACATTAACATCTATTTATGCAGCACTTCATCCGCACATGCCAATTCGTAACTTGATTTTTATGACAAGTCCTTTTGATTTCTCTGAAACAGGATTATACGGTCCTTTACTAGATGAGAAATATTTCAATTTAGATAAAGCGGTTGATACATTCGGAAATATTCCGCCAGAAATGATTGATTTCGGAAATAAGATGTTAAAACCAATTACAAACTTCGTTGGTCCATATGTTGCTTTAGTCGATCGTTCAGAAAATGAGCGCTTCGTCGAAAGCTGGAAGTTAGTTCAAAAATGGGTTGGTGACGGTATTCCATTCCCAGGCGAATCTTATAGACAATGGATTCGTGATTTTTATCAAAATAATAAATTAGTGAAGGGTGAACTCGTTATTCGCGGACAAAAGGTAGACCTTGCAAATATTAAGGCGAATGTCTTAAATATTTCCGCGAAACGTGATCATATTGCTTTGCCATGTCAAGTAGAGGCTTTACTTGATCATATTTCTAGCACAGATAAACAGTATGTATGTTTACCAACAGGACATATGTCTATTGTGTATGGTGGAACGGCTGTAAAGCAAACATATCCGACGGTTGGAAATTGGCTTGAAGAGCGTTCTAATTAAAAAGAAGAAATCCAACTAGCGTATGTTAGTTGGATTTTTTTATGGAAAATGACGAAACATAGGGAGGAGAAAAATACATTGTAGGAGTATAATTATGAAGCTTATGACTGGTAAGTTGTTTTGGAGTGCTGGAGTTTCTGTACCTTGTTATCCAACGTTAGAAAATGATATGATATGTGATGTGCTAGTAATTGGAAGTGGAGAAGCGGGTGCTCATATAGCGTATTCGTTAGCTAAAATTGGAATGCGTGTTATGCTCATTGAAAAAAGAGCAATTGCATGTGGTAGCACAGCTGCAAATACAGGATTATTACAATTTGTTCATGATAAATCGTTGACCTCTTTTATTCATACATTTGGTGAAGAGAAAGGGGTGCGAGCATATAGACTTTGTTATGAAGCGCTTAGAACAATGGAGAAAGTTGTGCCAACTCTCGATATTGATCCCCATTTTATTCCACGAAATAGTTTGTATTATGCAAGTAGAGATGAAGATATTTCATTTTTACAAGAAGAATATAATACGTTACGCCATTATGGGTTTCCGGTTGAATATTTTACAGAGTCTGATATTAAGAAGCGTTATTCATTTGCAAAACAAGCAGCGTTATATACAAACGGTGATGCAGAAGTGAATCCATATTTATTAGCGCATAGTCTTTTGCATAAAGCGAAACAAATGGGTGCTACTATATATGAGCATACAGAGGCATTACATATTAAACGAATCCAAAATGATTTAATTTGTTACACGAACACAGGAAATAAAATCGTAGCAAAGAATATTATTATGGCGACAGGTTATGAAGCAATCTTTGGAAAGAAAGAAAAAAACACAACAGTAGAAACATCTTATGCTGTTGTAACAAATAAAATAGATCATTTTGAAGGCTGGCATGAGCAATCATTAATTTGGGAAACAGCACGGCCTTACTTATATTTTCGAACGTATCAAAACCGCATTATTGTAGGTGGATTAGATGAAGCGATGCAAATTCAACCAATCGGTGATACGAAATTATTGCATAAGCGTGATATCCTTATTAACATTGTAAAAGAAATGTTCCCGCAGTATAAAAATATACAGGCAGAGTACTATTGGGCAGCAGCATTTGGTGGCAGTCATGATGGTCTCCCTATTTTAAAAGAAGATAAAGAAATACATAATTTATATTACGCACTGCCGTATGGGGGAAATGGAACTGTATACGGAATGGTATTTGCGAAATTATTCGAGAAGTTATTTACAAATGAAGAAAGTGATGATTTTTCTTTATTTAATCGATAGAAAAAAGGTAGCGAAGTGATGGAATGAGAGATATAAAAAAGTTTTTACAAAAATTACGTCCCGTGCAACTTATCGTTTTATTTTATTTACTAGCGGTAGTTGTATCGGTGATTTTACTTAGTTTTCCATTTGTTACGAAGCCTGGTGTGAAATGGACATTTATAGATGCGCTGTTTACATCTGTTAGCGCTGTAAGTGTTACGGGACTTTCTGTTGTTACTATTTCAGATACGTTTACAACAGCAGGAATTATTGTTTTAGCCTTGATTTTACAATTAGGCGGATTAGGAATTATGGCACTTGGTACATTCGTTTGGATTATAACGGGTAAAAAGATTGGTTTGCAAAGAAGAAGGTTAATTATGGCAGACCATAACCAAGGAAATTTATCGGGCCTTGTAGAATTAATGCGTTCTATTTTAATTGTAATTATTTCGATAGAACTCATTGGAGCAATACTGTTAGGTACAAGATTTTTATTATATTTCCCGACTTGGCAAGAAGCTTATTTTCATGGTTTCTTTGCCGCTGTGAGTGCAACAACGAACGGAGGATTTGATTTAACAGGACAATCACTTATTCCGTACAAAAAAGATTACATTGTTCAAATGATTCATATGTTGCTTATTATTTTAGGAGCTATTGGTTTCCCGGTATTAATGGAAGTAAAGCAATTCCTTAGTAAAAGGCAAAGGCAACAGCAACTATTTCGCTTTTCATTATTTACAAAATTGACGACAACGACATTTTTTGCACTCGTTATTGTTGGAACAATTATGATTTTTCTATTAGAACGAAATCATTTTTTAGTAGGAAAGTCATGGCATGAAACTGTATTTTATACGCTATTCCAATCTGTGACGACGCGAAGTGGTGGACTGGCTACAATGGACATCCGTGAATTATCACAACCAACGCTTTTATTTATGAGTATATTAATGTTCATTGGAGCATCTCCAAGCTCAGTTGGGGGTGGAATACGTACAACAACATTTGCTGTTAGTATATTATCGTTATATACATTTGCAAGGGGCGGGAGAACAGTCCGAGTTTTCAAACGTCAGCTACATGAAGAGGATGTGTTGAAAGCATCTGTCGTTATGACGATGGGGATTTTATTATGTGCCTCAGCGCTATTTATTTTATCCATTACAGAAAATGTACCACTTATGAGCTTAATAGTTGAAGTTTGTTCTGCTTTCGGGACAACAGGCCTATCAACAGGCATTACGCCAGATTTAACAACGGTTGGTAAACTTGTACTCATTGTACTTATGTTTATCGGACGTGTCGGTATTTTAACATTTATATTAGCTAGTGGGGGAAGAGAGCAACCACCTCGCTATAAATATCCGAAAGAGCGGATTATTATTGGATAGTATGGAACCATTCTACCTATGTTAGGTAGAATGGTTTTTTAGTCGTTAATGCCAAATTGCGGATGCATAAAAGCTTCATTTTTATTATCAACTTCGTTTTTTAGCAACTCTTGATTTTCTTCTGAAATCCACCCAATATCATTTGTAGGATGTATCCATTCTTCCCCAGCCATAATGGAGGGGTCTACCTCATCACTCCAATTATTAAGAGGACTGTTAGTGGAATCATATTTACTGTCTCCAATTACAACATCATATTGATTTATAAAAGGTTGTTGCATCTTTTTTCCTGTGCCTTTAAAAGATGGAAAGTTTATTTGATGAGGGAGCGTCTCGTCTAAAATTGACGATTGGATCGTTTCTTTCTCCTTCAAAGTCATCGCTCCTTTTGTAATGGTTTGTTCGTATGTAGTATTTCCATATATAAGCTCTTATGTACTTGTTAACACTTCCCAGTAATAATTACTTTAAGTTGTTTCAAACTAGAATAGAAAGTTATTTAGTGAGAGCAGGTGAGTATATTGGTAAAAAGAAAAGTAAAACAAAATGCAGCAATTAATAATAATAAAACTCCGAAAGAAAGCTTACCCGATGCAGAATTTGCAGTAGAGTATGAAGGAGAAAATAGTGCGAAGTACGCAAATCGTAATTCAAAAAAAGGTAAACAAAAATGAGGCGTTTTTTACAAACGCCTCATTTTTTTGTGGGATTATAAAGGTTTTTTTAATTATTTGTAAATTTCACGCTTGATATTGGCAGAAAAATGCGAAAAAACATAGAAGTAGCAACGTATTGCACAAAAACAAACAACAAACAAAAGATTAATGTTGGTTTAATACTGCTTTTACACTAGTTGTTTATATTTGAGTTGTACATAAGATTTGTAAAAGGAGAGAGAGACAGTGAAAAAAACAATCTTTAAAGCTGTAGCAACTGGAATGGTATTTTCGTTATTAATGGGGTGTGGTGCAAAGAAAGAAGAAAGTGCTGGGGCGAAAGTAAAAGATGATAAATTATCTGGATCATTAACTGTTTACACAGCGATCGAAGAAGAACTTGTACCAATTTATCTTGATTCTTTTAAAAAGAAATATCCAGATGTGAAGTTGAACATTGTACGTGATTCAACAGGAGTAATTACTGCGAAATTGCTAGCTGAAGGAAAAAATACACAAGCAGATGTTGTATGGGGAACTGCAGCGTCTAGTCTATTAGCTTTAGATAAAAAAGATATGTTAAAAGGATACTCTCCAAAAGGAGCAGATCGCGTTCTTCCGCAATTTAAAGATGATAAGCAACCAGAAAAATGGGTAGGAAATACTGCATTTATGACGGGGATTGCTGTGAATAAAGAAGAATTGAAGAAGAAAAATTTACCGATGCCAGAATCATATGAAGATTTAACGAAACCAGAATATAAAGGAACACTAGTTATGCCACATCCAGCTTCTTCTGGAACAGGATTTTTAACAGTTTCTGCATGGCTACAAATTATGGGAGAAGATAAGGGCTGGGATTACATGAAGAAACTTCATGATAATATGGCAACTTATACTCATTCAGGTTCAAAACCAGCGAAATTAGCAGGTGCAGGTGAATATCCAGTGGGTGTATCAATGGTTTATAGTGCTTTGAAAGAGAAACAAAAAGGTGCACCAGTTGAAGTTGTATTGCCGAAAGAAGGATTAGGTTGGGAAGTAGAAGCGAACGCACTTATTAAAAAAGATAATGCAAAAAATGATAAATTAGCGCAAGCATTTTTAGATTGGGCAATTACTGATGATGTAATGAAGTTATACTTCGAGAAAAATGGATTTGCGACAATTAAAAATGATTATAAACTTCCAGATGGATTCCCTAAAGATGTGACAGAAAAGTTATATAAAAAGAATGACTTTAAGTGGGCAGCAGAAAATCGCGACAAAATTTTAGAAAAATGGGAAAAAGAGTTTGGCCAAAAAGCAGAACCGAAAAAGTAAGTGAGTGGGAGAGAGAAAAAATGAGCGAATATTTATCAATTCAACACATTCAAAAACAGTTTGATGCATTTACAGCGTTAAAAGATATTTCTTTTACTGTGAAAAAAAATGAGTTTGTATGTTTATTAGGCCCAAGTGGTTGTGGGAAAACAACATTGCTTCGAATTTTAGCAGGGCTAGAAGAGGCAACAACAGGTAGTATAGCTGTGGATGGAAAAGATATTACAGCATTACCTCCCGGAAAGAGGAACTTCGGAATGGTGTTTCAATCATATGCATTATTTCCGAATTTAACAGCACTTGAAAATATTGAATATGGCTTAAAGACAAAAAAATATGGAAAAGCAGAAGTAAAAGAGAAGGCGCTATCGGCGTTAGAACTTGTTGATTTGCTGAATGTAAAAGATAAATATCCTGCTCAAATGTCTGGTGGACAACAGCAGCGAGTGGCACTTGCACGTGCGCTCGCTCTGTCTCCCGATATTTTGTTACTCGATGAGCCGTTATCAGCTTTAGATGCAAAAGTGCGTGAAAAGTTGCGTAGAGAAATGCGCGATTTGCAAGAAAAAGTGGGAGTAACAACTATTATGGTAACGCATGATCAAGAAGAGGCATTAACGATGGCTGATAAAATTGTTGTAATGAATCATGCGGAAATTATGCAGATTGGAACACCAAAGGAGATTTATCAAAGACCAGCCAATCCGTTTGTGGCAGATTTTATTGGTTCTATTAATTTCTTTTCGAAAAATAACGAAGAACATGCAATTCGTCCGGAACATGTAACAGTTGTACAAAATAATGGTATTAAAACAGTTGTAGAAAGCATGGAATTTCGCGGCTCTGTATACCGGACGGAAGTGCGGGTTATAGAAGAGAAAACACACCTTTATAACGAGAAAATTGTAGTGGATATATTGGCATCAGAAGTAGAGGAAACTGCTATTAGAAAAGGAAAGCCAATTCAAATCTCTTTCTCAGAAAATCATATGTTGTCATATGGAAAGAAGGTCATTGTATAGATGGAGATGTTAGAAAATTTAAAGGTGGAAAGTGCGAAAAAAAAGATTAAAAGACGTATCGGTAAAGAAGAGTGGATACAAAGACTATTAATTATTGGTATGCTTCTTTCATTTTTTATCATGCTTGTATTGCCTCTATTACAACTATTTACACAAGCCTTTTACGATAAAGACGGAGCTTTCGTTGGTGTTGCGAATTTCAGTAAATATTTCACAACACCAACGCTAGTACAATCATTACAAAATACGATATGGATTTCGGGCGCTACAACAATTATTTCAGTTACACTCGCGTTCGCTTATGCATATGCGATTGCTCGTACCAATGTTTTTGGAAAGCGCGTATTTCAATACGTAGCATTATTACCATTATTCGCACCGACGATGATGCACGGTATTGCGCTTACATATTTATTTGGTAATCAAGGATTAATAACAAAAGGGATGTTTGGTTTATTTGAAGGAATACAAATACCGTTATACGGACCAGTAGGAATTGTAATGGCTGAAGTTATGTATACATTTCCACAAGCATTCCTTATTTTATTAATTGCTTTCCAAGGTTCTGATTATCGTTTATATGAAGCTTCTAATATGTTAGGTGCAAGTAAAGCGAAGCAGTTTCTTACGGTTACTTTACCTAGTGTGAAATACGGATTAATTAGTGCGATGTTCGTTGTATTTACACTTAGTTTCACTGATTTTGGGGCACCAAAAATTGTTGGTGGACAATATAATGTGCTTGCTACTGACGTATATAAGCAAGTAATTGGACAGCAAAATATGTCCATGGGCGCAACTGTCGGAATGATTTTATTAATCCCAGCTATTTTCGCATTTGCAGTTGATCGTATTACGCAAAGGAAACAGGCGAATCTCTTATCTTCAAAGGCAGTACCTTACAGAATAATAAATAATAAGAAAAGAGATGTTATTTCATTCGTATATTGTAGCGTAGTAACGCTTATGATCATTCTTTTATTTGTGGCAGTTGGTATTGCTGCAAGTGTGAAAGTATGGCCATATAATATGAGTTTTACATTTGAGCATTTTAATTTTTCAAGTTTGACAGGAGACGGACTTGAAGCATTTAAAAATAGTGTAATTGTCTCAGCCGTTACGGCAGTTATCGGGGCGATTTTAACATTTGTGTTCGCTTATGCGATTGAAAAAATAGAACAGCTACAATTTTTAAGAAAAGTAGGTTATTTCTTCTCAATTGTACCGTTAGCGATTCCTGGATTAGTACTTGGATTAGGATATGTCTTTTTCTTCAGTCAACCAACAATTCAAATTCTAGGACTTTCAATAACAAATCCGTTTCATTCTTTATATGGCACAATTGCCGTTTTAGTATTAGTAAATATCATTCATTTCTACTCTGTAACATTCGTTACGGCAACGACGGCTTTAAAGAAACTAGACCGAGAGTTTGAGCTTGTTTCGCAGTCGATGAGCATACCGTTTTATAAAACTTTCTTTCGAGTAACGGTACCGATGTGTTTACCAGCCATTTTAGAAATGGTTATGTACTACTTCGTAAATTCAATGGTGACTGTATCGGCAGTCGTGTTCTTGTATGCGGCTGATTTTAAACTAGCTGCTGTATCAATTGTAAATATGGATGATGCAGGAAATGTAGCACCAGCAGCTGCAATGAGTGTACTTATTGTTGTTACAAATATTGTAGTAAGAGTTGTATATGAATGGGGAACGAAAGCACTTCGTAACCGAACGTCACAATGGCAAAAAAGATAAGTGAGAAGGGTGATGAATAGAATGAAAATTGAAGCAGTTATTTTGGATTGGGCTGGTACGACGGTTGATTACGGATGTTTTGCACCACTGGAAGTATTTATGGAGATCTTCCATAAACGCGGTGTTGAAATTACAGCAGAAGAAGCCCGTAAGCCAATGGGGTTATTAAAAATAGATCATGTAAGGGCACTTACAGAGATGCCTCGTATTGCAAGTGAGTGGAATCGTATTTTCGGACAATTACCAACAGAAGCAGATATTCAGGAGATGTATGAAGAATTTGAAGAGATTCTCTTCGCTATTTTACCGCGTTATGCGTCGCCGATTAATGGAGTAAAAGAAGTGATTGCTTCTTTACGTGAAAGAGGAATTAAAATTGGTTCAACGACTGGTTATACGAGAGAAATGATGGACATTGTAGAAAAAGAAGCAGCACTACAAGGATATAAACCTGATTTTCTTGTAACGCCAGATGATGTTCCAGCGGGGCGTCCTTATCCGTGGATGTGCTATAAAAATGCGATGGAGCTTGGTGTATATCCAATGAATCATATGATAAAAGTTGGAGACACCGTGTCAGATATGAAAGAGGGTAGAAATGCTGGAATGTGGACAGTTGGTGTAATTCTTGGCAGTAGTGAGCTCGGTTTAACGGAAGAGGAAGTTGAGAATATGGATCTGTTAGAGCTTCGTGAAAAAATGGAGATAGTTCGTAATCGTTTCATTGAAAATGGGGCACATTTTACGATTGAAACGATGCAGGAACTCGAAAACGTAATGGAACATATCGAGAAACAAGAACTTATTATTTCATAAAAGGGGCATAGGATCATGAATGAAAATCACTACTTATTATTAACGCCAGGACCATTAACGACAACAAAAACTGTAAAAGAAGTTATGTTATATGATTGGTGTACGTGGGATGTTGAATATAACACGATGGTGCAAGATGTAAGAAATAGGCTTGTATCGTTAGCAACAAAGGAAGAAGAAAAGTACACAACAGTTTTAATGCAGGGAAGCGGTACGTTTTCGGTTGAAGCAGTAATCGGTTCTGTTATTCCTACAAACGGAAAGCTGCTAGTTTGTACAAATGGTGCGTATGGTAAGCGGATTGTACAAATGGCAGAGATGTTACATATAGATGTGGTGGCCAGTCAAACAGAAGAGTGGGAGCCTACTAATATTGCAGAAGTAGAACAGTTATTGCAACAAGATAAAGAGATTACACATATTGTAGTTGTTCATTGTGAAACAACTACAGGTATTATTAATCCAATTGTAGACGTATGTAAATTGGGAAAACAATACGGAAAAGTTACACTGGTTGACGCGATGAGTAGTTTCGGCGGTATTGAAATAGATATCGCTGAGATGCAAATTGACTTTCTAATTAGTAGTGCGAATAAGTGTATTCAAGGTGTACCTGGATTCGGCTTTGTTATCGCAAAGCGTGATGAATTGTTGAAGTGTCAAGGACAGGCACGTTCATTATCTTTAGATTTATACGATCAGTGGGAAACGATGGAAAATCAAAATGGAAAATGGCGTTTTACGTCACCTACACATGTTGTACACGCTTTTTATCAAGCGCTCCTGGAACTAGAAAAAGAGGGCGGAGTAAGAGCACGTTACAATCGATATTATAACAATCAAAAACTATTAGTGAATAGAATGAAAGAAATCGGATTTAAGCCACTAGTAGATGAAAAATATCAATCTCCTATTATTACATCTTTCATTTATCCAGAAGCAGGATTTGAATTTCAGCAATTATATAACGAATTAAAGCAGTACGGATTTGTTATTTACCCAGGGAAAATTTCGAAAGTAGATACGTTCCGTATTGGAAATATCGGTGATGTACATGAAGAAGACATTAATCGTTTAGTTGATAGTATTGCTAAAGGGGTTGTTATAGGGTGAAAGTATTTTGCTTAGGTGGAGCAGGTAAAATTTGTCGTGAAGCAATTTTAGATTTAGTTCAATTTTCATCTTTTGAGACGATTACGGTCGCCGATTTTAATGAAGAGGAAGGCCGAAAAATAGTAGAGTGGTTAAATGATCCTCGCGTTGATTTTGTAAAAGTCGATGTGACAAATCATGAGGATACTGTTGCAAAAATGAAAGGCTATGACATTGTAATGGACGGCACGACGATAAAGTTAAATGGATTGTCCACTCGTTGTATTGCAGATGCCGGCTGTCACGGTGTGAACTTGAATGGATTTGGTGAAGAGAATGAATCCCATTCTATATTTGTTCAAAACGGAAAAACATGTTTACCTGGTTTTGGTATGACGCCAGGTGTAACGCAAATGATGGCTATGCATGCAGCAAATCAGCTAGATACTGTAGAGTCAGTTCGAGTAAGCCATGGCTCATATCGCCCAATTGCTTTTTCAGCATCAATTACAGAAACAACGACATATGAATATGATCCACATTTACCATCGCGTACAGTGTATGAAGGCGGTGAATTTCAGCAAGTACCTCCGTTTGCGCGCCCAAGAGAAATTGAATTACCAGCGCCTTACGGAAAAACAACGCAGTATATAATCCCGCATTCAGAAACGATTACGTTGGCGAAGGCGCTGGAGGACAAAGGTGTTGGGCTGATAGAAACGAGAGGTACTTGGCCTGAGCAAAATATGCAGCTCATTCGTGCTTTATATGATTATGGTATATTGCGTAATGATCAAATTGAAATAAATGGTGAAGAAATAGGTATTATGGATTGTATTTCGAAGTATCTACTAAAATCGAAAGAAGGACAAGAAACAGAACTTTATGGTTATGCACTTCATGTAGAAGTAGTAGGTATGAAAAATAATCAAAAACAAAGGCATGTGTTATATCATACACATCCGCTATCTGACGGTTCTGTAGTAGGTTGGGAGAAATTAAGAGCTTATACAAGAAATGTTGGAATCCCATTCGGAGTCGCCACAGAGTTAATTGCAAAAGGAGTAGTTAATAAAGTCGGCGTTATTACTCCTGAAGAAGCTTTTGAAAATCCACAAATCATTTTTGACGAATTAGAAAAGCGTGGTATTCATATTCATGAAGAGGTTTCTACTTACAAAGAAAATTATAACTTTGTATAAGTAAGGCAGTTTATGAGGTAGATATAAATGGGGTGAGGCTATGTCTGTAGTAGGTGAAGAAAGAAAGCGAACAATTCTTGAGAAGGTAGAGTTTAAAGGGAAAGTAAAAGTTTCAGAATTAGCGAGAGAGTTTGCTGTATCAACAGAGACGATTCGCCGGTATTTAGAAGAATTAGATCGTGAAAAAAAGTTGAAGAAAGTGTATGGTGGAGCCGTTCAACTTCCGGGAGCTGGAATAGAGGCACCAATGTTAGAACGAGAGATGCTGCATATAGAAGAAAAGAAAAGAATTGGGTATAAGGCAGCAACGTTTGTAGAAGATGGAGATGTTATTGCAATTGATGATGGAAGTACACCACTTCAAATGGTACCGTATCTTGTTCATCGTAAAAATTTGACGATTGTTACGAGCTCTTTCCCAGTAGCGACACAATTAATATCTTCTATTAATAAAAAGATGTTTCACGGTGAGGTTTTATTTATTGGTGGAAAAGTATCTCCAAAACATTCACGGGTGTCAGGGTCTATTTCACAGCAAGTAATCCATCAATTTCATTTTCATAAAGCATTCGTTTCGATTGATGGGTTGTTGCCAGACTTTGGGGTTTCTAGCTTTGAATTAGAAAAGGCGAAACTTTCAGAAGCGATGATTAAGCTAGCTGAGAAAACATTTATTTTATGTGATCATACAAAGGTAGGCGTAAAAGGGAATTATAGAATAGCAGCATTTTCTCATATTCAACATGTCATTTGTGATAAGAAAATGCCTTATAGTTTTGAAGAAGAAGTCAAAAAGCATAATATTCAATGGACAATGTGCTAAATGAATTGAATACATCTAGACTCCCGCCTAATTTTTAGGTGGGAGTTTTACTATCAGCAAGTAACAAAATAAAAGATTTGTATTTATGCAAAAAGTGGACACATTTTCTCATCTCGTTCATATAATTTACCAATACAAAAAAAGTTGGTCGAAGGAAAGAAGGGGAAGTATGTCAGAACGGATATATAATAAACTTGTATTGTATGCAAACATTTTGCAAAAAATTGGTGTTATTAATGAAAAGGAAAAAAGTGAAATTCTTCATACGATAGGTAAAAAAGCCCTTTGAGTAAAGGGTTTTTAATTTTTTATCTATAGAAATATAAACTCAATGTAATATTCTCATTGACAATGATAATGAGATTCATTATCATTTATTATGTTGGTAATTGATAGGTATTATCAATTAAAATATATATAAGACAAGGGGATATTATTTTGAAAAAAAGTTATATTAAAGCTCTAGTAGTAGCAACCACATTGGCTATTCCATTTGCTGCGTATTCTACTCCAGCGTTAGCAGCAATAAAAATTGAAGCAAACCAGTCGTTAGCAGCAGCCAGTGATCGCACGTATGATACTGAGATTAAAATATATAAGGATCAAAAAGATGAGCCATCTATGGTTTCTCAGTACATAAAAAATCCTAAAGTAGCAATTGAAGACGGGAAAAAAATTGTTACTGTAACAGTGCAAGATAGCGATTATTTTCAATATCTTAGAATAGAAGATAGAAACCAGCCTGGTGTATTTCATGATGTAAAAGTTTTGTCAGAAGATAAGAGGAAAAATGGGACGAAAGTAGTTCAATTTGAAATTGGTGAATTTGAGAAGAAGCATAATATGCAAATGCATATACTTATTCCAGATATTGGATACGATCACAAATATCAAGTTCAATTTGAAATTAAAGATCCAACTGTAAGCGACAAAGAAACAGAGAAACCAGATGATAACTCTAATTCAGGCAATACGGAAACAGATAATCCAGTTGATAATCAAAATATGATAACAGATAACAAATTAAGAGAACTTGTTAATAAAAAAGTATTTAATAGAAAAGATTTAAATACACCAATTACGAAAGAAGAGTTATTACAAGTAAAGGACTTGTTTTTAAACACGAATGAGATTCTTGATTATAGTGCATTAAAATATATGCCAAATTTAAAATCTTTAACAGTTGCGAATGCGAAGATAAAAGATCCGTCGTTCTTTGCGAATTTAAAGCAATTAAATCATTTAGCTTTGCGTGGTAATGAATTTTCAGATGTAACACCACTTGTTAAGATGGATAATTTAGAATCTCTTGATTTGAGTAATAATAAAATTACAAACGTTGCACCACTAATTGAAATGAAAAATGTAAAAAGTTTATATCTATCAGGCAACCAAATAGAAGATGTAACAGCATTAGCGAAAATAGAACAACTAGATTACTTGAATTTAGCAAATAATAAAATTACGAATGTTGCTCCATTAAGCGCGTTGAAAAATGTAACATACTTAACTTTAGCAGGTAATCAAATTGAAGATATTAAACCGTTATATTCATTACCTTTAAAGGACTTAGTATTAACGCGTAATAAGGTTAAAGATTTATCGGGTATTGATCAAATGAATCAATTAAATAAATTATTTATCGGGAAAAATCAAATTGAAGATGTGACACCACTTGCTAAAATGACTCAGCTTACAGAATTAGATTTACCTAATAATGAGTTAAAGGATATTACTCCATTATCAAATCTAGTAAACTTACAAAAGCTTGATTTAGAAGCAAATTTTATTTCAGACTTATCGCCAGTTAGTAATTTGAATAAGTTAGTATATTTAAGTTTTGTTGCAAATGAAATCCGCGATGTTAGACCAGTAATAGAACTAAGTAAGAAAGCTTATATTAATGTTCAAAACCAAAAAGTCTTTTTAGAGGATACAGAAGTAAATAAAGAAGTAAAAGTACCTATATACGAGAAAGACGGCGAGGTATCTACAAAAATCCGTCTGAAGAGTGATGGTGGTACGTATAGTAATGGTGTAGTGAAATGGAGTACACCAGGTGAGAAAGTATATGAATTTGGAGTGAAAGATCCATTTGCGGATACAGGAATCTTCTTTACAGGATCTGTAATTCAAAATGTAGTAGAAAGTAAAGGAGATAACACTTCTAAAGAAGATGAAAAAGTAGAAGTAGTAGAATTTAAAGATGTACCAAAAGGACATTGGTCAGAAGAAGCAATTAATTATTTAGCAAAAGAAAATATTTTTAAAGGATATGGAAATGGACAATTTGGATTTGGGGATAATATTACCCGTGGACAAGTTGCATCTTTAGTACAAAGGTACTTGAAATTAGAAGATAAAGTAGAGCAGAAAGAAATGTTTACAGATACGAAAGGGCATATGTTTGAGCAAGATATTGCTACAGTTGCACAAGCTGGAATTATGCAAGGAGATGGTACAGGGAAGTTTCGTCCAGAAGGAGTATTAACTAGGTACGAGATGTCAGTAGTATTACAAAAAGTATTTCAGTTAAAAGCAAATGAAAGTAATTTGGAGAACTTTAAAGACGTACCAACTGGTCATTGGGCAGAAGGATATGTGAAAGCTTTAGAGGATAATAATATATCAAAAGGTGATGGGAATGGGAACTTTTTAGGGGATAATTTCGTAACACGTGAACAATATGCACAATTTTTGTATAAGGCAATAAAAAAATAAATAAATGAGAAAAATACGTTATTCTTTAATAAGAAGAATAACGTATTTTTTATATGTACAAAATCAAGTAAGAAATAGACAGGAGTGCTTATAGGTGATATGTCTATTTTTCCGATAGGTGCTGAAACCATATTGACAAAAAGGCATTCTCGTGTGATAATTCAATTAAATTTTTAGAATAATCAAAAAACATTCCTTTTACATATAAAGGATTTGAACATTATATTAATATTACGCCGGGGGTGACGAAATGTTATTTTTTCTGAAGAGATGGAACGAATTAAAAGATGTGAAGGCAGAACTGGCACTTCGCGATTGGTTTTATGGTACAAAAATTAGTTTATCGATGTGTACGTCAAAAGAGCCATTAACATTTTTGGTGAATGTAGAGGGAAGAGATAAAGGAGTATTTTCTGAAGAAGATTTTATTGTAGTAAATTGCATGTGTGAGCCAGTATTTGAAAACGAAGAAAAACCAGCTTCAGAGTCGTTTATGCATGCGGATATTTATAAAAAAAGCAGTGCAGAATGCATTTTACAAGTACAGACTGTAGATAGTCATTTAATGTCAGAGCTATATGGGAAAGAAGGAGAAGTAACATTCGAAAAACGCAGCGTGGAACGTGTTTTTGGCAAAGAAGGCATTACAGAAATGACAATTCCAATTGTAGAAGATGAAAAAAAATTCGCTGATTTATTGGAGAGTAATGTTCCGAATTTTACTGAAGGTGGAGGAGTAGTCCTTGTTCATAATTATGGAATGATCGTGTGGGGAAAATCACCAGAAGAAGCGAAAAAATGGTTGGAAGGTATAGAATATTTAATGAACTATCACGTAAAGCTTTTAATGATAAAAGGGGCAAAAAGTTCTGTTATATAAAGGTGTATTCATAGTGGTTACCATTATATAAAAATGAAAGCGTTTTAAAAGTAAATTTCACTCATAAAATATAGGTCTCCTTATTATATATAGATTACATGTTGACATGTAAGGAGGAACATATTTTGCGAGTTAAATATCATTTTCTGCCAAAACAGCAGGTGACATTTTGCAAAACGAATGATTCTGGTGAAAAGGCTTTGCAAATTATGAATGAAACGGGATTTCGGGCGATCCCCGTATTAGCAGAAGATGAGAAGGAATTCACGGGGATTATTTATAAAGTAGATCTTTTAGAGAAGAAGTGTAATAGCGGATTAGAGCATGTAAGTACAGGAGATGTGCTGGAAGATTCAAATTCGTTTATTTTTGAAAAGGATTCTTTTTTTAGAGCTTTTTACGTGATTCGTCGTCTCCCGTTTTTAGCGGTTTTAAATGAATATAATGAATTTGTCGGTATTTTAACACATTCTAATGTATTTGATGTTATTGAAGATTCATTCGGTATGCGGACGGGTGGTTATATATTAACAATTGCAACACAAGATTGTAAGGGAACAATTAAAGAGCTGGGGACATTGTTAAAGGCATACAATATAGGTGGACTGTTTACGCTTGATAATGGTGATCAATATATTCGCCGTATTATCGTAAATATATCAGATGAGTTAAATGAAAAAAGATTAAAGCAATTAATTGAAAAGATAGAGAAAAAGGGATTTAGGGTGAGTCATGTAGATCATATTTAAGTTAAAAAGGAAAGGTAGCTATCTGTTATATGTAGATAGCTACCTTTTTTAGTACGAGAAATGAATCTTATTTTGAAACAGGAGGTGGAGATAATACTAAATCAGATAAAAAAATGAAGTCTGCATGTTCGCGAACTTTAGGAATAGAAGTTTCAATAACACGTGATGTAATTTCACCTGGAGGACCAACGTGCCCGATAGCTACCATGATTGGTTTTTCTTGAATTTTTTTGATGAGTAATTGGGCTTGTCTTGAAATATGACTTGTCGTATATACATCATCAAAAAATAATTGATTTTCAATGATAGGCACCCCTAATTCTTTACCGATTTTTGGGACAACACTATTAGGATTTGTTTTACTATCTAAATAAAATAAACCGTGTTTTTTACAGGCAGAAAGTATAAGACGTACAATCCTTTCATCAGCGGTTACTTTTGATCCCATATGATTGTTCATTCCTATTGCATGAGGTATTTCTTGAATTGCTTGTTCGAGTCGATTGTTTATTTCTTCATCGCTTAAATCTGTTGTAATCGCTTTCGGTCCAAGCCACTCTTTTTTTCCTCTAATTGGCTCCATGGGCATATGTATAATAACTTCATGCCCTTTTTTATGGGCAGCTATTGCATCTTGTTTAGTAGAAGGAAGAAATGGCATAACAGCAATAGTGAGTGGAATAGGAAGTGATAACATCCTATCAGTTCCTTTCATATTATTGCCGAAATCATCGATGACAATAGCAACTTTATTCGTATGAGCGTTTGCTTGAATAGGAAATAGGAAGAAGGGTATGAACAGGGTGAAGACGAGAAATGTAATAGTGTATTTGCGCATTTAAATATTTCCTTTCTATTTTATCCCGCTATTTGCGGGCAGTAATATTCCCACCTCAAAATTCGGCTAGAGCAAAGAAGTTAGGTGGGAGATCCACTGCCCGTAAACGCCCGATTGGTGAGGGCTAATAATCAGTTGGAGGGAGAAAAATCCCTACTGATTAAAGTTTCACTTTATCAATCATCATTATGTTTTGCGTTTTCACATAAATTAAACAAAAAATGTCGAAGAAAAGTACATTAAAAATAGAGAACCCACTGTTTACTGAGCATTTACAAAAAAGAAGATGAAAAAAATGTCTATTATTGCGAATGTATTTACAAAGATAGAATAATTTGTAATAATTCTCAAAGTGAGGGTAAAGATTTGTAAATTACAGGGGGAAAATGTTAAATTTTCTGATTCTTCAAATAGGATTAAATGCTTAAAGGGCTAAAGTAGAAGAGACGTTTAGAGCATGGAAGAATAATAAGGGGGATATGGATGTTTACTGTAAAAAGGAAGTACACATTAGAAAAGCTTTCGCATGATATTCATATGAAACGTGAAGAAATGATTCATTTAGGATTAACAAGTGGATTAAACAGTATGGAGACCATTCAAGTTAGTCAAGAATTGGACAAGCTTATCGTACAGTATCAGCGTTACAAAGAAAAACAAACACCGAAATGGATTTCAATTATAAAGGTCCCTATTTTTCAAATTGGGTATGAAGGCAAATCGAGCAATTTTTGGAGAATGCTTGTGGCTGGTTTTATGAAATAAGTATAATTATCCTTTTTGGATAAGGATAATTATACTATGTGTAATGGAATCTCTATATGAACTGTCGTTCCTTTGTTTTCTTTACTATCAATAAATATATGCCCGTTGTACATCTCTACAATTCGTTTACATATGACAAGCCCAAGACCTGTTCCAGTATCTTTATTAGTAAAGAACGGATGAAAGAGGTGTTTTTGAATATGTTTTGGAATTCCCTTTCCAGTATCAATAATTTGCAGTTGTGCGTGTTTTTCATTGTTTGTTACTACAATGGTTAATGTATCACCAGAAGCCATAGCTTCAATTGCATTTTTTGTAATGTTTAAAACCACTTGTTTCATATGGTCTTTTGAGCAAAGTATATGAACAGGGTGGTCTGGCAAATGTAAATGAAATACAATGTTATGTAGATTCGCCTCAGATTGAATAATTAATGCTACCTCATTAAGAATCGTTCTTACATCATATGTTTGCTCAATGATGGCAGTCGGCTTTCCAAGAATAAGAAATTCGCTTACAATTTCATTAATACGTTCAATTTCTTGTTCAATTACTGAAAAGTAGAACTGATCCTGTTCATCTCTATATTTCTCTTTTAATAGAGCAACGAGTCCTTTAATTCCAGTAAGGGGATTACGGATTTCGTGAGCTGTACTAGCCGCAAAAGTTCCAACCAATTCAATCTTCTGTAGTTCATTTTGTTGTTTTTCTAGTTTTGTTTGCCGTTTTAATAACATATATTGAGCGAGTAAAAATAAAATAGACATTAAAAATAAAGTAGCTATACATTCTATTGAAACTAACTGGTATAAGGTTTGTTGATGAATAGGTAACGGAGAAACAGAGACCTTCCAGTTTAATCTTTGGAGTGGGGTAGTAAGCATATTAGAATGCTCATCACTTGTTTCATTGTTATCATCGGTTAGAAAAACTACATCATGTTTATCAGTTACTTCGAAATGATATTGTGGTTTAATAGCATTTAAAGAGGATGAAATGTAGTCAAAGCGTAAACTAGCTAACAATAACCCAGAGAGTTCCTTTTGTTTATTAAATATTGGCGAGGCAATCATAATAGCTTGATGTCCAAGGACGCGATCTGTAATGACAGATGATACAGTTGTTTTCTTAGTTTGTAATGCGTCTTGAATATACTTACGGTCTGAGACGTCTACAGGCCTTGATTCACCTTCTGATGCGATTGTAATGATTCCTTCTGGTGTAGCGTAATATAGACCAGAAAATCGTGCATCGTTTCCATCTGTATCATGTACAATTTGTTTAATTCCATTTATGTTACCAGTCTCGGTACCTACGACTTTTGCGAGCATTTCTAAGGCAGAAATCGCTTCACCAAGGTGATGGTCTAAATAGTCTCTATATAAAAAGAGAACAGTATGAGCAGATAATTTGTTTCCCTGTTTCATTTGATAAGTGTGATACGAAAAAAATGCGGCACCAATCCCTATCGTTGGCAGTATAACAAGCAGTATGTAAAAAACTATGCTTTGTAATTTGAATTTCAAATTTGGTACTCCTTCTTTTTTATTATCATTATATATAAACTATGTTAAAATTGTCATGTTTTTATTCAAGAATCATTTGCATTACATTAGGGAGAGGAAAAGGGATGAGTGAATATTCATTCGGAAATTGTAATGAAGTACTACATTGCTTTTCTTTTTGTTGTGGAGAATTTAAGTGAAGGGTTGAAATGGTATGACATCAAATAATGAGCGAGCAGATATTTCTCAATCTTTAAAAGTATTTATTGCATTATCCCGTGTACATCGTTCTGTTATGGATACTACAAATAAATCCATACAAAGTAACGGATTAAATCCAACTGAGTTTGCTGTATTAGAACTACTATATCATAAAGGAGGCCAACCACTTCAGCAAATCGGTGAGCGTATTTTAATAGCTAGTGGTAGCATTACATACGTTGTAGATAAGCTAGAGAAAAAAGGACTAGTAAAGAGAATCCCGTGCCCGAATGATAGACGTGTTATTTATGCACAATTAACGGAGTCTGGAGAGAGCTTTATTGCTTCTATTTTTCCTGGGCATGAGCAAGTTATACATCAGTCTTTCGAAATGTTAACGAAAGATGAAAAGGATGAATTACTTGATCTATTAAAAAAGATTGGAAAGTATGAAAAATAACAATATGTTCCAAAGGAGCTTTGGATAAAGAAATCCAAGGCTTTTTTGTTTACATGTAATCATGACAGTATCTACTGTATTTTGCTGAAAAATAAGAGGATATTTGTAAGTAAGCATTGAATTATAGTAATGATGCATATAATGGAGAGGGGGCGCGTTCATGTCATTTAAAGACTATGAATATAAACGGCCAAATATTGAAGAATTAAAAGAGAAGTTTACTGTTTCTTTAGAAAAGTTCGATAATGCAAAAACAGTTGAAGAACAAAAACAAGTAATTAATTCAATCAATGAAATTCGCAATGATTTTGGTACAATGGGGAATCTTTGTTACATTCGTCATTCTGTTGATACGACAGATGCTTTTTATAAAGAAGAGCAAGATTTCTTTGATGAATACTCCCCGGTTGTACAAGGCTACGGAACAAAATATTATAAGGCGTTAATGAATTCTCCATTCCGTGAAGAATTAGAAGCGTATTATGGAAAGCAATTATTTGCTTTAGCTGAATGTGATTTAAAAACATATTCAGATGAAGTAGTGAAAGATTTGCAATTAGAGAATAAATTGTCTTCACAATATACACAGTTGTTAGCATCTGCAAAAATTGACTTTGCAGGAGAAGAAAGAACATTATCACAACTTATTCCGTTCATGCAAGGAAAAGAAAGAAGCGAACGTAAAGCAGCAAGTGAAGCATACTACGGATTTTTAGCCGGGAATGAGGAAGAGTTAGACCGTATTTATGATGAGCTTGTTAAAGTGAGAACAACAATTGCAAAAACACTTGGTTTTAAAAACTTTGTTGAATTAGGATATGCGAGAATGTATCGTACAGATTATAATGCTGAAATGGTTGCGAACTATCGCCAGCAAGTATTAGATTATATCGTTCCGGTTGCAACAGAGTTAAGAAATAGACAAAAAGCACGCATTGGTGTAGAAAAGCTCGCTTATTATGATGAAAACTTTGAGTTTGCTACAGGTAACCCAACTCCAAAAGGTGATGCGGATTGGATTATTAATCACGGGAAAACGATGTATAAAGAATTATCAGCTGAAACAGATGAATTTTTTAATTTCATGCTAGATAATGATTTATTAGATTTAGTTGCGAAAAAAGGAAAAGCTGGTGGTGGATATTGTACATATATTGAGAATTATAAAGCGCCATTCATTTTCTCAAACTTTAATGGAACGTCTGGTGACATTGATGTACTAACACATGAAGCTGGTCATGCTTTCCAAGTATATGAAAGTCGTAAGTATGAAATTCCAGAATACAATTGGCCAACATATGAAGCGTGTGAAATCCATTCAATGAGTATGGAATTCTTTACATGGCCATGGATGAAGTTATTCTTTGAAGAAGATGCGGAAAAATATTATTTCTCACACTTAAGTTCAGCACTTTTATTTTTACCGTACGGTGTATCTGTAGACGAATATCAACATTATGTATATGAGAATCCAGAAGCATCGCCAGCAGAACGTAAGTCAGCATGGCGTAACATAGAGAAGAAATATTTACCACATCGTGATTATGAAGATAATGATTATTTAGAGCGTGGTGGTTTCTGGCAACGTCAAGGTCACATTTATAGCTCACCGTTCTATTATATTGACTACACGTTAGCTCAAATTTGTGCGCTGCAATTTTGGAAACGTGCAAGAGATAATAGACAAGAGGCTTGGGAAGATTATGTGAATCTTTGTCAGCAAGGTGGAAGTAAATCATTCTTAGAATTAGTAGAAGTTGCAAATTTAACATCGCCATTTGCTGAAGGTTGTGTAAAAAGTGTAATTACAGAAATTGAAGCGTGGTTACGTGCTGTTGACGACACAAAATTGTAAAAAACATGCGCTTTTTTTCACATGTTTAACATCGACATAATGGAAAAATGATGAGATAATAAAAGAAAATTCAGAATTATTTAAGAGGTGTTTCTAATAAGGAGCACCTCTTTTCACCAACAAAAGGGGGGAAAGCATTATGCTTCAATCTAATATGGATGTTAGTTTAGAAACTTTAGTCCACTCATTACAGTCTACACGAAGCACGCTGTTATCAGAAATTGAAATGTTAAATGATACTGAGGTGAATGTAAAGCCACGTCGTGATAAATGGAGTATTATTCAAATTTTGCATCATTTACATTTAGTTGAACAGTCTGTCACATCTGCCCTTGTATATGCTTTGCAAAAAAAAGAAAGAAAGCTTGCTCCATTTAAAGACCTCCAACTTACGCTTGATCGCACATATAAACGGGAAGCTCCTCAACAAATGAAACCAACAGAGACATTAATGAAAAAACTGCAAGGAATTCAATTACTAGAACATTCACGACAAGAATTATTACATGCACTTCATAGTGTGATAGATGAAAAAGAATTATTTGAAAATGGATTGAAACATCCTATTTTTAATGATTTGAATTTATACCAATGGGTTCAATTTCTGGATTTGCACGAACAAAGGCATCTTACACAGTTAAAAGAAGCAAAACATGCAATTTTACAGCGATAAAGTGAAACTTTAATCATTGGGTGGCATTCCGCATTGATTATTATTCTTTACCAATCGGGATGCGCTCAAATAGTGGGAAAAAGGAAAAGAAGCGGTGAACCGCTTCTTTTCCTTTTTTACTCATGCATAGTTTTCTTTCTCATTTTGGAATACTACATGGAGAAGAGAAAAGGAGTTGAAAAGTATGTCAAAGAAAAAGAGAGAAGAAGAGCGCGCTTGGAAAGCTCGGAAAGAGAATCAAAAACCACATGGAAAAGTGAAAGCTTTTGCAGAATTAGTTGAAGGAACAGAAAAAACGTGATGAATTTCATCACGTTTTTTGTATGATTGGGAAAGTTAATAAAAATGTTGTGCCTGTTCCTTTTTCACTAATAATATCAATTTTTCCATTCATTGCTTGAATGACACTGAAGACGACCATCATCCCGAGTCCGGTCCCTTTTTCTTTCGTCGAGTAGAAGGGGGACCCGAGGCGTTTTACTTGTTCTGGATCCATACCAACGCCTGTATCTTTTATATACAATTGTATATGTTTATGGTCTGGAACTAATGTAAGAATAAGGTCACCACCGTTAGGCATAGCCTCAATGCAGTTTTTTAAAATATTTAATAAGCATTGGTTCAGCTTTTGCCTTTCACCAGCTATAAAGAAAGATGTACTTTGTTTTATGTAATGCATACGAACATTTGTTAAATTGGCGAGAGGTGTAATTAAAGATAACGCATGAAGTAACTCATCCTCTACTTGTAATTGTTGTTCTTTTTCAATACTCGGTTTTGCAAAAGTTAAGTAGTCTGTAAGAACATGATTTGCTTGTTCGATACCGTTAATGGCTATATCGATATATAATTTCCGTTCTTGCTCAGTACATGTACCGGACTGCAATAGTTGTAAAAAACCTTTCGTAGATGTTAAAGGATTACGAATTTCATGCGAGATAGAAGCCGCCATTTCGCCGATTAAATGAAATTTTTCAGCGTTCATAAGTTCATTTTGTAGACGAATTTGCATTTGGAGTATATGTAGCAAATACAAAATAAGAATGGTACCAATCATAGTGCATAGCTCATATACAATAATATGTGGTATATACTCGGTCTTATTTGCTACTTCTGCAAGGAAAAAAGGTATCCAACCAATTCCATAGGCGATGCTATAAAAAATAGCAAGTAGAATCTTTATATGATTTGAGCTGCGATTAAATAGTTTGTACGTTAACAATAGAATCGTAAATAGGAGAATAGAAGCAATAATGGATGGGAAAACACCGACTCCTCCTAATAATACGCGATATATGTTTAATACAACTAAGATAGAACCACCAGCAATAGGTCCTCCTGTTAATGTACCGACAATTAATACGATATGACGCATATCAAATTGAAAACCATTATTTGTTTTTGCTGCAAATGTGATACATAGTATGGTAGCGAGGCAACACAATACAATAAATATAGCTGAATTTAATTTAGGAGACCGTTTTCCTTTTTGATTCCAAAATAAGTGATATATAAGCATCGTAACGAGAATGAATAATATATTTAAAAAGAGGTAAATAATAAAGAGTTTCAGTGGAATGCCTCCTCTCTTCTCACATTAAATTAATCATACTATAAAATGAGAGAAATGAGATATGAAATAGCGGAAAAATCAGAAATTTTTTCTGGTAGTATACAATATGTTACAATATGTTTTGTCAATGAAAGAAGAAATTCCATGCACCGCATGGGAGAGGTTCGCGAACTCCCTCTATAAAAAACTATGGAAACAACAATATCCTTAGGTATTGTTTTGTTTTTTTATTGTGACAGTTCAAGAACGTTCTTTCTTCTTATTCGTAGTAGAGAAGGAGAATGAGTGAAATGAAAAAAGAAAAAGCAGTTGTTGTTTTTAGTGGTGGACAAGATAGTACAACATGTTTATTTTGGGCGATAGAGCAGTTTGCAGAAGTAGAAGCTGTAACATTTAATTACAATCAACGTCATAAGTTAGAAATTGATTGTGCAGTGGAAATTGCGAAAGAGCTAGGAATTAAACATACGGTACTAGATATGAGTCTATTAAATCAACTTGCTCCAAATGCGTTAACGAGAACGGATATGGAGATTACACATGAAGAAGGTGAATTGCCATCTACATTTGTAGATGGACGAAATTTATTATTCTTATCATTTGCTGCTGTATTAGCAAAACAAGTTGGAGCACGTCATATTGTAACGGGTGTATGTGAAACTGATTTTAGTGGTTATCCAGATTGCCGTGACGTGTTTGTGAAATCGTTAAACGTTACTTTAAATTTATCCATGGATTATCCGTTTGTTATTCATACACCGCTTATGTGGATTGATAAAGCAGCGACGTGGAAATTATCTGATGAACTTGGAGCATTCGAGTTTGTTCGAGAAAAAACATTAACGTGTTATAACGGAATCATTGGTGATGGTTGCGGTGAATGTCCAGCATGTCAACTTCGTAAAGCAGGATTAGATACGTACTTACAAGAACGCGAAGGAGCGAACAACTAATGGATAACTTTTTTGGATTTCGCATCGTAGAAAATTTGCAAAAAATGGACAAGGATATTCAGCGTGAACAACTTCAATATCATAATAAAAGAGTAATGGTCAGCAAGGAATTTACATTTGATGCAGCACACCATTTACACTGTTATGAAGGTAAATGTAAAAATTTACATGGCCACACATATAAAGTTGTATTTGGAATTAGTGGATATGTAAATGAAATAGGACTTGCAATTGACTTTGGAGATATAAAAGAAATTTGGAAAAATGAAATAGAAATTTATTTAGATCATCGTTATTTAAATGAAACATTACCAGCAATGAATACGACTGCTGAAAATATGGTAGTTTGGATTTATGAAAAGATGGCAGAAGCATTAACAAAAGATAATCGTGCGAATGAATACAAAGGAGCGCGTGTTGAATTTGTTCGTCTATTTGAGACACCGACTAGTTATGCGGAAGTGAGACGGGAGTGGATGCTCGATGAGTAAAATCCCCGTCTTAGAAATATTTGGTCCGACCATTCAAGGTGAAGGAATGGTTGTAGGACAAAAGACAATGTTTATCCGTACAGCGGGCTGTGATTATAGCTGTGCTTGGTGTGATTCGGCTTTTACGTGGGATGGATCGGCGAAAGATCAAATTAGACAAATGCCAGCGGAAGACATTTGGAATGAGCTTGTTGAAATTGGAGGAGAAAATTTCTCTCATGTTACGATTTCGGGTGGAAATCCTGTTTTATTGAAAAATATTGAGTCGCTTCTTTCTATATTAAAAGAAAATGGGATGCGAACGGCGATCGAAACACAAGGGAGTAAATGGCAAGATTGGTTACTTCAAATTGACGAGGTAACGATTTCGCCAAAACCACCAAGTTCAACAATGAAAACAGATTTTCAGAAGTTAGATGATGTTATTCAGAAACTAGCAGGAAAAGATATTAGTTTAAAAGTAGTCGTATTCGATGATCATGACTTTGAATATGCAGTTAAGATGCACGAACGTTATCCGGATGTACCATTTTTCTTACAAGTAGGGAACGATAATACGAAAACAGTGGATGATGCAATGCTTATTAAGAAATTATTAGATAAGTATGAGTGGCTTATTGAAAAAGCTGTTAATTGTAAAGAAATGAATGATGCGAAAGTATTGCCTCAGCTTCATGCGTTAGTATGGGGAAATAAACGCGGCGTATAATGAGAAGGGATGTTTAAAATGGCAGGAAGATTAGATGAAGATTTAAAAGATGTAACATTATTAGGAAATCAAAATACAAAATATTTATTTGAATATAGCCCAGAAATTTTAGAGGTATTTGATAATAACCATCCAAATCGTGATTACTTTGTAAAATTCAATTGTCCTGAATTTACAAGTTTATGTCCGAAAACAGGACAACCAGATTTTGCAACAATTTATATTAGCTACATTCCAGAACAAAGAATGGTAGAGAGTAAATCTTTAAAGCTGTATTTATTTAGCTTCCGAAATCATGGTGACTTCCACGAAGATTGCATGAACGTTATTATGAATGATTTAATTAAATTAATGGATCCACGTTATATTGAGGTATGGGGGAAATTTACACCACGTGGTGGGATTTCAATCGATCCTTACTGTAATTACGGTCGCCCAGGAACTAAGTATGAGAAAATGGCAGACTACCGTATGATGAACCACGATCTATATCCAGAAACAGTTGATAATCGTTAATATATATAGAAAGAAAGGATCTGTATGATATACAGATCCTTTCTTTCTATTATATTATGCATGTTGATTAATGACAGTATAGTTTTTATGGCTTACAACTGTAAGAGGTTCCATATCTAGTTCTCTGAAATTTTCCATAATTGTTAAATCAACAATAACGGAATTTTGATTTACTTTTTGAACACGGCCTTGCATTCCACCTTTAAATTCAATGATATCTCCAGTTTCTGCGATCTGCATAAGCAACTCTCCTTGTTACAGTTTTCCCCAAAAAAGAATAATTTGGGCTTTTTTTATTTCCTCTTATTTTGAACTATATTTACTAATTTGTAAATGTTTCCAAAGTAAAAATTCAAAAAATATTCACTTTTTGTAAGAAAATATGTAAAAAAATATTGTTAGGAGAGGAATGATGAAAATGCATACATCTTTATATGGGAGTATAATAAAAAAGATACAATGACCTACTAAAGTAGGAGAAATTAGGGGCGGTAAAATGATGTTTGAAATTGTGGGGAGCTTTATAGCGATTTTATTATTTTTATTTTCTTATATACAGTTGAAGAAAATGCGTCAACATGAAACAACTATATATTTTGATGGACTGGATGGTGTGCATGCATCGATAACGCATAATAGTAGTGGGGATATGTAATGATATATAACTTTCTTTTTATGCATGGTATGATGGCAATAAGAAATAGTACATAATATAGTTCGTAAGTGATGAATGGGGAGTGGAAAGAATGCGAATTTCTTTTATTCGTCATGGTCGTTTGGACAGTACTATAGAGCCAATGACAATTATTTCATTTCGTGAATGGATGAAGCAATATGATTTAGGAACTACGGTAAAAGAAGCTCATATACCGATTGAAACAATTGAGGCGATTACAACAGCGAAATTGGTCGTAACGAGTGATCAGAGGCGTGCTGTGCGATCAGCAACCGAATTAACGGATTCTTTATCTTTTGTGCAAAATCCTCTTTTTAGGGAAGCTGAAATTCCGACAGGTTTTTATGCTCCAAAATGGTTGAAATGTAAACCTAATGTATGGATGTTTATTGGACGTACACTATGGATAGCTGCTTATAGTAAGGATGTTGAGTCTTATAAGGAAGTACGAGAAAGAGCAAGGCAAGCTGCTAATATGTTACACCGCTATGCGCTCGTACACGGACGTATTGCTCTTGTAGGTCATAGTTATTTTAATGTGATGATTGGGACTGAACTGAGGGCAATGGGGTGGTCAGGTTCGCCTATTTTCCATAGAAAGCCATGGGGATGTACAACGTATACATTTCGTGAGGCAATGGATGGAAATGTATTAAATACGAATTTAACATAAAAGAGGCTGTCCCTTTGGCAGCCTCTTTCTTTACATAACAAGCAAAAAGAATTGTCCTTTTAAGATATAGAAACTAATGACCGTAATGGTTTTATTAGATGGGCATACGGTTCACCAACAAGCATAACGATGTTATCTTTTTTGTAACCAAGTTTTTCATATAGTGAAAAAGCGCGTTTGTTTTCTAAATTAACAAGTAAGGCGATTTTTTCATGACCTTTTTCAGTTGCATGAAGTTCAGCTGCATCGATTAATTTAGAGCCAATGCCACGTCCACTGTACATATTTGAAACTGACAACGTGTCAATATAATACTCATCAAATTCAGCTTCTTTTTCTAACGTAATGGATTCGTCTTCATGTAGTTCTCTTAAGTAGTGTACGATTGGTGCATCAAGTTGTTCAGCGTCACTACCGTGATAAACGACAATAACCCCAACTACCTTTCCATCTTGTTCAGCCACTAAACAGTTTTCATAGCTCAATCGATTATTTTCTTTTGCGAACCATGTTTCAAGTCCTAGTATCACTTTTGCTTCAACTGTGCTACCTGTGATTTTTTCAGCAATTTCGTGCAGAGCGTTATACAGTAAAGGTGCTACTCCTATCGCATCTGTCTTTTTTGCTTTCCGAATCATAGTATCCCTCCTAGTTCTATGCATATATTGTAGCATAAAATAAAATAACAAACAGTGGATTGGAACTTTGTTATACAGAGCGTCAAAAAGTTTGATATAGAGAAGTAGCTATGTTAGTATATGATATTTAGTGCGAAAATAATAAAGTGATATAGCTATAAAAATAATGAAAGTGAATTACATAATAGTAACGGGATAAATTTACCGTTGTCGACCTATAGAAGATGCGATAAAATAAACTATTGCAGAGAGGTGAAATACATGGATGAACAATTAGCAAATGCAATTTTGGATCAGCTGAAAAATGGTGAAATAAAGGAGTATGTTGCAACGAAAGATGTATTTTATACGTTTAGGAAAGTTGTAGTAAGTCGAGAAGATTTTAAACATATTATCGGGAACGCACAGCGCGGTGGACAGGTAATTTATACATATTCAGAAACACCACGTTCATAAATAGAAGATAAAGGGGAGGAGAATTATGGGCGATTTTAAACAAGGCATTTTACCGCATTGGGATTATATGTGGAAAGATAGAGCTGGGAATAGGTTTATGGGAATGGTTATGTATCCAGAGAAACGAAAATGTTCAGCAAAAATGCTTCAGAAAATAAAAAGAGCATATGAAGAAGCTGTAGAAATTAAAGTAACTGTACAAGTTCAACATACATATCAGTACGTAGAAGGAATGATCGTATACTTTGATGAAGAAGCGCCTGTATGTACAATGCTCGATAAAGATGAGAATCCACATCATATATTTATAAAAGATATTTTGCGTATTGAGCACCCGGAATAATTTTTTTCATAAATAAATTGAAGTTCCATAATAATAATCTTTTTCTATAATAGTTATCTTTTAGTATGTAACGAGGAACGAAAGAGTATGTATAATATTTAATAAAGTAAAATTGATAAATGTAATCGTTGTTTAGAACAGATTATCGTTTAATGTCTGTTCTTTTTTGCGTGATGCTGGAGAAATATAATCCTCCAGCATTTACTGTTTTACGACAAAAAATATTGTTAACTTTTTTAAAATGAGGTTAAATGCGTTGACAACTTTTTTGAAAAGCACTTTATTGACATGAGTTTTAGAATGTTGTTTCATAGTCTTTGTATTGAAAAAAAACGATGATCATGTCGAAAAGTAAAAGTTAAAAAAATAAAGATTTTATACATATATCTTGTGTCTTATTTTGAAACGTAATACAATATATAGAGAAAACAAGAAACGACATACAGAGAATATATATTGGAGAGGGAGGGTCGGAAATGTTAGTTGCATATGATTCTATGACAGGAAACGTGAAGCGTTTCATCCACAAATTAAATATGCCGGCCGTTCAAATTGATGAAGCTCTAGTATTAGATGAAGACTTTATTCTTATTACGTATACAACAGGTTTTGGCAATGTACCGGAACGTGTTTTAGACTTTTTAGAACGCAATAATGAAAAATTAAAAGGCGTATCTGCAAGCGGCAATCGTAATTGGGGAGACATGTTCGGTGCAAGTGCTGACAAAATTTCTACTAAATATGAAGTGCCTATTGTATCAAAATTTGAGTTATCTGGAACAAATAATGATGTAGAATATTTTAAAGAAAGGGTGCGGGAGATTGCGACACATTGAACTGAATAATGAAATCACGCAAATGCAGGACGGTTTTTATCAGCTTCATAAAGATAAAGAGGCGTTAGAAGTCTTTATGGAAGAAGCTAGAGAGAATACCGTTCATTTTAATAGCGTGGCAGAGCGAATGGAGTATATGAAAGAACACGATTACTATTACAACGTTCTGGACGAGTATAGCTTGGAGGAAGTAGAGGGAGTATATAACATCGCTTATGGTGAAAACTTCGAGTTCCAATCTTATATGGCAGCATCTAAGTTCTATAAAGATTATGCGTTAAAAACGAATGATCAAAAACAATACTTAGAAAGCTATGAAGATCGTGTAGCAATTGTGTCATTATACTTAGGACGCGGTGATGTTGCGAAGGCAAAACACTTCGCAAGCATGATTGTAAAACAAAACTACCAACCAGCGACACCAACCTTTTTAAATGCGGGAAGAAGCAGAAGAGGAGAAATGGTGTCTTGTTTCTTGTTAGAGATGGATGATAGCTTAAATTCAATTGGCTTTAACATTAATACTGCAATGCAATTATCGAAAATCGGTGGTGGAGTAGCTTTAAACTTATCTAAGCTACGCGCACGTGGTGAGCAAATTAAAGGTATTGATAACGCCGCAAGTGGTGTAGTACCTGTTATGAAATTGCTTGAAGATTCGTTTTCATATGCGAATCAACTTGGCCAACGAAAAGGTGCCGGCGCTGTATACTTAAACATTTTCCATTGGGATATTATTGAATTCCTTGATACAAAAAAAATAAATGCCGATGAGAAGAGCCGTATTCAGTCTCTATCAATCGGAATTATCGTTCCAAGTAAGTTCTTTGAACTTGCTGAGAAAAACGAACCTTTCCATGTTTTCGCGCCTTATACAGTATTTAAAGAGTACGGAAAACATTTAGATGATATAGATATTGATGAAATGTACGATGAATTAATGAGCAATCCGAAAGTGAAGAAGAAGCCACTAGATATTAGTGCACGTGATATGCTGATTAAAATCGCTATGATCCAGCTTGAGTCTGGTTATCCATACTTAATGTTTAAATCAAATGCAAATAACCAGCATCCATTGAAGGATATTGGAACTGTGAAGATGTCGAACTTGTGTTAAATATGTAGCACCTTCTAGTAGAAATGCTAGTCGAACACTCCGTTAAACGGGGAAAGCCTCAAGTTTGAGGTAACCTACCGTGCTAAATCTTATCTTAGAATGAAAATATAAAAGTTCAGAATGTATCTTATTATTTTGTATAGCAGAGTTATCGGACAACATAAAGTAATAAGAGACTTTCTGAATTAAGATAAGTAAAAGCCTAACGACTATCCCATTTGGGAGTAGAGCGCAAGCGATTGGCGTTCGAAAAGCGGAGCACCTAACCAGGTAATGCTGTAGGTGATGATATAGTCTGTCCTGTATGGTGACATACAGCAGTTGCATGAGCAACGGACTGAGTAGTAGCGAACTCGGTTGAACATTCGAGACAGAAATCTTCCAGCTTCAAGAAACTTCTGAAATAAATGATTACGGTACAGATGACATTATCCGTCGTGATATTAACTGTAACTTAGGATCGTTAAATATCGTAAATGTAATGGAAAATAAAGAGATTCGTGAAGCAGTTCATGCGGGGATGGAAGCTTTAACAGCTGTTTCTGATATGACGATCATTCCGAATGCGCCAACTGTGAAAAAAGCAAATGATGAGCTTCATTCAGTTGGACTTGGAGCAATGAATTTACACGGATATTTATCAAAAAATAAAATCGCATATGAAAGTGCAGAAGCGAAAGAGTTCGCTCGTACATTCTTTATGATGTTAAATTACTACTCGATTGAGAAAAGTATGGAAATCGCTAAAGAAAAAGGCGAAACATTTAAAGACTTCGATAAGTCTGATTATGCGAACGGCACATACTTTGAAAAGTATGAAACGACAGATTACAGCCCAGTAACTGAAAAAGTTCAGCAATTATTTGAAGGAATTCATATTCCAACAAAAGCAGATTGGACAAGTTTAAAAGAGCAAGTGAAGAAGAATGGGTTATATAATTCATATCGTCTTGCAATCGCTCCGACACAATCGATTAGTTACGTTCAAAATGCAACTTCAAGCGTAATGCCGATCGTAAGTCAAATTGAATCAAGAACGTATGCGAATGCGACAACATATTATCCAATGCCGTATTTATCAAAAGATACATTCTGGTACTATAAATCTTCTTACGATATGAATCAGTTTAAATTAATTGATTTAATCGCGGAAATTCAAGAACATATTGACCAAGGAATTAGTACTATTCTTTATGTTAATAGTGATATTTCAACACGTGAGTTAGCACGTTACTACATTTATGCACATAAAAAAGGCTTGAAGAGTCTTTATTATACGAGAACACGTAAATTAAGCGTAGAAGAGTGCGTGGCTTGTACCGTTTAATATAAAAAGTGAGACATTATGAGCAGGGTTTTTCTGAACCCTGCTCATGCTTAGTTATCAATTTTTTTATGTTTATTTAGAGAAGGGGCGATTTAATGCGTGCGGTAAACTGGAACAAAAAAGAAGATGATTTTAGTTTAATGTTTTGGAAGCAAAACATCGCTCAGTTTTGGACAGAAGAAGAAATCGCAGTGTCTTCTGACAAAAATACTTGGGCACAATTATCAAAAGAAGAGCAAATTGCTTATAAGCGTGTATTAGGTGGTTTAACACTTTTAGATACGAAACAAGGTGGCGAAGGGATGCCTCTTGTGCTTGTTCATCTTGAAAATTTACAAGCGAAAAGTGTATTAGCTTTCATGGGCGCTATGGAAGAAGTACATGCGAAGAGTTACAGTCATATTTTCACAACGTTAGCTACTGAAGAAGAAATTGATGATATTTTTGAATGGGTAGATAACCATCCATTACTTGAGAAAAAAGCTGGTATTGTTACTAATTACTATCGTCGTTTATTAAAGTCTGAAGTAACGAAAAAAGAGTTATACATGGCAATGGTAGCAAGTGTGTTCTTAGAAAGTTACTTATTCTATAGTGGATTCTTCTATCCACTTTATTTAGCAGGTCAAGGGAAATTGACGGCAAGTGGTGAGATTATTAACCTAATAATTCGTGATGAGTCCATTCACGGCGTATTCGTCGGTATTTTAGCACAACAAATCTTCGCAGAACTTTCTGCAGAAGATCAACAAGAAGTGCAAAAAGAAACGCAAGAATTATTAATGGAACTATATGAAATTGAAATGGCATATACAGAAGAAATTTACACTTCTATCGGTCTTGTAGAGGATGTAAATCGTTTCGTTCGTTACAATGCGAATAAAGGACTTATGAACTTAGGGCTTGAGCCGAAGTTTGAAGAAGAAGAAATTAACCCAATCGTTTTAAATGGTTTACGTACAGATACGAAAAACCATGATTTCTTCTCTGTAAAAGGAAATGGTTACGTAAAAGCAACGAACGTTGAAAAGTTAGCTGACGATGACTTCGTATTCAATTTTTAATATAGTGTTATAGAAAAAGCTGTCTTTATAGAGAAGACAGCTTTTTTGCTATGAATGGTTTACATAATGTTATTATTTCATGAAAATGTTTTAATCTTGTAAAAGCCCAGTTTGCGAGGAAGTGGGGATAAAGAAAATACACGGGTTAAAGTTTTATTTTCATATTTAGTGGTATGAGAGATTGAATAACTTATGTAAAAATGAATAAAAAATGAGAAGAAATGAGGTCCAACTACACCTATACGTTCTTTTTAATATTGAATTTTCAAAGTCTAGAAATTTTGGCTTAAAAATTGCATGAATATTTAAAAAGTAACGAAAAGGGAGGTAATACTTGATGTGATATTCAGTTACTTGAAAACGCTTCCTTTTAACTGTCGATTTTTAAATGGAAATTAGATAGAGAAAGTAGGGGGAATGATAGGTGGGAAAAGTAGTTGGTTTAAAACGTTCATTAGGACTTTGGTCAATTGTTATGCTAGGGGTCGGGTATATGACACCGATGGTTGGATTTGATACATTTGGAATCGTTTCTGAAAAAACGGGCGGTCATGTTCCAGGAGCTTATCTTATTGCATTAGCAGGAATGTTGTTTACCGCTGCAAGCTACGGAAAAATGGTAAAGGTTTTTCCTACCGCAGGATCTGCTTATACGTATACGCAGAAGACAATTAGTGCAAGGCTTGGGTTTCTTGTTGGATGGTCCGCGTTATTGGATTATTTATTTCTACCGATGGTGAACGCACTATTAACGCGAATTTATATGTCAGCATTTTTTCCAAGTGTTCCTAGTTGGGTATGGGTCATTGGTTTTGTTCTCCTGGTTACATTAATAAATATGATTAGCGTAAATGTTACTGCTAATTTCAATACGTTCTTAGTAATATTTCAAGTGTTAGTAATGGCCGTGTTTGTTTTTCTAGTTATAAAAGGTTTATTAGCGGGAGAGGGAACAGGAGAAGTTTTTTCCATTCAGCCGTTTTTTCAATCGGATATACAAATATCACCGTTAGTTGCAGGTGCGACAATTCTTTGTTTCTCATTTTTAGGTTTTGATGCAGTAACTACATTTTCAGAAGAGACACCAAACGCGGAGAAAACAATTCCTCGAGCTATTTTTCTTACTGCTTTAATTGGTGGAGTTTTATTCATTACTACTACGTATTTTACACAGTCTATTTTTCCAGATACATCTGTATTTAAAGATAAAGAATCAGCGTCTCCAGAAATCGCGCTATATGTTGGAGGAAAACTATTTCAAGCTTTCTTTTTAGTAGGAACGCTTATGGGGACACTTGCGTCTGGTTTAGCTTCTCATACAAGTGTATCCAGATTATTGTACGTTATGGGGCGAGACAATGTAATTCCGAAGAAAATATTCGGATACATTCATCCCCGCTGGAGAACTCCAGTATATAACATTGTTATTGTAGGAATTATTTCGCTCTCGGCTATATTCATTGATTTAGAAACGGCAGCATCTCTTATTAATTTTGGAGCGCTTATTGCATTTACATTTGTTAATTTATCTGTAATTTCCTACTATGTAATTAAGAAAAAAAGATATAAAACGATAAAAGATTGTTTAAATTTCTTAGTTATGCCTATTTTAGGTGCTGGTACTGTGGCAGTACTATGGTTTAACCTCAATATTCATTCACTTATTCTAGGGATTTGCTGGGCTGCTATTGGAATTGGGTACCTTCTATATGTTACAAATATGTTCCGTTCAGCTCCTCCGCAAATGCATTTTGAAGAAGCACAGGAAATATAAAAAGAAAAAGACATCGGATAAGTTCCGATGTCTTTTTTTATATTTGATAATCATGCAGCATTGCATAAGTCATTCAAAGATTCATAAGTAAAGGGGATGACACGATATGATTAACGTAGTATTTTCACTTGGCACGATTATTGCTTTGTACAATTAGTAAAAATATAAAGAGGGGTGTTATCGTGCCGATTCAATCAGAAAAACATACAAATACAGATGAAGTTGAAAATCCTTTAGAGGAATTTCAATCTATATTAAAAGAGGCGCTTCATCTTTTAAGTTATCCAGACGAAGTATTCGAATTTCTGAAAAAACCGATGCGTTTTTTAGAAGTAAGCATTCCTGTTCGCATGGATGATGGAACAACAAAGGTATTTCAAGGGTATCGCGCTCAGCATAACGACGCAGCAGGGCCAACAAAAGGTGGTATTAGATTTCATCCAGATGTTACGGCAGAAGAAGTAAAAGCACTTGCTGGCTGGATGAGCTTGAAATGTGGAGTGACAGGACTTCCATATGGAGGCGCAAAGGGCGGGATTATTTGTAATCCACAGGAGTTGAGTTTTAGAGAACTAGAGTTACTGAGTCGTGGGTATGTAAGAGCAGTAAGTCAAATTGTGGGACCGACGAAAGATATTCCGGCACCTGATATGTATACAAATGCGCAAATTATGGCTTGGATGCTAGATGAATATGACCATATTAGGGAGTTTGACTCTCCAGGCTTTATAACCGGGAAGCCATTAATGTTAGGAGGATCACAAGGACGGGAAACAGCAACTTCTAAAGGTGTATTGTATACACTTCAGTTAGTAAGTGAGTTAAAACAAATTCCTTTGCAAAATATGCGAGTTATTATTCAAGGGTTTGGGAATGTTGGAGGTTATTTGGCGAAATATTTATATGATATTGGTGTGAAAGTAGTCGGGGTATCAGATGCTATAGGAGGAATTTATAATCCAGACGGTCTAGATGTTCCTTATTTACTAGAAAACAGAGATTCTTTCGGTGTAGTATCGAATCTCTTTAGTAAAACAATTTCTAATCAGGAGTTGTTAGAAAAAGAATGTGATGTACTCATTCCGGCGGCAATTGGAGGAGTCATTACAAAGCATAATGCAGGAAAGCTTGGATGTAAGATTATCATTGAGGCTGCAAATGGACCAACAACAAAAGAGGCGATAACTATGTTAGAGGAAAAGGGAATTTTGGTTGTTCCAGATATTTTAGCAAACTCTGGTGGCGTGATTGTTTCATATTTTGAATGGTGTCAAAATAACCAAGGATATTACTGGACGGAGCAATATGTTGATCAATGTTTAAAGGAGAAAATTACATCTAGTTTTTCTAACGTACTTGATACTTCTAAATGCTTTGGAGTAAATATGAAAATTGCTGCTTATATTGAAGGGGTTCGCAAGATTGTAGAAGCATCGCGCCTAAGAGGTTGGTTGCATTTTTAACCTAAAGGGAGGGCTAAAATGAAACTGGATATTTTATTAGAAGAAGTGGAGAGACAACAAATCAGTTATTACTGTATTGTGTCGAATAGTCATCGTTACGATATAGCTGTTACGTATTCACAACAGTTTCTTGGAAAAGCAATGGTTACCTCAATTCAAAATGGGAGAATGGTTTTATTAAGCCAAGAAGATATTGGAGAGGAACAATATTGGGCAACAAGGCTAGGAATTGAGGTAGAGGACATAGAGGAGTTTCAAAGCTTTTTCTATATGATTCTTCAGTCACAAAGGTTAGAAGAACAATATTAATAGAATAAAAGAAAGGGATGATTGATTATGTATTATGATATTATTACGAGTCCGTGTTATGGAATAATTGAAAAAGTGTCTATTAATAAGGATTCTCGAGTTTATGAATGGGAGCCATTATTTTCTATTAAAGATATGAATGGTAAACTGGAAGTAATTAAGATGGGATGTAGTGGAGAAGTTCAATCTTTAGAAGTAGAGGCAGGCGACAAAGTAATTCCAGGTATGGTATTAGCGTATATTCAAGAAGACCTTTTCGTTAGTGGTAGCGATTAATGATAGAACAATGAGGAAGATGGAGGCACTCATCTTCCTTTTTTTATTAAATAAAGGAAAAAAAGTTTATTATCAGATTAATTAAAAAAATCTGTATTTAATGATACAATACAAATTAAGTAGTCCAAAGGAGGAATAGCAGAATGTTTTCCATTGCTCGTAATAAAATTAGACCCATTGTTTCTCTACCTATCGATCAATCCGAAAAGGAACGGAATATAGATGTTGAAAATATAAAAGAACCTTTTCTATTTTTAAAAAGAGGAGAGAAATTATTTGCATACGTTCATGTCAAGGATCTGCTATCAAACAGTAAGGAGTTAAATTCCAAGGCGTTGCTTTCAAATGCAGTTTCGCTAGATACGATATGTTATCTTAGTAAAAATATTTCTTTAACAGCTCTTTTTCAAATTATTGGAGCGCCGATTGCCATAGTGAAAAATGAAATGGATGAGTTAATAGGATATATAAGAAGAGAAGATATTTTTGCAGAACTATTTAAACAAGAAAATCAGAGTGTTGATATATTGAAAATTATTTTAACGTCTATTCCGATGGGGATTTTTGTAGTAGACCGTGAAAAGAAAATTGTAAATTGCAATGAATCTGGTTTGAAGATGATTAAATCTACACCTGAAAAAGTGATGAATGTACCAGCGGAACAAATTTTTAATGAAGAACAAATTAATAGCGTATTTGCAACGGGAAAGACAATTTTGAATCAATTACAAATCACAAATGAGATGGGTGTATTAGTTGACTACAGTCCTATTCCAAACTTTGATCAAAGCATTGAAGGAATGGTTATTATCGTACAAGATTTGCCGATGGTTGAGGACATGGCGATGGAAATTGAATATATAAAGGATTTAAATAAAGATTTACATGCAATCTTGTCTAGTATTTATGATGAAATATTAGTTGTTAATCATAAAGGGGAATTAATTCGTTACAGTGAAACCGTTATCAATGATTTTTGGGGGAGTAATTTGAAAGATCTTTTAGGAAAAAATCTTTTAGACTTAGAAAAGAAAGGATTATTTAGTCCATCTGTCACACGATTAGTGCTGGAACAACAAAAAAAGGTATCAGTTGTACAAGAAACAAAAAGCGGAAGAAAAATATTGGCAGTTGGAAATCCTGTATTTAATGAAAACGGAGAGCTTCACCGCATTATTATTGCCTCAAGAGATATTACAGAAGCAACGAGATTGAAGACGGAATTACATGAAATAAAGAAGATATCAGAGCAATATAAGAAAGAATTAGATGATTTTAAAAATAAAGATCGTTTTCTTAAGAAGCTTATTTACTGTAGTCCGAAAATGGAGCAAATTATTAACCAAGCTAAAAAAATAGCAGATTTTTCTTCCAACGTTCTTATTTCTGGAGAGTCTGGTGTCGGAAAAGAAGTAATTGCCCAGGCAATTCATCAACTTGGAAACAGATCTTCAAAGCCATTTTTAAAATTAAATTGTGGTGCAATTCCAGAAACTTTGTTAGAAAGTGAATTATTTGGTTATACGAAAGGTGCTTTTACAGGAGCCGATAAAAATGGAAAAGAAGGATATTTTAAGCGAGCTGATCAAGGTATTTTATTTTTAGATGAAATTGGAGAAATGCCTTTACATTTGCAAGTGAAATTACTTAGAGTCCTACAAGAACAAGAGGTAATTCCTATCGGAAGTACAATACCTATGAAAATAAATGTGCAAATCATTGCTGCTACAAATAAGAGTCTTGAAAAGATGGTAGAGGCAGGAACGTTCCGTGAAGATTTATTTTATCGCTTAAATGTAATTCCATTGGAAGTTCCTCCTCTACGAGAGAGAATGGAAGATGTTCCAGTACTTGCCTTTCATTTTTTACAACAGTTAAATGAAAAATATAATAAAAATTATCATCTAACTCCGGATGCACTTAACTTACTAGAGTTTTATTCATGGCCAGGAAATGTACGTGAATTACAAAATATGATTGAACGTTTAGTAGTATCAGCAGATGATCCGGTAATTGAAGCTGAGTTTGTTAGTAAGTTTTTAACACCTGGCTATGATTTTAAAAAATCAAAACCAGTTATTACAAGAGTATTACCGTTACAAGAAGCACTACATTCTGTAGAAGAACAATTGATTTTACTTGCAATGAAGCAGTATAAAACAACGACTAAGGCTGCAAAAGCTCTTGGAATCAGCCAATCTTCAGTGAGTCGTAAATATCAAAAGATTGTTAGTGAAAAAGAGATAGCGGCTGATATCATCTCATATTCCTAAAAAAGGAGAAGGTCACATAGACTTCTCCTTTTTGTGTGCGCACAGCATGTACATATTCTCTGGGATTCAAGTCCCGAGTGGTGAAGGCGATAGCGGAAATGATTAAAGTCTCACTTTATGCAAAATGGAATAGTGTATGCGGAAATGCATAAAATGTTTGTTATTTTTAAGAAAATAGTCAGTTTATCCCGCTATTTGTGGGCAGTAAAACTCCCACCTCAAAATTCAGGTGGAGCAAAGAATTTAGGTTGGAGCCCTGCTGCCCGTAAACGCCGGATTGGTGAGGGCTGATAATCAGTGGGGATGAACAAAACCCTCACTGATTAAAGTTTCACTTTATGTATGATTCTTTTGAATTTTAAATATTGGCATGAAATTTGCTTATAAATATATAAACAATCGATAAAGGGGGATTCAATATAGTGCTAGATTTAAAAATGTATGTAAACGGTGAATGGAGAGACTCTAGTAATCAAGAAAAAAGGATGATTATTAACCCTGCGAATGGCAAGGGTATAGCATATGCACCTGAGGGAACGATTGAGGATGCAAAATACGCAATAGAAGTGGCAAGAGCGGCTTTTGATAGCGGAATTTGGTCAGAAACATCTACTGCTGAAAGGGCATCATATTTATTTAAAATAGCAGATGAAATTGATAAAAATATGGAAGAATTAGTATACCTTGAAACAATGGATAATGGAAAAACATATCGTGAGGCAGAAGGAGATATTGGAGATGCAGCGGCTTGTTTTCGCTATTATGCCGGATTGATTACAAAGCCAGATGGTCAAACATATCATGTAGCCGATCCGATGCAAGCGATGGTTGTAAGAGAGCCAGTTGGTGTTTGTGGATTAATTGTTCCATGGAATTATCCGCTATTGATGAGTGTATGGAAAATAGCACCTGCTTTAGCAGCTGGAAATACAATTGTGTTTAAACCTTCTGAAGTGACACCAATTACTGCGACAAAGCTATTCGAAATCCTTGAAAAAGTAGGGCTACCAAAAGGTGTAGCCAATATGGTAATGGGGGCTGGTCCAATAGTAGGGAATGAAATTGCAGCGAGTCATAAAGTGGATATGATTTCCTTTACAGGTGGAACAAAAACAGGTAAGCACATTATGAGAACGGCAGCAGATAATATGAAAAAGATTTCGCTAGAGCTTGGAGGCAAATCACCAAATATTATTTTTGCAGATGCAGATTTTGAAACGGCGATTGATTATGCACTATTTGGTATTTATGCAGGTAGCGGACAAGTATGTTCAGCAGGATCGAGAATCCTTGTTGAAGAAAGCGTTTACGATAAATTTGTTAATAGTTTTGTAGAGAGAGCGCAGCAAATTAACGTTGGGCCTGGTGATAATCCTGAATCAGAAATGGGACCACTTGTAAGTCAAGAACATATGGAAAAAGTATTACGCTACATTGAAATTGGGAAAGACGAAGGCGCAGACATTGCTTGTGGAGGTAAGCGAATACTGACAGATGGAAAAGATGAGGGTTTCTTTATTGAACCAACGGTCTTTGTTAATGTAAAACCCGATATGCGCATTGTCCAGGAAGAAATCTTCGGTCCTGTTGTAGTAATTCAAAAGTTTAAAACTGAACAGGAAGCAATTGAGTTAGCAAACGGTACAGATTATGGCTTAGCTGGAGGGGTATTTACTGTTGATGGTGCGAAAGCAATGCGTGTAATTCGCAAGCTTCGCGCAGGAATTACGTGGATTAATAGCTATCATCCAACATACAATGAGGCGCCTTGGGGCGGATATAAGCAAAGTGGTATAGGTCGTAGTCTAGGAACGTTTGGTTTAGAAGAATTTCAAGAAATTAAGCAGATTAATATAAATCTAGAAGTAGAACCTATTGGTTGGTTTGCAAATAAAAAAAATGTAGAGGTGAATTAGATGGAAACGAACGTGAAAAATAAATTGAATGAGAAAGAATTAAATGTAAATGAGTATATTACGAAAGTACTACAGTTAATTGAAAAAGAAAAAGTATCTGAAGAAGAGGCAAATTGGATTCAAAAAGAAACAGTAGACGGATTTAGAGAGCATGTGAATCCTGGTTTTCTTGCTTATAGAAAAACAGTAACAAAAGATGGACAATTTGCAGCAGTAGAATGGTCTGATGAAGGATCTTGTTTTATGGATATTAATGGTAAGAAATACATTGACTGTTTAGGTGGATTCGGAATTTATAATGTTGGTCACCGTAATCCGAAAGTAGTAAAAGCTGTAACAGATCAATTAAAGCGTCAAGCATTGCACAGTCAGGATTTACTAGATCCACTTCGAGCGATTCTTGCAAAGATTTTAGCGGATATTACACCTGGTGATTTGAAATATGCCTTCTTCACAAATAGTGGAACAGAAAGTGTAGAGGCAGCATTAAAACTAGCAAAAATGTATAGTGAACGAACAACTTTCATTTCTACAACTCGTGCTTTCCATGGTAAGAGCCTTGGTGCTTTATCTGGGACGGCAAAAGGAATGTTCCGTAAGCCATTTTTACCATTAATTCCGGGTTTCCGTCATGTCCCATTTGGCGATATTGATATGATGAGAAAAACATTTGAGACATGTGCATTAGTAGGAGAAGATGTTGCAGCAGTTATTTTGGAGCCAATTCAAGGGGAGGGCGGCATTATTTTACCTCCAGAAAATTATTTGAAACAAGTGCGAGAGCTTTGTGATGAGTTTGATTCGCTCCTTATTTTCGATGAAGTACAAACTGGAATGGGCCGTACAGGAAAAATGTTTGCAGCAGATTTATATGATGTTGTGCCGGATATTATTTGTCTTGCGAAAGCGTTTGGTGGAGGTGTAATGCCAGCGGGAGCTATTGTTGCGAAAGAAAAAGTATTCCAAAGTTGGTTTGAAAATCCATTTATGCATACAACAACGTTTGGCGGGAATCCTCTCGCATGTGCTGCTGCAATTGCAACAATCCATGTATTATTGGAAGAGAAATTACCGGAACGAGCGATGGAAGTTGGAGAGTATTTCTTAAAAGGATTGAAACAAGCAGCAGAAGGACACGAAGATAAAATCTTTGAAATCCGTGGTCAAGGTTTAATGATTGGGATTGAATTCCATAAAGACGAGATTGGTTATGAAGTGTCAAAGGCGATGTTTGATCAAGGTATTCTTGTTGCGGGAACATTAATTAACTCAAAAACAATTCGTATTGAACCATCCCTTACAATTAGTTATGAAGAAGTAGATACAGTGATTAATACGTTTAAATCCGTGCTAAATCAAGTAAAAGTAAAATGAATTTAAATTCAAACAAGTAATATATTTATATGTTATTACAAAAAGGCAGTGTAACGAAAAGTTACACTGCCTTTTTATTACATTTTTAATTGGAAGTATTTACATGACACTTGTCTTAGTGTACTATTTAACTAACACACTAAGACAGGAGGGGAGAAATGAAAATCGAGTTTTCTCCAAACACACCAATTTACATTCAAGTAATGGAATACATAAAAAAAGAAATTGTAACGGGTCATTTATTGCCTGGCGATAAAATTCCCTCTGTACGTGAATTAGCGAGTGAATTACAAGTAAATCCAAATACGATTCAACGTACATTTCAAGAACTAGAGCGGGATGGAGTTGTTGTAACGCGTAGAGGAATGGGACGATATGTAACGAATGAAGGGGAGAAAATTATGGAGCTGCGAAAAGATATGGCGAGAGAATTACTTCATTCTTTTATAGATGGAATGGACAATTTAGGTTTTTCAGAAGAAGAAATTCTTACAATCCTTCGTTCTTCATTACATGAGAAAAGGGAGGAGAACGAATGACAGAGTTATTAAAAATAGAAAACTTATGGAAGCGGTACGGATTAAAAGCAGTGATCCGTGAGTTAAATATAGAGATTACAGAAGGAAAAATCGTTGGGCTTGTTGGAGATAACGGAAGCGGGAAAACGACGTTATTAAAAATGATTGCAGGTCTACAACATCCTTCTGAAGGCAGCATAGTAATTAATGGTAAAAAAGTAGGGTTAGAGACGAAAGAAATCGTTTCATTTATGTCTGACAAGCCAGTCTTTGATGATTGGATGACTGTAAAAGATGCATTATTTTTCTATCGAGATTTTTATAAAGACTTCGATATTCAAAAAGCAGTAGATACGATTGCGGAATTTAAAATACCGTTAGAAGAAAAAATTATAGCATTATCAAAAGGGATGGTGGAAAAGCTTCAAATTATTTTAACGTTTTCTCGAAAAGCGAAGTTATATGTACTAGATGAACCACTTGGCGGAATTGATCTTGTTTCTAGAGAACACGTATTAGATCTCATTCTACAATTTTATAGAGAAGATTGTACAATACTAATTTCAACTCATTTAATAAATGAAGTTGAAAATATTTTTGATGAGGTAATCTTTTTAAAAGATGGAGAAATTGTATTGTATGAAAATGTAGAAGAGTTACGTTTTCAGAGAGGGAAAGCTGTCACGGATGTGTTTAAGGAGGTGTTCAGTAGATGAAGTCGAGCTTAATATATATGTACAATGTAAATAAAAAGCAAATTATTATTTCATTGTTATCATTTATATTCGTTGTAGCTGTAGCTTTCGTGAGTTTGGGAAATTATATTAAGCAAGAATCAGGAGAGGTAAGGCAAGCAATTATAGTTGGTGTGGTTATGGTAGTATATATAACCTTTTTAGCATTGATATTTATTCAGGCAGTGTCTGCATTTGGGAAAATGACTGAAAGCACATTATTCAGGTTAACAACGATATCAGGTGGAAAAATTGTTTTAGCGATATTGTTATATGCTGCAATTGGTTTATTTATTTTTGAAGTAATAGGTTCTATTTTTTTATATAGTATTTCTATGAAAATAATAAAAGGTACAGAGCTCTATGAAATGTTATTTACCCAAAGTGTATTAAATCCATTAAAGCACCTATTTAGCACTATTATATATATATTTAATTTTTCTAGTATATTGCTTGTTTTGCTTTTTGTAGTAGCTAGCGTTAAAGTGTTTTCTTTGAAAAAGAAGAAGTTAGAATATCCAATTGTATTTTTCTTATTTTTACTAGTAACAAAAGTATTGGGCACTGTATATGGAATGTTGGGCGGTCTTGCTCCTACAGCGTCTTTAATAACAAAGTTAGTGTATATAGATGAATCATCAGGAGCAAATGTGCTGCTCTATCAAGAAAAACTTATGAATATATATAGTATTTGTTTTTCGGTCGGAGTATTTATTCTACTTGTTTATATGACAGGTCGCATAATCGATAAAAAACTAGAAGTCTAAAGGAGGAATCAGCATTGGGAAACGTAGTAGTAAAATTAGAAAATGTTCGAAAAAGGATTGGTGGAACAGAAATTATCCGTGGTTTATCATTTGAAGTTCGAGAAGGAGAAGTGTACGGATTCCTTGGACCGAACGGTAGTGGTAAGACGACGACAATTCGTATGATGACAGGTCTTATATCAATGACAGAGGGCGATATTACAATTTGTGGTCATAGCATTCGTACGGAGCGTGAAAAGGCGTTAGAGCAAATTGGCGCAATTGTAGAAAATCCTGAGCTATATGATTATATGACAGGTATGCAAAACTTAAAGCAGTTTGCAAACATGGCAATTACCCCAATTAGTAAAGAGCGCATCGCTGAAATTGTAAAGCTTGTTGAATTAGAGCATGCCATTCATAAAAAGGTGAAAACATATTCACTTGGTATGAAGCAACGTTTAGGAATTGCACAGGCATTACTGCATCAGCCGAAAATCTTAATTTTAGATGAACCGACAAATGGATTAGATCCAGCTGGTATTCGCCAAATTCGTGATTATTTACAACGATTAGCGAAAGAAGAAAATATTGCGGTCATTGTATCAAGTCACTTATTAAGTGAGATTGAATTAATGTGTGATCGCGTTGTTATTATTAAGCAAGGTGAGTTTGTACAAGAGTACAACTTACATGAACAAACGAAACATGATGAGACAGTAGTTGTAGCGTTTGAAGTAGATCAAGTACAAAAAGCAAATGAAATCATTAAAGGTAAGGCGAAAGGAAACGTAATTGTAGTATCTGTAACGAAAGAAGAAATTCCACAACTTGTAAAAAAACTTGTGAATGACGATGTGCTTGTATATGGCGTTACTGTTCAAAATAAAACGTTAGAGGATGAGTTCTTAGCAATTACTGGGGGAGTGAAAGCGTAATGTTTAAATTAATTCAAAATGAATTTTTAAAATTACATGCGAAAAAAGGTATGTATATTTTAATAGGTGTAATTGCAGCATTGGAGATTTTGGGAGTCTTAGGGATGCTGAAATGGGGAGGAGGAAATGAGTTTAAAGGATCATATTTCGATTTTGTAAGTTCAGAGATTGGTTTAATTATCTTATTTGCAACAATTTTTGGAATCACGATTGCTTCTCGTACAATTACTGATGAGTTTCAAAAAGGTACAATTAAGCAGTTATTAATCCGTCCGAGAAAACGAATTACAGTTTTGTTCTCTAAATATATTACAGTGTTACTTACTATATTATTTATCATATTTGCTAGCACGTTAATCGCAATAATTATTGGCAGAATTGTAATGGATGGTAGTAAAACTGAATTAACATTAGGAATTGTATTAAAAACAATTATATATCAATTTTTATCACCATTTTTCTTTGCAACGCTTGCATTTTTCTTAGCAAACGTATTTAGAAATTCTGTATTACCATTAATTATTACGCTGTTCCTATTTTTCTTACAAGGAGCAATTAATATGGTACTAATGATGTTTGCAAAAGGTGTAGCGAAATTTGTTGTGTTCGTCCATTTAAATTTAAGTGTTTACGATAGCAATAAATTAGTTAGTGGTGGAATGGAACCACCATTTACAGAATTTACGTTTACAACTTCATTATTACTTGTAGTTGCATACTTTGCTGTATTACTTGTAGCATCAAGTGTATTATTCCAAAAACGTGACGTATTATAATAGAGAAAATCCCCGTGTTAACGGGGATTTTTATTACATAACGCTCTCCTAGATTTTAACTGGAAGAACAGTAAAACGGTATTTTAAATAAAATGTACTATATATTTTAAGAGATATGTTGTTTGAAATCATTTGAGAAAAGTAGGAAGATTTTCAACTATATTCATATTATAATTTAGTTATCCGACCATTTATCCCGCTATTTGTGGGCAGTAAGACCCTCACCTCAAAATTCAGCGAAAGAAGAGAAGTTAGGTGGGGGATCAACTGCTCGTAAAAGCCCGATTGGTGAGGGCTAATAATCAGTGGGGGATGAAGAACACCCCCACTGATTAAAGTTTCACTTTATTTTTACTATCTCTGGAGGTGTTCAATATGCAATATGCATTTTCACGTATAAGGCTACGTAGTTTTTTTGGGTGGATGATTATAGGGATATTCCTAACGATGATTCCATTAAGTTTATCAGGTGCTTCTGACAATACGATAGAGTTCATGTCACAAATATCAATATTTTTCGTATTTCCACTATTGTGGCTATATTTAAAAACAAGTAAAAATAATGTTGTTTTTAAAAGTTTTTTTGATAAGCCCAGCCGTTTACATTGGGGGTTAATTATATTAGCAACGATAATGGGAATAATTTTTTCAGTCGGTATATCCCAAATTCAATTCTATATATTAGCACATACTTTACCTAATTTCTTAATTACTATGTTAGAAGACGGAAATGTTATTAATACGAGTAACATATATATGACGATATTTACTTTCATTTCAGCATGTGTATTAGCACCTATCATGGAAGAAGTTATATTTAGGGGCTTCTTTTTACAGCGAATGGCTTATAAATGGGGGATTAAACGAGCGGTTATTATATCCTCTCTGATTTTTGGACTAGGACATTTTGATGTTATCGGTGCTTTCATGTTCGGTGTTATTATGTGCCTTCTATACATAAAGACAAAAAATATATGGACGAATATTGCTGTGCACGCTCTTAATAATTTGATTGCGACAAGTATACAATTTGTAAGTGGAGAGGGAAGTGATGCAATCTCAATTACGGAATTGCAGGCACAAAGTAATTTATGGATTGGTATTGGCCTTGCGGTTGTTGGGTTACTGTGGTTAATTCCTTACATTTGGAAACAATGGCGTACAGTAAAAGAAGTTGGTGTGCCACCTGTTCGCTTCATAGACGAAGAAAAAGTCGTGAATACATCAGAAGAAAATGAAATATATAGCCAAGTGATCGTAACGGATAGATTAATGGCTGTAGAACTATCAGATGAAGCTGTAAATAAGCTTCGGTTAGAGGAAAATGATTATGTAACAGTTTCTGTAGAAGAAGATAAAATTATAATAAAGAAAGCACATGATAGATAATTAAAAAGTAGCTCGCTAGGAGCTACTTTTTAATTTGTAATAATTTCTACACGAAAATTATTACCGTTCTTTACATATTTTATATCTGTAACAGTGCGGACTGTTTTTAAAAGCTCCACTTTTTCACCAATTCGAGGGATGGTCGGAACATTGTCCCAAATACCAAGCAAGCCGTCTAATTGTGCCGTTTTTTCATAAAACCAGATTTTCAATGTAAAGCCCCTTTCTCGAACTTTATGTATTTTAATACATAATATATTATTTTTATTCTTATTGTAAGGGGTTTTTTAATATTTTATGAATAAAAATAAATTAAACTTCTGGGAAGATATGTTCAATATCCGGAGTAAGAGATACTTCTGATAATACGATATGAGAAACTGTCGTTGCATATGAAGAAACATCATTAATAAATTCTTCAAGTTCTACGAGTGAAGGAACAGAAATTTTTACAATATAGCATAAGCTTCCTGTTACTCGGTAACAAAAACTTGCAGATGGATAAGACTGAATAAACTGTTGCATACGTGTTGTATCACCATTTTTTAAAGTAATTTCTAAAATGCAATCTAAAACGAGTCCAGCTTTCTTATAATCGATATCGATTGTGTATTTTTGAATAACGCCTTCACTTTCGAGTTTACGAACACGTTCTGTAGTAGACGGAGCGGATAAGTTTACTCGTTTTGCTAATTCGCGCATGGAAAGGCGACTATCATTATATAATTCATTTAAAATTTTTCGATCAACACGGTCTAGTTGCATTTGTAAATAAACCTCCAGTGAAATGATATTTTTTGTAAAGGAAAAATATAAATTAAGATTCATATGAAATGTAAAGTGAACTTTATTTATTTTACAATAAAACAGAAGGAAATAGGAGGGGAAATGATGGAGAGGATTTCATTATCAAATGTAGGAGATACAAAGTTTCAAAAGTTATTAGATCATAATCCGGATATATTACATTCGTGGAGTGCGTTAGAGGATACAATGTACAATAAAGGAACTCTTTCAGCAGAGTTGAAGGAGCAAGTGAGACGAACATTAGCGTATGGGAATGAATGTCTATACTGTATGGCAAAGGGAAGACCTGATGATATGCAAAAGGTAGAAGAAATTAGTGTAGCAGTTACTTTTGTACATACATTTGTCCATGACCGAAAGGCGATAAATGATAATATGTTTCATGTGTTAAAACAATATTGGACGGAAAAAGAAATTGTAGAGCTTTGCACGTATATTTGTTTTATTACTGCGTCGCAGCAACTTGGTTTTCTGTTTCAATTACAGCCCAATTAAATAGGAGGATAGTATGCTTAATCAAGTAGCACTTCTAATCATTGATGTACAAGAAGCATTCAACTTGCCGTACTGGGGCATGAGGAATAACCTTTTCGCGGAAGAAAATATGAAAAGTTTGTTAGAAGAGTGGAGAAAAAGGAAACTACCAGTTTTTCATATTCAACATGTAAATAAAGAAGATGTTCAGTCGATGTTTTATCAATATGCGGAAACGGTGAATTTTAAGGAAGAAGTGAAACCACTGCGAGATGAGGTGATTATTCAGAAATCTGTTAATAGCGCGTTCATTGGGACAAATTTAGAAGAACAATTAGGAGAGCAAAAATGTAATACTGTAGTGATTGTAGGATTAACAACAAATCATTGTGTGGAGACTACAACACGGATGGCAGGTAATTTAGGATTTACAACGTATTTAGTGAGCGATGCGACGGCTACATTCAATCGTAAAGGTCTGGACGGGATAGAGTATAGTGCAGAGGACATTCACAATATGACACTTGTAAACTTACATGATGAATTTGCTAAAATCGTTATGACTGAAGATATTTTAAAATTATTTTAAGAAAATAATTGCGGAATTATGTAGAAAAAAATAAGAATATTTCGTATAATCTAAGTATAATCATTTTGAAAATAGGGGTGGCATCATATGAAGCAAATTCCAGTAAAGAAAATAGAAGAAGTACTCGTTTTAGCAGGAGAGGATAAACAAAGGCAAAAGGAATTTTATGAATTGCTCTTAACAACGGAGTTTTATGTTGCTGGTTCATTAGAAGCAGAGGACGGGGCAACAGAAGGCACACTTCGTTTGCGTCATTTCCAAGGAGAGGACAGATGGATCGTTCCATTCTTTACGCAATTGGAATTTGTAAAAGATGTGTTGCCAGAAGGGACACCCCTTATTACGATACGTGGAAAAGAATTATTTGGTAGCATCGAGAAAGATGCGACAGCTGTATTAAATGTTGGAACAGATATGAGTAAAACATTTATTCCAGAAGAAATCGCAGATATCGCATCTGGACGAATCTTTAATTATTATAAGTAAAAGGAAAAGCTTAGTAGCTTTTCCTTTTTAATTTGAACAAGGAGTGGCTATACCAGTAGAAATAGAAACAGTTTTGTTATTTGTATTTATTGTTGCTGTAGCTCCGAGGGGAATACCGATATTTGGGCTTATATGTCCAATTGGTAAACCGAATAGCACAGGTATATTATATGGTGTGAAATATTCATATAATATTGTTTGCAATGACTGGGATGGTTTAGAAGGGTTGCAGTCGTGACAACTTGTAAAAATTACGCCACTGCATTCATTAAACTGTCCAGATAAAAGTAGTTGATTTAACATCCGGTCAATGCGGTACGGTTCTTCACCAATATCTTCAAGCAATAAAAGTTTATTTGCCGTATTTATCTCATAGGGCGAGCCAATTATACTTGTTAATACAGTTAAATTCCCTCCAACTAATGTGCCTGTAACTGTACATGGAGAGGTAGGTACGATACATTCTGATGCATATAAGATAGATGAATACGGATGGAAAAGTTGATTGAAAGAAGATAAAGAGAGAGAATCTATACCTTTGCCTAATTCTTCAATCATTGGGCCATGAAAAGTAACCAGCTCCGCATAACGTGAAAAAGCGATATGCAAAGCCGTAATATCGCTATATCCCCAAAAAATTTTTGGATTCTGTTGAATAATTTCATATTGAATGTAAGGGAGAAGGCGAGCGCTTCCGTAACCACCCCGTGCACAAAAAACCGCTTTGACCTCAGTATTTGCAAATGCTTCATGTATATCATCAAGACGAACTTGATCACTTCCAGCTAAATATCCATATTTTTCATAAACACTCTTTCCAATTATTACGGATAATCCCATCTCTTTTAATACTTTCACGCCTTTTAAAACATTTTCGGACGTTGGTGGGCCTGATGGAGCGATAACCATTACAGTGTCACCTTGTTTTAATGCATTTGGATAAATCATTGTATTCCCTCCTTCTCTTTCAATATATTCGCGTAGTGATGGTTCAATCCTTGTAAAAGGAGGGGAAAGTATGTCATATAAAGAAGGTATAAGGAAAGTAGGAGGGGAAAAGATGTTTACAAGCCGAGTTACAGAGATCTTACAAGTGAAAAATCCTATTATTCAAGCGGGGATGGCAGGTGCTATTACAACGCCAGAGCTCGTTGCAGCTGTAAGTAATGGCGGAGGGTTAGGTACGCTTGGAGCTGGCTATATGGGCCCAGAAAAAATTCGTGAAGCTATTTATAAGATAAGGGAGTTAACAGATAAACCATTTGGTGTTAATTTACTTTTAACAAAAGAGATAAAGATAGAAGAAGAAAAGGTAAAAGAGGCGAACGTATTACTTGAAGCGGTGAATAGAGAACTAGGTATAGAGGGAGAGCAGGCGCTAAAGCTGCCGAAAAGCTATAAAGCGCAATTACAAGTACTACTAGAGGAAAAGGTACCAGTCGTTAGTTTTGCATTTCAAACGTTAGAAAAAGAAGAAATAGATGATTTGAAAAAGGAAGGGATAAAAGTTATCGGAACAGCTACCCATGTAGTGGAAGCGAAAGCACTTGCTAAGTTAGGGGTAGATATTATCGTCGGGCAAGGTAGCGAGGCAGGAGGGCATAGAGGAACGTTTATCGGGAAAGAACGTGAAGCTATGATTGGTACGTTTGCGTTAATTCCACAATTAGTAGCAGCAGTACCTCATATTCCGATTGTCGCAGCAGGTGGTGTAATGAACGGACAAGGGCTTGTTGCGGCATTTGCGTTAGGGGCAGAAGCTGTTCAAATGGGATCAGCCTTTTTAACGAGTGAAGAAAGTATTACACATGATGCATATAAAGAGGCCGTATTACAAAGTACAGATACGAGTACAACTGTAACCCGTGCGTTTTCCGGGAAATATGCACGGGGTATTCGTAATGAATTTATAGAGAGACATGAAGAAAAAGAAGAAGGGCTTCCGATGTACCCAGTACAAAATGTATTAACTTCTAAAATACGCCAAGAAGCAGCGAAGCAAAATAAGGGAGAGTATATGTCGCTTTGGGCGGGACAAGCATCATCATTAGCACGAATAGAGCCAGCTCAGCACGTAGTGGAGCGGGTCATGAAAGAAGTAGAAGATGTAATTGAACAATTACAAAATGTATATAGAAAAAGACCACTTGAATAATTCAAGCGGTCTTTTCATTAGTTTGTTTTATAAAATTGTTGGATGGCCTCGTCGATGTAAACCCAGCCTTTCCAACCTAAGTGCATATGATCTTTTAAGAAGTACTTATCATATTCATGATTTGAGAAGTCAGCAATTGGATAGCCAGCTTTCTTAATTTGCTCATGAACTTTATTGTAGTATAATTCGCGTTTTTCTTTCGGGAAGCCAGCGTAATCATACCAAGGACCTTTTACAGGAACAGAAATGAAGAGTGGCTTTGCACCAGATTGTTTTAATAAATCAAGTACAATTTGTAAATCCTCATACTCTGGTGATTGGTCATAAGCATCATTTTTTAAGTAACCTTCACGTTGCTTTAATTTCTTCTTAATTTTGCTATTGAAGTAATCATCTTCGATACCATATTCGTTAGAGCCGGATTCTACTGCGCCTGTTTGATCAGCATGCTTACGAGTTTCTTCCCAGTTCATTTGTTTCAATGATGGATCAAGCGTTTCTTTATGCGGCTTAATATCAAACATTGCTGTAAATAAATCTTTACGATCTAAAATGTTACGATAAATATAAGCGAAAGGTTTAGCAGCAAGTGCTTTTACTTTATACTTTGTATCATCGTAGGCGATACCTTCAAGCGAAATTTTTAGTAAAGTTTCTTTTTTTACAATCTCAAAGTTTAATAAACGCTTCGCAATTTGTTTTTTCATTTCAGGTTTTAAATCATCGTTGAAAATGAGGTGGTAACCTTGTTGTTTTGAAAAGTTAGGTGCAAAGTGTGTCTCATCAATACCTTGTGGTACAAACCATTGCGGAGAAAGAACGAATATCATTTTTTTATCTTTCAATTGATCCATTGTAGATGCGAAGTTTAATACATGTACAAGGTCTTGTGTTCCGCCGCGTCCAAGCAGGAATGGTGTGAATCCTTCAGGCTTTACTTTGAAATAGTTCGATGGATGAAAAGCATCCATACGTGCGAATTCCGATGAACCGTACATCGGAAGATATTTCGGATCTGCTAACATCTTTTGCTGTAAAATCATACTTTGAATCTTTTCTTCTTTTAAAGAAGTCGCAGCTTGTTCTACTTTCTCATCACTTAAAAGTGGAAGTAGGAAGCGCGTAGGAATAAGTAAGAATACAGCAAAAAGGGCCAATGCTAAAAGCATCGGACCGAATTTTGCTTTGTTCATCGGATTTCTTCCAACTTCTTAATAACCATATTTGGTGTAGCCCACTCATCACGGTCAAAATCAGAAATAGAAACTTCAATATCTAAACGCTCTTGGAATTCAACTAATAAAGATACTACAGCGAAAGAATCAAGAATACCTTCTTCAAATAATTGAACATCTAAGTTTTCTTTCACAATATCGTTTTCACATACTTCTTCTAAAATATCTAATACTTGTTCTTTGAATTCTGCCATTTTTAAAATCTCCTTTATATCCGAAATATATTATATGTGCAACTTCTTAATAGTATAAGAAGGGTGCATTAAAAGTATCTGTTAAGGTGTCCAGAGAAGATTAGGAAACCGAAACATACAACGTGGAACGTAATTACAATCGCAAGGACATGCGTAAATTTATTATTTGGCCAAAACTTATGCTTCTTGTTTCTTCGTTCGAAAATATCGAACAAGATAAACAAGGCAGCGTGATAAAGACCATAAATAATGTATTGATACACATGCTCACCAGTAATATGCCATATTCCCATGATGAAAAAGTTTAAAAATGCACCGATATACGAAATTGTGTAACGGTTTTTAATTAGCTTTTTCTTCGTTGCAAAAAAGACGAAACGCATGTAAATAAAGTCACGGAACCAGAATGATAAACTCATGTGCCAGCGGTTCCAGAAGTCTTTAATGTTACGACTAATAAATGGTTTATTAAAGTTTTCTGGAGTTTTAATTCCCATCATATAACTTACACCAATTACAAATGAGCTATAACCAGCGAAGTCAAAGAATAAATATAAACTATAGCTATACATGTAGATCATATTTGATAGGATTGTATCTTGCTGAGCGAATGCCGGATCCATAAAATATTGCTTTATTAAGTAAGCAATAATAAATTTATACAAGAAACCTTGGAAAATACGGTTTATCCCTGTATATAGTAAGTTTTGATATTCTTCTGCACTAGGTGGTTTTTGAATATCTTTTTGGAATCTGCGGTAACGATCGATAGGTCCTGTTGAGATAGCTGGGAAGAATAAAACGAATTCCCAAAAATTAAAGAAGGAAAGCTCTTTAATTAAGCCATCACGAACTTCAAATACCATTTGTACTGCTCTAAATGTTACATAGGACATTCCTAAAAATACGACAAACTTTAGCTCAGGTACAAACGGTGCGATTTTTGCCAAAATAAGCGGTAAAATCGATAAAATAACAGCTATATAAAACCTAGATGTACTATTATTTTGTTTTCTTAATAATAAATAGCCTTTAATAAGGGCGTATTGCCAAATAATAAATGCGGCTAACATTATTGCTTGCTTTGGTTTATCAGAGAAGATAATAACAAGCATTAATAATGTTAAAAAGGCATTATATTTACGCAACATTTTACCTTTTAATCCAGCTATGATAGTAGGTATTAATAAAATGCCCACTATAGCGAAAAAATAAAATGATCCATATGCGGTCATGCTGTAACCTCGCTCAATAATTTTTTGCGATCTACCTTTCCATTTGGTGTCATTGGAATAGAAGATTGATACATGAATTTACGTGGAATCATGTAGTTTGGTAATCGCTCATTGAGTTCTTTTTTGATTGCAGATGTTAATTTGAATTCTTTTTCAAATGAATGTTCTCCAGGAACAACAACCGCTAATAAATAATCGTATTTTTCACCTTTTTTAATTGGAACAATAACTGCTCCTTCTACGTAAGAACACGCACGAAGATGATGCTCAATTTCTTCTAATTCCATTCGATAACCATGAAGCTTAATTTGGAAATCAAGACGACCATTATAGAATAGAAGACCATTTTCAACATAGCCAGCATCGCCTGTTTTATAGGCGCGCTCACCGTCAATCATAGTAAATGCTTTTTCTGTTAATTCAGGGCTTCCTAAATATCCAACGCTTACGCTTGGACCGACAATTACGATTTCACCTTTTTCACCATCAGGTGCAATCGTACCATCTCCTTTCACAATAAGAAGGCGGCAGTCTGATTTACAGTAGCCAACTGGAAGTGATTTGTATTGATCAAGCACTTCTTCTGTAACGTGAATCCCTGTTACAGCGACAGTAGCTTCTGTTGGACCATAAGTGTTCATAATTGTTGCTTTTGGGAAACGCTCAATTAATTTTCTAGCCACTTCATTTGGTAATACTTCACCGCAGAATAAGAATGTTTTCATGTTTGGTAGCATACTCTCAGAGAAAGATGCTTCCATTAAACACATTTCTGCGAAAGATGGTGTCGAAGTCCATACTTGTATATCCGATTGCTCTAAAGAAGCAAACAAGTCTTTTGGACGTGCAATCATATCTTTATCGATTGCCCAAAGTGTACCACCTGTTACTAATGATGGGTAAATATCCATTACAGATAAATCGAATGAGAAAGGTGCTTGATTTAAGAATACTTGCCCTGTTTGTAAGTTGAAATCTTCTACAGCCCATTTTGTAAAGCTAACAAGGCAGTTATAAGTAATCTGAACCCCTTTCGGATTACCTGTACTTCCTGATGTGTAAATAATGTAGAAGTTCTCATCACCTTTTACCGCATGTTCAGGATTTGGAGTTTTCCCTTTATGAGTAAAGAAAATATCTTTTAAGTTGTCTTCACTTACAATGCGAACGGGTAAATCAGTTACAGTTACTTCGGTCCCTGATAAAAGTAATTTCGCACCAGAATTTTCAGCGATACGTTGTACACGATCAGCTGGGATAGATAAATCTACAGGAATGTAAGCATGTCCAGCTTTTACACATCCTAAAAAGTTAATAATCATTTCAGGTTGCATATGGCCATACACCATAATTGGTGAACGATCATCTGGATACTCAGAAGAAATCCAATGTGCTAACGCATCAGAATCTTCCTTTAATTGTTTGTACGTAATTTTCGCATCTCGCCAAACAAAAGCGGTTTGATCAGGCGTTTCTGCAGCCCACTTTTCAATTTGTTCTAATAACTTCATAACGTTCCCACCCTAGAATTCATTGTAAATAAATGTACTTGTGTTTGTATCATGGAATCCATACAACCAAAGTAATGCAAATAAAATTGCAAGGTAATAAACCGTTTTTGCAACCCATTGTGTGAGTGGTCGAGACCATATCTCTTTTAATCTTTCCATGTCTTTCCCTCTCTTAATGAAATAATAGCTCTTTGTAGGTATCATGTCCTACATTATTGTGAAAAAAACAAAATTCCACATTTTAGGTAAAAATAAGACAAAAGGCTCTTTTCTGATATTAGCACTAAATACTAAAAAAGAAAATCCCTAACTTAGCAATTATATTACATTCAGCATGAATTTGTAATGGGTTTGACATGTAAATAGAAAGTGGATTGTATGAATACATAAAAGTGGATTATAAGAATACGCGAAAATATAATATTTGTTTCCTATTAATCGGTAGAGACTGAGCAAACTTTAAATTTCTAGATCCTATTAAAAGGAGGGAATTATCATGAATAGAGTGTGGAAGAGTCTTATTTCGGAAGAAAATATAATGAAATGGAGACGGCATTTCCATAAGTATCCGGAATTATCGTTTCATGAAAAAGAAACTTCACAATTTATATATGATACATTATGCTCATTTTCTTCTTTTGAAGTAACGAGACCAACGCAGTACAGTGTGCTAGCAATTAAAAGAGGAAGGCAACAAGGGAAAGTAGTTGCGATTCGAGCTGATATAGATGCGTTACCAATTCAAGAGGAGACAAGGAAACCTTATACGTCTATGAATAAAGGAATAATGCATGCATGCGGGCATGATGCTCACGCAGCTATTTTGTTAAGTACAGCAGAGGCGCTATCAAATATAAAGGAAGATTTTGATGGTGAGATTCGTCTATTCTTTCAGCACGCAGAGGAAGTGTACCCTGGTGGCGGACAAGAAATGGTAGAGGCCGGTGTTATGGACGGCGTTGATTATGTAATAGGTTTGCATGTTATGTCTGGATTGGAGAGCGGGAAAATAGGTATTGTATATGGTCCTATGATGGCAGCGCCAGACGTGTTTACAATTGAAATTTTAGGAAAGGGCGGTCATGCGGCACGGCCAGAAGAAACGATAGATCCTATCGCTATCGGAGCACAGATTATTACAAACTTACAATATATCGTATCAAGAAACACAAGTGCTTTTATGCATAGGGTAGTGTCAGTAACACAATTTCATGGGGGAATGGCCGATAATATCATTCCTAGTGCAGCAACTTTAATGGGAACTGTTCGATCTTTTAATCAAACATTAAGAGCGGAAGCAAAAGAGAAAATTGAGCAAATTGTGAAAGGAATTACAGAAGCACATGGAGGGGATTATACATATACGTATCGTTACGGATATGATCCAGTTGTTAATAATGAATACATTACAAAAATAGTAGAAGAAAGCGCGATGAAATTGTTTGGAAATCAGCGTATTGTGCATCTTGAACCTTCTATGGGAGGAGAAGATTTTTCTGCATATTTAAGAAAAGCACCTGGCTGTTTCATTAAATTAGGAACAGGGAATACAAATATGGATACTTGTTATCCCCATCATCATCCGAAATTTGATGTGGATGAATCGGCTTTAATTTATGGAGTAGAATTATTTTTAGAAACAACGATAAGGTTACTAAAATCATAGAAAAGTAAAAAAAAAGGCAACTGCGCTCTATCGCAGTTGCTTCTATTTCTTCCGTCAGAGAGGGCTGAGAAAGAACTATGCTCATTTATAGTATATGAATAGCTAACGGACAAGCTTGTACATTTTAACTATTTTTTAAAAAATAGTTATTGACTTTGATAATCAATTTCAATTAATCTAATGATATAATTGAAATTGATAATTATTATCAATTGAACAGATGAGGAACTTTAATGAGAAAAACATTTCACCTTTTACGAAGGGGATTAGAAAATAAAAATAAAGATGTCGATAAGCATATTGAGTGGCAACGAAATGTAATTCGTTCTGAATATGCAGACGAGAAGAATACAAGTCAAACAGAAAAAGCGATACATAGTAAAGGGAGAGATTCAGTTGAGTAAGTTAATAATGATTTATGCAAGTATGAGTGGAAATACAGAAGAAATGGCCGATCATATTGCGGGTGTGATTCGTGAAACAGAAAATGAGATTGAAGTCATTGATATTATGGATACACCAGAAGCTTCTGTATTAGAACAATATGATGGTATTATTTTAGGAGCCTATACTTGGGGAGACGGTGACCTTCCTGATGATTTCTTAGATTTTTATGATGCAATGGATGCGATTAACTTAACTGGTAAAAAAGCAGCAGCATTCGGTTCTTGTGACTCGGCTTATCCGAAATACGGTGTAGCGGTTGATATTTTAATAGAAAAGCTGCAGGAGCGCGGGGCAGCAGTTGTGTTAGAAGGACTAAAAGTAGAATTAACGCCAGAAGATGAAGATGTAGAGAAATGTTTACAGTTTGGAGCTGAATTTGTAAAACACCTTTCTTAATGGCAGAAGGGAGATGAAGAGCAATTGCATGAGAGAATCTCAATTAAAACGATGACAGATTATCATTTATATGATTTTATGCGTTGTCCACATAAATTTTATTTCCGTCATATAAAAAGAAGAGAACCATCTTCATTTGAATGGCAACAAATAGCACAAATGATTGTGAATCAAATTATTAATGAGTATTACACACTACCAGCGGGCCAACAAACGAAAATTTTACTTTTAATATTAATAGAGAAATATTGGAAAAAAGTAAGGGTTAATATGTTTGCTTCCAAAGCAGAGTACTATATTGTTTTAGCGAAGTTAACAGATCACTTATTACAGTTTGTTGAAAGAGATGAGTGTCAGGCGCCACCGTTATTTTTATATGAGAAGTTTCGAACATATATGGAAGAGTTAGGTGTTCATATTTCATTGACATTTGAAGTTGGTGAGTGGAGTACAGAATCATTTACAATTAAAAAGTATGTTGTCGATGCGGATGAGGAAATGCTTGCTCTTTGTCAGAAGCTAATGACTGTATTTAGTTATAAAGCTTTCGGCATTCTTCCTGGAAAAATCGAAGTTATTAATTTAATAGAAGGAACTAAGTATGAGTACATTCCAAAACAGGAAGATATTATAACTGGAATGGATGATTTATTTAGAATGAAAGAAATGCTGCAACAACCTGAACACTACACAGAGCGTAATTATCGTTCAGAGTGTATGAGCTGTGCTTTTCGTAGTGAATGCCAAGTAGAAGAGGCAAAAGAGAAAGTGTTGCAGAAGAAAAATATTGTACATTAAAGGATGCAATTTTGCATCCTTTTTATTATTGACATGAAAAGCTTTTCATCATTTACGGTATATTTGTAGTAAATTTTATCCCGCTATTTGGGGGCGCCCGATTGGTGAGGGCTGATAATCAATAGGAGATCCCCCCTTGATTAAAGCTTCACTTTATAAGAGGAGGAATAATCAATGAAACGAAAGTATTTCAATGGTTAAAAGAACAAAATGCTCCTTTTGGAATTCAACTGCAAATTTTACAGGCGTTTCAACTGTATAAAGTCATTGTTGAAATGGATAAAAAGTTAATGATGTATGAAGAGAGGGACTATAGGGAGAGAATGTAATCTCATCCCTGCAGTATCACTTTCAGTTGATCTGTACTCGCTATGAATTCAAGCTCATTTTTTGTTTCAAAGTTATAAATAATATTATGTAGTAAAGGGCTGTATTGATAAAAGGTAGTGATACGGTGAATAAGTAATGGATCATTGTGAGAAATAAGGGAACAGTATTGTTCATATACAGATGTAGTAAATTCATGTCCGAAATCATAATATAGCCCGGCAAAATCAAAAGCGGGATCACCAATTTGAGCATCTCCAAAATCGATAACACCTGAAATGGTTTTGTTCAGGGTGTTAAATAAAATGTGATGATGTGTAAAGTCAGCATGAATAACTGTATTTTGAAAGGTAGATTTAGCTATATTGGCAAAGAAATTTTCGAATAGACGATTTAAGGCTGATTTTTGGAGTGAAGTAAGACTGTTAGTAACATACTGATTTAATTTTGTTTGTAGCACTTTCCAGTAGGTAAGTGTTTTTTCGATAGAAAATCCTAATGGTTTAACATGTTTGAAAGGAATGCTATGTAGAGCCGCAAGGAAAGTAGCTAATTGTGCAATAATTATTGTCCGTTCTTTTTGCTCTAACTTCGTAACTATTTCTGTTTTTAACGGTTCACCGTGAATGAGAGTATAGTAACTACAAAGCGGAGCAGTATCAGTATCATTTTTATATAATAGGCAATACTGTGGAACCTCGATTTCTTGTAGCGAATGAGAGAGAAGTTTGCATAGTTCCTTTTCTAAAGGAATCCGCTTTGCATATTCAAGTTTTCGCGGGAAACGAAATAGTAGTTCATCATTTACTATAGCCGCTATGTTATCCCAGCCTTCTTCATTTTGTTTATATGAGTGTATAGAAAGATTAGGCAGAGCTTCTTTTATATATTGTTTGTAAGAGTCCATAATTGTTCCTCGTTTCTAAGTTAAAATTAGGGTATTCCAGTTTATGATATCAGAATATTCCCTCTATATGTAACGCTTTCGGTTTGTTCATATAAAGTGGCAGTTTTATCCCGCTATTTGTCGGGCAGTAAAACTTGCACTTCAAAATTCGGCTGGAGCGAAGAAGTTCGGTGGGAGCCTTACTGCCGGTAAATGCCCGATTGATGTGGGCTAATAATCAGTAGAGGACGAACAAAATCCTCACCGATTAAAGTTTCACTTTATAGATAAGTATGAGCTATACGTAAATCAGTATATGAATTTTTAAATTTTTTCCTCCTAAATTTTTTTAGACATATTTTCATAAGGTGTTCAGAATACAACAGATCAGCTATTTCTGTTTATTGAACGCATGCGATACACAAACTATAATAATAAATATAAATAACCGACACTATGTTGATTAAAAAATAGGAGGTACAAAAATGAAAAACCAAGTATCAATAGTAGTTGAACATGCATTGAATGACGTAACACCAGAAATGATTGACTGATGGTGGGATAATATTGATAACTCTGAACGATATAAACTATGGCATCCAGAAGAACATGTTGATTTTAAGTGGTTAGTTGACCCTAAAGTACATGGACACGTAGGAGCCATATCAGCTTCGATTGAATCTGCGGGAGATGGACTAGAATTCCCGCTAAGAATTAGATGGGAAGATCCTAAAAATTGTCCTATAAATAACCATTACAGCCATGTTTTAATGGGTTCATGTTTAGATGATGATGACGATGTAATTTCACAAGTAATACATCAATACGAAAAATCCGAAAACGGTACAGTAATGACTTCTACATTCATTTTCCCGAAACTTTTTGCAGAAAATCTGTAAGATAACTTAACAGCTTTTACTTGTAATAAGTGACTAACTAGAAAACAAATTGGCCTTCAATGTTTTAGATACGTTTAAAATACTGGGGGCCGTCAATATAAAATCAATCCCTTGCCACTTTACTTCTTCTGGGTAATGTACGCTTCTCTTCAAATGAAAAACCCCTCCGTTGAATTTACATACTTAGTATGCGAATTCAATGGAGGGATTTTTTCATGTACCACTATTCGGGTGCACTTCAAAGAGCAAATGGATTTTAAAGATTTTCATTTTGTTGCCCAAGTTCTTTTTGAGCAATGTATAAGTTTCCTTGCTCAACTTGTTTCAGTGTATGGACAGAATCTCCTGCATATCCTTTTTCTGTTTTAACAGTTCTTTTTGAACGATTAGATTCTTGTTTCTTCATATAATAAGCCACCTTTCATTAAAAATAGACGAAAATAATGAGTACGAGTAATACAGCTGCAAAAATGGTAATGCCCATTAAAAAAGAGGTGTTTTTATATTTCGGTGGCTTATGTACATCTTGCTGATATCCAGGTGAAATTTCAGGGGCGAATTCTTCATCGAATGATTGTTTCTTTTGTTTTTCGTCCATATGTATCCACCTTTCTTTTTCATTATGTTACACGTTACAAGAAAAAATATGCATGAAGAAAACAGCCGCTAATGATATAGCGGCTGTTTTCTTCATGCATATTTTTTCTGAACTTGAAAGAGACGGATAAGCAGGAAGATTGCTCCAAATGCTAGACCGATAATAAGGCCGATCCAATACCCTTTTGCTGCCCAATCAGTATAAGTTGCTAATATGTAGCCAAGAGGTAGACCGATTACCCAATAGGCGATCAATGTCATAATTAAGGCAACATTTACATCTTTATAACCACGAAGTGCTCCTTGTACTGGAGTTGCAATCGCATCTGAAATTTGAAACAAAATCGCGAAGATAAGAAATTCTTTTGCTAAATGGTGGACATTTGCATCTGTCGTATAAATAGAAGCAATTTCATCATCAAAGAAGTAGAGAAGGATTGAATATAAAAGAGCAAAAGCAAGAGCTAAACCAATGCCGATAAATCCATATTGCTTTGCAGTATTGTATCGTTTTGCCCCGACTTCAAATCCAACGGCTATCGTCATTGCCATTGCTAAACTTAAAGGGGTCATATACAACAAGGAAGCAAAGTTCATAGCTGCTTGATGTGCTGCTATTGTTGTCGTACTAAAATTACTCATCATAAGTGTTACCGCAGCGAAAATACTTGTTTCAAAAAAGATAGCAAATCCGATAGGGACACCAAGTTTCAGGAATTCCTTCCAGCTTGTAAGGGAAGGGCGGTATAACTGTTTAAAGATATTGAAAGAAGCGAAAGGCTCTTTCGTACGAATAATAATGACTGTAATAATTAAAATACACCAATATGTTGCTGCAGAAGCGATTGCCGCACCAACACCACCAAGTTTTGGAAAGCCAAAGTTACCAAAAATTAATAAGTAATTTAATACTACGTTAATTGGTAATGATAGTAATGTAATAATCATTGTTGTTCGAGTTTTTCCTAATGCATCAACAAATCCACGTAAGACGGTGTAAGTAAATAAAGGGATAATTCCAATCGCGATAATACTTAAAAATTGTGCTGCAATACGTTCCACAGGTTCTTCTAATTGCATGCCATTTAAAATAGGTGAAACAGTGAAGAATCCGATAAGGATAACAACGAAACTAGCACAAATTGCTAAATATACTGCTTGTATGACAACGTGGGGAACGTCCTCTTTTTTCTTTGATCCAACGAGCTGTGCAACAATAGGAGTAGTAGCTATTAAAATACCTGTTAATCCCGTACTAACTGGAAGCCATATACTTGTTCCGATAGCAACACCCGCTAAATCAGTAGGACTTGCATGTCCTGACATTGTCGTATCAAAAAAGCTCATCGCAAATAATGACATTTGCGTTACAAAAATCGGGAAAAAGAGTAATACGAATTGCTTTAACTTTTGTGAGAATGAAGTAGTTTCTTTCATAAAATCCCCTTTCAACGTAAAAAACAAACTCTTACTATCATACAATTTAATCGAAAAATAGAAAAGAAATACGCGTATACAACAAATGCAATCAATAAAAAAAGGATGCACTTTGAAAAAGGATAAGGTATTATGATAAGGTGTGAAAAAATTACATATTCGTTATTAAGGAGGCACTACTTGTGGCTGATTGGTTAATTGGAATAATCATGGGTGCTGTTGAAGGTTTAACAGAGTTTTTACCAGTTTCATCAACAGGACATATGATTTTAACAGGTCATTTACTTGGATTTGACGATGAGAGAGCGAAAGTTTTCGAAGTTGTTATCCAATTGGGATCGATTTTAGCAGTTGTTGTTATATTTTGGAAGCGTTTATGGTCATTAGTCGGAATAGGGAAAGTAACAGATGGACCATCGTTAAATTTATTACATATTATTATCGGGATGATTCCTGCCGGAATTCTTGGTGTATTATTCCATAGTGCAATTAAAGAAGTTTTATTCGGTCCAGGACCGGTTGTTATTAGCTTAGTAGCTGGTGGTATTTTAATGATTGTTGCTGAGAAGTTTTCAAAACCAAGTACAGCGAGAACGTTAGATGAAATCACATATAAGCAAGCATTTACAATTGGGATGTTCCAATGTTTAGCACTTTGGCCAGGATTTTCTCGTTCTGGATCTACAATAAGTGGTGGTTTGCTAGCTCGTGTTTCACATACAGCGGCAGCGGAATATACGTTTATTTTAGCAGTCCCAATGATGGTAGCTGCAAGTGGATTAGATTTAATTAAAAGTTGGGATATTTTAAGCACGGCTGATATACCATTATTTGCAACTGGATTTATTACAGCATTTGTTGTTGCGATGCTTGCAATCGTGTCATTCTTAAAATTATTAGCTCGTGTAAAACTAACACCGTTCGCTTATTATCGTTTCATTTTAGCAGCGGTATTCTATTTCTTCCTTATGTAAGAATAAATTATCGGAAATACCCTATAGATTAGACGCTTGAAAAAGGTCAATTCTATAGGGTATTTCTTTTATAGCAGGAGAAAATAAAAATTTTGCTCTCATTTACTTGTATTTCACTATGTAAAATATGACATAATGATTTTAGTATATTTATATAAATAAAATTTATAGGGTATTTGAGAGGAGCAATTTAGTGAGTTTTGCAATAGAAATAGTAATTCCAGCACCAATTGATGTTGTGTTTGATTATGTAAATAATGATGAGAAAATAATGGAATGGAGTACCTTTATGGTAGAAAATAGGTATCCTCCAAATGTAGATATAAACAATCCCCGTGAAGGTGATAAATATGTATCTGTGCAAAAGATGGGTAAGAAAATATATGAGTTTGAGGCGGAAATTTTAGAGTGTGAAGCACCTTATATCGTATCAATTGGATGTGAAATGAAGCAAGGTTATACTGCCGTAACTTATATGTTAGAAGAGGATGAAGAAGGTACATCGCTTACTTTAATCGTAGAATTTGAACCGAAGAATTTTTTATATAAGATTATGTACAAGTTGACTGGATGGATGACGCGTGCGGTATATATGGGTGAGATGGAGCGTTTAGCAGAGTGCGTAGATGCTGCATATTCTCAGAAAAAAGGATTATAATTTTGTTTAATAAAAAAACATGCCGAATTCGGCATGTTTTTTATTTTACTACTTTTTCAATCATGCTTTCCATTACATGTTCCCAAAGAGAAGTATCATCAGCTAATGTAGCACGGAAATTAGCGTACATTTCTTTTTGTTTTTCCTCGAATGTTGGATCTTCTTTTTCAGGCAGTGTAGCGCGCATGGAAGTTACTAATTCTTGTACTTTTGGAGCGCGTGGTCCCCAAACGGCTTGTTCATTTCCGTCTTTATCAATGAAGATAAAGATTGGAATGGCGCGGGCTGTTCCATTTGTTAAATATTGATCCATTAATTCTAAGTTTTCATCACGAATTAATAATGTCATATCAATATTTGCAACTTCAGAAATTCGTTTCATAACAGGTACGCATAAAAGAGCGTCGCCGCACCAGTCAGCTGTTAGTACGATAACGCGCCAGCCATCATTTTGACGTTCTTCTAAAACGGGAAGTAATTCATTTGGAATTAAAAAGTTATTGTAAATGTGCAGTAGCTCGTATTGGTTTACTTTCATTTCATTTACATATGTATCAAAGGACATGCCTTTATCAGCCCATTGTAGTAAGTTCATAAGTAACACCTCTTTAGTATGATTTATTTTTATTGTACCAATTTTTATATAGAAAAGCTTGTATTCTTACTCTTTCTTATCACTAAATAATTTATTTAGTGTGTAAAGGAATAGTGCGACACATAGTTCAGCTATGTTGGACATTTGTACGCTCTCTATCCAGTCGTCGGCAGTATGAATGACGAACCAATCTAGTGTAACTTCAATAATGGAGAGAAGAGCAATTGAGAGCCAATTTGGCATGTTTGTCATCATTGGATATAGGAGTACTTTAAAGAAAATGAATATAAAATATGTAATACCATTTAATAAAAGGATAAGTGAAAAAAAGAGTAGTAGAGCTGTTCGTGATGAATATTCTATACCTGTAATTTGAAAGATTCCTACATATACAAAGAATATAAATGCAAAGAATATAATGAGAATAAGAATAACAACACCAATAATAATAGTCTTATCTTTTAGACTGAGATTAGAAAATTTGTCTTCTCTACTCACTATCCCAACTCCTTTTTCTGGAAAATCAATTTCATTGTACCATGAAATATTTATTAAAAAACTACGAATTATGGGAAAATAAGGTGACAAAAAGTAAGATTTCATGTAAAATTATTAATAAGGTTTTTATTTAACTAAATGAAATAAAAGGGGCTGTCAAAGTTGTCTCAAAATCGAGAGCAATTAATGGAAGAACTATCGACAAATGTTTTTGCTATGTTTCGCACGTTGCGTAATGATATTGGAAAAATATTTGGTGGTTACATACCGTGGAATGAGTTCATCGTCCTTAGAATATTGAATCGCACGAATAAAGAAATGGTATCACGTGTAGCGAATGAGTTAAATGTGTCGAATAGTCATATTACAGCCGTTACAGAAAAATTAATTAATAAAGGTTTTGTCACTCGTTCACGTTCTACGTCAGATCGCCGAGTTGTATATTTAGAGATTACAGAACAAGGGAAAGATTTAGTGGCGAAAATGGAAGAGGAGAAAAAGAAATATTTACAAGAAAGATTCTCTGCACTTTCAGAAGACGAAATGAATGTAATGATATCTATTTCTAAAAAACTTATTTAAATAATTATAAGTAAGAAAACGCTTACGTAATGACAGAGAAGGCCTTCCTTATATAGGGTAGGTCTTCTTTCGTATGTAAAAGATTATAAAATAGAAAATATGTACCATACTACTAGTAAAGGAAGGAGGCAGAAATATGACGAATCGTAATGGTAGTAAAGGTAGCGGAAATCAAGGTTCACCAAAATCAGGACAATTCCAGCAGGAGTTTAGTACTGAATTTGAAACAGGTAATGATAACAAAGGAAAAGAATATCGTTCGAAAAAAGGAAGCAAATCAAAAAAGGAGTGAGATAATTCACTCCTTTTTTGATTTAAGATGCTGCCGATTGATCTGTATTATATTTTTCTTCTGATTTCGCGACAATCATTGCGCAAATTGCATCACCGGAAATATTTACAGCTGTTCTAGACATATCTAGGATGCGATCAATACCGATAATTAAAGCAATACCTTCTACTGGTAGGTTTACTTGATTTAAAACCATCGTAAGCATTACAAGTCCAACACCTGGTACACCAGCAGTGCCGATACTAGCTAGTACAGCAGTTAATACGACTATAGCTAATTGAGGTAATGTAAGTTCAACCAAGTATACTTGAGCGATAAATACAGTCGCGACACCTTGCATAATGGCAGTACCATCCATATTAATCGTTGCACCTAGTGGTTGTACAAAAGAGCTTATCGCTTTTGGAACTCCAAGTTTTTCTTGTGCGGTTTTCATGGCAAATGGAAGAGAGGCATTAGAGCTAGATGTACTAAATCCAATTGCCATTACCGGTCCGAAATGTTTAAAGAAACGAATAATACTTTCTTTTGCCAGTACTTTTAATAAGCCGCCGTATACGAAGACACCGTGAATAATGAGTACCAACATAACGACAATCATATACTTGAACATCGCAGCGACGCCTGCAAGACCCATTTTACCAACGGATGAAGCGAGCAATCCAAATGTTCCGATTGGAGCTAATTTCATAACGAGATTAACAAGATACATCATTAATTCGTTGCCCTGTTCAAGTAATGAATGGATACCTTGGACTCGTTTTCCTAAAATGGCAATACCGAGTCCGATTAATACGGCAAAGGCAATAATTTGTAACATGTTTCCATCAGCCATCGCTTTTGCTGGGTTATCTGGTACGATATTTAGCAATGTATCGACGAAAGATGTTTCGGTTTTTGCACCTTCATATTTAAGCCCTTCGGTTTTAAAGTTACCGCCAGATCCTGGTTTTATAATTAGTGCAAATGTAACTGCAATAGAGATGGCAACGGCTGTAGTTACAAGAAAGAATGAAATTGATTTTAAGCCGATTCTTCCAAGTTGCTTCGGGTCTCCAAGCCCAGCAGCCCCAAGCACGATAGAAATGAATACAACAGGAACAACTAGCATTTTAATGAGGCGAATAAACAATTGACCAAGTGGATTGAACACATATTGATTTAATGGTTCAAAAATGGATGGTGCAGCTAAATTTAAAGTGAGTCCGACAACTAAACCGAGAAATAATGCAATTAAGATTGCTTTTGTTTGTTTCAATAAAACCCCCCCTTATTTTTGGGAATTACTTTCTAAATTAATTGTACCGAAAAACTGCCTATTTTGACGATATTTTCTGAATATTTTGTATAAAAATATCTATTTAAATATAGATTGCTTTTACTAAAATAAGCAAAAAAGTTAAATGATCTATTTAGAAAACAAAATAGACCATCGCATATGATGGTCTAGGGAAGGGGACAATTTATGTCAATTTAATTAGGGATGGAAGCTGTTTCTAGACACTGGGGAATGTCTTATAAATTAGGGAGGAACAACTTCGATACATATACTATAAAAGGTAGATGTGACCTAGATGTGAACATGGAGTGAAAGAGAGAGGGAGTTTTACATAAAGGATAGAGTAAACAAAAAAATAAGACCATCATATAAAAGATGGCCTAGGGAAGGGGACAATTTATGTCAATTTAATTAGGGATGGAAGTTGCTTCTAGACACTGGGGAATGTCTTATAAATTAGGGAGGAACAACTTCGATACATATACTATAAAAGGTAGATGTGACC